>JBQCFF010000333.1:0-8588 GCA_051959485.1 Devosia sp. | reverse complement strand
GAGGCGGGGGTGACGCTGGGGATCGGGCTCGGCATGGCGATGCCCGGCGAGCCGGCCTATGACGACTTCTTGCGCGTCGCGCACATGGGACACGTCAATGCCCACATGGTGCTGGGCACGCTGGCGACGATGGAGGCGGGGATGCAGGCGCTGGGCATTCCGCATGGCGGCGGCGCGGTCGAAGCCGCCGCAGCGGCGCTCGCAGCAGGAGGTTCGGCGAAATGAGCGACAAGCCCTACGTGATCGACGAGATGATCTCGGCCAAGTCCATCGCGGCGCGGGTCGAGGGCCTGGCGCGCGAGATCGCCGAGCATTATGCCGACACCGACAAGCTGGTGGTGGTCGGCCTGCTGCGCGGCAGCTTCATCTTCATCGCCGACCTGGTGCGCGAGCTCGACCTGCCGGTCGAGGTGGATTTCCTCGAGGTCTCGTCCTACGGCAACTCGACGGAAAGCAGCCGCGAGGTGCGCATCCTCAAGGACCTGCGCGGCGAGATCCAGGGGCGCGACGTGCTGGTGGTCGAGGACATCGTCGACACCGGCTACACGCTTCGGCACGTGCTCGACATCCTGAACACGCGCCACCCGCGGCGGATCGAGGTCTGCGCGCTGCTCGACAAGCCGTCGCGGCGCGAGGTGGAGGTGAAGGCGAAGTGGATCGGCTTCGAGATCGAGGATCGCTTCGTCGTCGGCTACGGCATCGACTACGCGCAGCGCAACCGCAACCTGCCGCATATCGGGGCGGTGCGCTTCGTCTGAGCGCATGCGATTTTGCCCCCTAGTACCTTTCGGTAACCGTGCCTATATTGGGTAGCAATACTGATCACGGAAAGGCAGTTCCGATGGTTCTCGGTTCACCGGAAAAGGTCGAAACCTGCAACGCCATGGGCGATATCCTCAATCGCATCGGCGACAAGTGGAGCGTGATGATCGTCGGGTACCTGACCCGCAAGACGATGCGCTTCAACGAGCTGCGGAACGCCATCGGCGGCATCTCGCAGCGCATGCTCACCCTCACCCTGCGCAACCTGGAGCGTGACGGGCTCGTCACCCGCACGGTCTATCCGGAGATTCCGCCGCGGGTGGAGTACCAGCTGACCGAGCTGGGGCGTACGCTGACCGAGCCGCTCGATGCGCTGTGGAACTGGGCCGCCGAGCACCAGCACGACGTGAGCATCGCCCGGCGCGCCTATGACGAGGCCGCCGCCGAGAAGAGCCATCCGCCGGAGCGCCGCTACGCCGGTGCCGCGCGATAAGGTGCGGGCAACCCGCCAGAGCCTCGCCACCGACCTTCGCGCCCTCGGCCTCGAGCCGGGTGACGCGGTGCTGGTGCATGCCGCGCTGCGGCGGGTCGGTCCGGTGATCGGCGGTGCGGATACCATCCTCGACGCGTTGCGCGACGTGGTGGGGCCCGACGGCACGATCCTCGGCTATACCGACTGGCAGCTCGAGGACGAGGTCCGCGACGACCCGGCGGCGCGCGACCACATCCCCGCCTTCGACCCGCTGCGCTCGCGCGCCATACGCGACAACGGCTTCTGGCCCGAGCTGCTGCGGACGACGCCAGGCGCGTTGCGCAGCGGCAATCCCGGCGCCTCGGTGGCGGCGATCGGCGGCCGGGCGGCGTGGTTCACGGCCGACCATGCGCTCGACTACGGCTACGGGCCGCAATCACCGCTCGGCAAGCTGGTCGAGGCCAGGGGCAAGGTGCTGATGCTGGGCGCGCCGCTCGATACCATGACGCTGCTGCACCACGCCGAGCACGTCGCCGATTTCCCGGACAAGCGGATCAGGCGCTACGAGTCGCCGATCCTGGTGGATGGCGAGAAGGTGTGGCGCCGGTTCGAGGAGTTCGACACCTCCGATCCGCCGGACGGGCAGCCGGACGATTATTTCGCCACCATCGTCGAGGCGTTCCTTGCGACGGGCGAGGGGACGCGGGGCACCGTCGGCCAGGCGAGCTCGGTGCTCGTCCCGGCCGAAGGGGTGGTGGCGTTCGCCGTGGCGTGGATGGAAGAGCACATCCGGTAGACGTGACGGGCGTTGTGTTGCAGTCGCCCACCCCTCATCCGGCTGCCGCCACCTTCTCCCGCAAGGGGAGAAGGCGAGCTTGCGGCGGCGGTGATTCGGGTCGAGCAGAGCGTGGCACATCCCGTAACGTAAGCATCGCGCGCGGCGGCGAGGTGAGGCGCCCCTTCTCCCCTTGCGGGAGAAGGTGCCCGCAGGGCGGATGAGGGGTGGGCGACTGGAGCATTGCGCCCGGTCGAGCCGTCGTGTTGCAGTCGACGACCCCTCATCCGGCTGCCGCCACCTTCTCCCGCAAGGGGAGAAGGCGAACTTGGGGCGGCGGTGATTGCCTAGACCAGGGCGCGGATTTCCTTCTTGCGCCAGAAGCCGAGGTAGTAGGCGCCCTGGAAGACGAGCTGGGCCGAGAAGCTCATGCAGTAGCCGATCCACACGCCGTCGAGGCCGAACACCGTGCTGAGGTAGAGTGCGGCCGGGATTTCGACGCAGATGATCGCCGCCAGCGACAGCGCCATCGGAATCCACACGTCGCCCGAGGCGCGCATCACGGCGGAGAAGGTGGTGGCCCAGCCGAAGACGATGCAGCTCCACAGCACGATATGCAGCAGCCGCTCGGCAACCTGCACCACCGACTCGTCGGTGATGAAGGCGCGCACCAGGTACTCCGAGCCGATATAGGCGATGGCGACCAGCGTGCCGGTGATGATCATGTTCATCAGCAGGGCAGTGCGGGTGACGCGCTCCACCTCGTCGAAGCGGCGGGCGCCGATCGACTGGGCCGCGAAGATCGAGGCGGCGATCGAGATCGACATGGCCGGGAACTGGATATAGCTCAGCACCTGGTTCACCGCGCCGTAGGCGGCCGTGGCATCGACGCCGAAGCGGTTGACGATGCCGACGATGACGATCGCCGAAACCGACGACACCACCATGCCGATGCCGGCCGGGATGCCGAGCTTCAGGATCAGGCCCAGCAGCTTGAAGTCGACGCGCAGGTAGCGGAACAGCTCGGCATCGGGCGCCATGGGGCTCTTGATGGCGTTCAGCCGGAAAAAGAGGAATACCAGCACCACCAGGAAACCGGCGATGAAGGCTACGGCCGCGGCGTTGACGCCGAGCTGGGGCAGGCCGAACCAGCCCTGGATCAGCGCCGGGGTGACGAACAGGCCGACGACGATCGACAGCATCAGCGAGAACAGCGGCGTGACCGTATCGCCGACACCGCGCAGCATCGAGGTGACGAGCAGGAAGATGAAGAAGCCCGGCATGCCGGCGAGCACGATGCGGCCATAGCCGGCCGAGACGTCGATGACTTCGGGCGGCGCGCCGAGCACGCCCATCAGCTCGCGGGCGAAGGTGGTGCCGAACACCGCCACGACGCAGCCCATCAGGAAGCCGACGGTGAGCGTGGTGCCGGTCACCTGCTTGATCTTCTGCAGGTTGCGGGCGCCCCACGCCTGGCCGATCAGGATGGCCGAGCCCGAGGCCAGGCCGATCACGAAACTGATCAGGAAGATCATGATCGGGAAGAAGGTGGAAATGGCGGCGAGCGCGTGCGTGCCGATCATCTGGCCGATGAACACGCTGTTGATGGTGCCCGAGAGGCTCTGCAGGATGTTGCTGAGCATCAACGGCAGGAGGAAGACGAGGAAGCGCTGCCAGAGCGGGCGCGAGAGGTCGTTCATGATCTTGTCCGTATCCCTGAGTGCTGCGGCACCGACCCCGATAACGCTGGAAGCCGATAGGGGGCTGCCGATCGGGCCACTTCACACCCCGAAGAAGGATGCTGGCGGGTCTGGGCACGGAGAGGAGCTGGCGCGCGGGCGCCTCCAATACGCGGCGGCGGCGGTCCGGTCAACGGGCAGTTAGCACCCTAACGATCAATGCTCATGATGGGGATGATCGCCAAATGTCATGGCTGCTGCCGCGACGGATCGGCTAGTGTCCGCGGCCATGGATCGTCCCCTGTCTTCCGCCCGCAGCCAGTTCTGGCTCGGCGTCACCCTGTTCATTCCGGTCGCCATCTCTATCGCCAGCTATGGGCTGGTGTGGGGCGTGCTCGCCGGCCAGAAGGGGCTCAGCGTGCTCGAGGTGCTGCTGATGAGCGGGCTGGTGTTCGCCGGCGCCAGCCAGTTCGTGGCGCTCGACAGCTGGACGCCCGGCAGCCTGCCGATCCTCGCCATCATCGTCGCCACGGCCATCGTCAACCTCAGGATGCTGCTGATGTCGGCGACGCTGCGGCCGCTGGTGGCGCACCTGTCGCTGCCCAAGGCGCTGGGGGCGATGTTCTTCGTCTCCGACGAGCAGTGGGCGATGACCATGGCGGAGATGCGCAAGGGCGGCGGCAGCGTCGCCTTCCTCGCCGGCACGGGCGTGCTCAGCTGGCTGGCCTGGACCGGCTCGACGCTGCTCGGGCGCGTGCTCGGTGCGTTCATCGACGACCCGGTGAAGTACGGCCTCGATTTCGCCTTCACCGCCACCTTCATCGCGCTGCTGCTCGGCATGTGGAAGGGTCGCGGCGACGTGGTGCCGTGGCTGGTCGGCGCCCTCGCGGCGCTGGCGACGGCGGGCACGGTCGAGGGCAAGTGGTACATCATCGTCGGCGGCATTGTCGGCAGCCTCGCCGGGGCGCTGGCGGACCAGTGGAGGACAAGGCGCGATGTCGCTTGAGGCGCTGCTCACCATTGTCGGCATGGCGGCCGTCACCTACGCCATCCGCGCCGCGGGCCTCTTGCTCGCCAACCGGCTGCCGGCGCAGGGCTTCGTTGCCAACTGGATGAAGCACGTGCCGGGCGCCGTGCTGGCCTCGCTGGTGGCGCCGGCGGTGCTCGCCGTGGCGCCGGGGCGGAGCCTCGCCGATGCCTTCCTGCCGGCCGAGACGGTGGCTGCCGCCGCGGTGGCGATCATCTATGTCGGCACGCGCAACCTGTTCGCCGCGATGGCCGGCGGCGTGGTCGCCGTGTACCTGATGCGGCTCTGGCTCGGCGCCTGAGCGGAACGCCGGCCAACCCTCTGCCGTTGACTCTGGTGGGCGCGGGATGTGCGCCGGATGGAGGTCACGATGCAGACGATTACCGGATTGTTCGACACCTACGAGCATGCGCGCGAGGCGGTGCATGCGCTGCACGAGGCCGGCATCCAGCGGGCCGATATCAGCCTCGTCTCCCGCACCGCCGATGACGTTGCGCCCGACGAGATCGGCGATGGCGCGACGACGGGCGCCGAGATCGGCGCCGGCCTCGGGGCCGCCGGCGGGCTGCTGGCGGGCCTCGGCATCGTCGCCATCCCGGGGCTGGGGCCGGTGGTGGCGGGCGGCTGGCTGTTCGCCACGGCGGTCGGCGCGATGGCGGGCGCCGGTGTCGGGGCAGCGACGGGTGGCCTTGTCGGAGCGCTGACCCGGGCAGGCGTCCCCGAACCCGATGCGCATGTCATGGCCGAGAGCGTCCGGCGCGGCGGCGCCATCGTCTCGGCCCGCGTCGACGAGGCGCATGCCGAAGCGGCCGCGGCGATCCTGCGCCACGCCAGCGGCGCCGATATCGCGGGCCACCGCGCCGCGTACGAGCGCGAGGGCTGGCGCGAGTTCAGGCAGGAGCAGGAGCTCGACCTCGAAACGGCCACCCGGCCGACCGACCGCTATCCGATGGTGCCGCCGCTGGTGTAGCACGAGGGCGCCGATGAGACGTCAGGCGGCGTGGTACTGCGCGGCGTGCAGCCCGACATAGTAGTCGAGTTCGTCCCGGCCGAGCCCGAGCCCCTCCAGCACGGCCGACATGAAGGCCACCGGGCTGGTGCCGGCGGCGGTAACGATGCGGTGGTCGGTGACCGCCGCGGGAGTGTCGCGGTAGAGCCCCTTGCCGGCGTAGCCGGTGGGGTCGAGGTAGCCGGCGCCGTTGGAGGTGTGGCGCACGTCATCGAGGATGCCGGCCCTGGCAGCAGCCCAGGTGGCATCGCAGATGAGCCCGAGCAGGGCCCCGGCGTCCCTGGTCTGCCGCAGCAGCGGCGCGACATCGGGCGGATTGTCCGACCGCCACGCGGTGCCGCCGCAGACGATCACCGCGTCGTATTCGTCAGGCTGCACGGCCTCGGCGGCGAGGTCCGGCGTCACGCGGAGGCCGCCCGATGAGGTGACCGGCGTGCCGCCGGGGGTCGCGTAGCTGGTCTCCACCTTGTAGTAAGCGCGGGCGACGGCGTTCAGCAGCGTCGTCTCCCAGTCGGCGAAACCTTCGGTGAGGATGGTGACGATCCTGGTCATTGCAGTGCTCCTTGCTTGGCGATGGCGCGAAGCTAGCCGCCGCCGGCGCCCGATCTTGTCAGCAGCGGTGCGGTAATGGCGAAGCGATCGGAACGGCTGCTGGAACTGCTGCAGGCGCTGCGCCGCCGGCGCCGGCCGGTCACCGGGCAGGCGCTGGCGGAGGAACAGGGCGTGTCGCTGCGCTCGGTCTATCGCGACATAGCGACGCTGAAGTCGATGGGCGCGGCGATCGACGGCGAGGCCGGCGTCGGCTTCCAGCTGCGGGCCGAGCATTTCCTGCCGCCGCTGATGTTCACCGACGAGGAACTCGAGGCGCTGGTGCTCGGCCTGCGCGGGCTGATCCACGGCCCGGACAGCGAGATGGCCGCCACCGCACGCGATGCCTCGGCGAAGATCGCCGCGGTGCTGCCGAAAGGGCGGCGCGACGAGATGGAATCGATCGGGCTGTTCGTCATTCCGCGTTCCGGCGAGGCGCCGGAGGATCGCCTGCTCGGCACGCTGCGGCGGGCGCTGCGGGAGGAGCGGCAGGTCTGGCTCGGCTATCGCGACAAATCCGGAGCGCTCAGCGAGCGCACGATCTGGCCGGTGGCGCTCGGCTATTTCGACCGTCACCAGACGCTGGTCGCCTGGTGCACGCTGCGCAACGACTACCGCAGCTTCCGCATCGACGGCATGGTGACCATCGAACTGCTGGAAGCGCCGCTGCCGGAGCCGCGGCGCACGCTGTTCCACCGCTGGTCGAGCGCACGCAACCTGCCGGACCTCACCTGAAGGGGCCGGTCGGGTTCAAAATCGTTTGACCGCGGCCTCCCGGCGTTGAGCGCGGCGGGCTACGTTGCTAGAAGCAGGCAACTGCAGTTCCCTTCCTTCGGAGGCGCTTTGTCCGCGCAGTTCAGTCGGCGCTTCGCCGCGCTCTTGCTTGCCATGCTCGCGATTCTGGCCACCTGGCCGGCCACGGCCAACCCGCGCCTGCTGGTCGACATGGATACCGGCGAGGTGCTGTTCGCCGAGGAGGCGGGGCAGCCTTGGCATCCGGCCTCGCTGACCAAGCTGATGACCGCCTACATGACCTTCGCCGCCATCAAGGCGGGCCGGGTGAACCTCGACACGCTGGTCAAGGTGTCGCAGAACGCCTGGAACGAGGCGCCCGCGAAATCGGGGCTGAAGGTCGGCTCCTCGATCACGCTGCGCGACGCGCTCTACGTGATGATCGTCAAGTCGGCGAACGACGTCGCGGTGGCGATCGGCGAGACGGTGTCGGGCAGCGAGAAGGCCTTCGTCGCCGAGATGAACCAGATGGCGCAGGCCATGGGCCTCACCGCCACGCATTTCGTCGATCCCAACGGGTTGCATGCCGACGGACAGGTCACCTCGGCGCGCGACCTCGCCATGCTCGGGCTCTACATTCACCGCGACTATCCGCAGTACAGCGAGATGTTCTCCACCGAGAAGGTGCGGCTGGGCAAGCGCAGCCTCGAGAGCAATAACGGGCTGCTGCAGCATTTCGCCGGCACCACCGGCATGAAGACCGGCTATATCTGTGCCTCGGGCCTCAACATCGTCGCCACCGTGCAGCGCGACGGGCGCAACCTGCTCGCCGTGATCCTCGGGGGCGCCTCAGCCCGCGAGCGCAACGAAATGGCGGCCGAGCTGGTGCTGAAGGGCCTCGCGGGGTCGGTGGCCGGCACCGGCAAGAGTGTCGTGGCGCTCGAGAACCTCGACGCCGAGCCGGTCAACATGCGGGCCCAGATCTGCGGCAAGCAGGCCAAGACCTATAGCGCCGAACGCGAGGCGGCCTTCCCGATGGGCCTCAAGGGCCATCCGAGCTACCTCAACGACGAGATCGAGGGCGTGGTCTATACGGCCACCGACCTCGGCGTGCTGGTCGATGTGCCGCTGCCGCGCGCCCGGCCCGGCTGGGCCCCGGCCGCGGTGGCGACGGCGGAGTAGGGCGAGCCGGACGGCCCCCTCCCAGCCTCCCCCATGAAGGGGGAGGTGCTGCGTTGTGGAACACTCGGCGTCAGCGAACGCCTCTTCACCCTCCCCTTACTGGGGGAGGCTGGGAGGGTGCCGTCCGCTCAGGTCCTGCGAACCTCGAAGCGCAGCACGTCGCCGTCGGTCGTCACCGCGCAGGCGTGGCCGTGCTGGCGGCAGGAGAGGGGGATGTCGACCTTGGCCATCGGATCGGTGGCGAGCACCAGCAGGGCCGTGCCGGGCGGGGCGGCTTCGATCCGCTTTTCGAGCTTCAGCACGGGCAGGGGGCATTTCAGCCCCCGGCAGTCGATGACCTCAGGGGGCAAGCAGCAGCACCC
>JBQCFF010000332.1:0-2868 GCA_051959485.1 Devosia sp. | reverse complement strand
TAGCCGGTGTCGACCACACGGTCTCCGTCGCCACGGGCGCGGGCGTGCCGGAGCTGCTGCGGCTGCTCCACGAAGCCTCGGGCGCCGGTAGCGTCAACGCCGCGGACCTGCTGGTGAGCCACGAACGCGACCGCAATGCGCTGCTGCAGGCGCAGGCGGCCCTGTCGGCGGCAGCCGACCGTGTGGGCGAGGCGGAGATCGCCGCCGAAGACCTGCGCCGGGCCTCTGCCGCGCTCGAGCGGCTGCTCGGCCGGATGGACGCGGAATCGGTACTCGACCGGCTGTTCTCCACCTTCTGCATCGGCAAGTGACCGCTTCGTGATTCACGTGGAACGTCCACCTGCCCCGCGGCCGGTTGATTCACGTGAAACCTTGGCCTAAACCGCCGTCTTCTCAAGGATCAGACCCATGACCGATTTCGGCGTCATCATCGTGGGCGGCGGGCACGCCGGCTCGGAGGCTGCGGCGGCCGCGGCCCGGCTCGGGGTGCCGACGGCCCTGATCACCCACAAGTTCGCCACCATCGGCGAAATGAGCTGCAACCCGGCGATCGGCGGGCTCGGCAAGGGTCACCTGGTGCGCGAGATCGACGCCATGGACGGGCTGATGGGCCGGGTTGCCGACCAGGCAGGCATCCAGTTCCGGGTGCTCAACCGCCGCAAGGGCCCCGCCGTCCGCGGGCCACGCGCGCAGGCCGACCGCAAGCTCTACAAGGAGGCCATGCAGGCCGCCATGCTGGCGCAGCCGAACCTCACGGTCATCGAAGGCGAGGTCGACGACCTGATCGAGAGCGACGGCCGCATCACGGGAGCAGTGCTGCTGGATGGGCGGCGCTTCACCGCCCGGGCGGTGGTGCTGACCACCGGTACCTTTCTCCGCGGCCTGATCCATCGCGGCGAGGAGACGGTGCCGGCCGGCCGGGTCGGCGAAAAGCCGGTACTCGGCCTCTCCGTGCGCCTCGAGGCGCTGGGGCTGCGGCTCGGGCGGCTGAAGACCGGCACCCCGGCCCGGCTCGACCGCAACTCCATCGATTTCTCGGTGCTTGAGGAGCAGCCCGGCGACGAGGTGCCGGAGCCGTTCTCGACCCTCACGGAAGCAATCACCACGCCGCAGGTCAGCTGCTTCATCACCCACACCACGGCCGAGACGCACCGCATCATCGCGGCGAACCTCCATCGTTCGGCCATGTATTCCGGCCGCATCCAGAGCAGGGGCCCGCGCTACTGCCCGTCGATCGAGGACAAGATCGTCCGCTTCGCCGATCGCGACAGCCACCAGATCTTCCTCGAGCCCGAAGGCCTCGACGACCCCACCATCTACCCCAACGGCCTCTCCACCTCGCTGCCCGCCGAGGTGCAGGAAGCCTTCCTCACCTCCATGCCGGGGCTCGAGCGCGTCCGCATCGTTCGCCCCGGCTACGCCATCGAGTACGATTACGTCGATCCGCGCGAGCTGAAGTCGACGCTGGAGCTGAAGCGGCTGCCGGGGCTTTATCTCGCCGGCCAGATCAACGGCACCACCGGCTACGAGGAAGCGGCCGCGCAGGGCCTGCTCGCCGGCGCGAACGCCAGCCTCGCTGCCAGGGGGGCCGAGCCGATGGTACTGTCGCGGACCGAAAGCTACCTGGGGGTCATGGTCGACGACCTGGTGACGCGCGGTGTCAGCGAACCATATCGCATGTTCACCTCGCGGGCCGAGTTCCGCCTGCACCTGAGGAGCGACAACGCCGACCAGCGGCTGACGGAGCTCGCCGCAGCGAAGGGCCTGGTTGGCGAGGAACGCGCCGAGCGATTTGCCAGCAAGCAGGCGGCCCTGTCCTCTGCCCGCAAGTTGTTGGATTCACTGCAGGCTACTCCCAGCGAAGCGCGCAGAGCCGGGCTACAGGTGAACGCCGATGGCCAGCGCCGCACTGCCTTCGATCTACTATCATACCCTGACATGACGGCGGAGGCCCTAGGTAAGCTCTGGCCGGAAATTTCAGGCCTTCCCGCGCCCGTTCTGGAGCAGGTGACGATCGACGCGCAGTATGCGGTCTACCTGGAGCGCCAGCAAGCCGACATCGCCGCGATGCGCCGTGACGAAGGCCGCGACATCCCCGAATGGCTGGACTACGCGGCGCTGCCGGGGCTTTCCGCCGAGCTCCGCCAGAAGCTCGCCACCCACCGGCCCGCCACCATTGCCCAGGCGCAGGCGATCGACGGGGTGACGCCGGCGGCGATCACGCTGATCCTGTCGGTGGTCCGGCGCGGCAGCATGCGCAAGGCCGGTTGATGCCGGCAGTGGAGACCTACGCGGCGCAGTTTGCCCGGCCGGCGGCCGAGGTGCGGGCCGACCTGGAATCGTTTGCTGCGTTGCTGCGGAAGTGGAACGCCGTACAGAATCTTGTTTCACGTGAAACCGAAAAGGACCTGTGGGAACGCCACGTCGTCGACTCGCTGCAAGTCCTGCCGCTGATCGAACGGCCGTCACCCAGCGTCCTGGATGTCGGGAGCGGCGGCGGGTTGCCGGCCCTGCCGCTTGCCATTGCGCTGAAAGGCTCGGGCGCCCGCTTCACGCTGGTGGAGCCGGTCGGCAAGAAGGTGGCGTTCCTGCGAACGGTGATCCGCGAGCTGCAGCTGCCGGCGACGGTGCATGCCGGGCGAGTCGAGGAAATTGATTCACGTGAAACATCTTTCGACCTGATCACCTCCCGCGCGCTGGCCGATCTTTCCGGACTCTTCACACTCGTCCACCGCTTTTTCGGGCCGGAAACCGTGGCAATCCTGCACAAGGGGCGGGATCATGCTGTGGAGCTCGCGGAAAGTCGTTTGGCGTGGGACTTTGACGTGATATTAACGAACAGCGCCACGGACGACCGCGGCGTCCTGC
>JBQCFF010000331.1:0-4670 GCA_051959485.1 Devosia sp. | reverse complement strand
AGATCACTGGCATCCTCGGTTTCTCCCCTGACGCGCTGGCGCAGGTGAAGCAGGTGCACTCGGCCCGCGTCGTGGTGTTGACCGATCCGGCTGCAGTCGCCGCGCGCCCTGAAGCAGACGCCATCGTCACCGACCTCCGCGGCGCGGCGCTCGGCATCCTCACCGCCGACTGCACGCCCATCCTGCTCGCCGACGTCGAGGCGGGGGTCATCGGCGCCGCCCACGCTGGCTGGCGCGGTGCCGTCTCCGGTGTCGCCGAAGCAACGGTGCAGGCCATGGTGTCGCTCGGCGCCGACCCGGCCCGCATCGTCGCCGCCATCGGCCCGACCATCTCGGCCGAAAACTACGAGGTCGGCCCCGACTGGGCGGCCGAGTTGCTGAAGCATCACCGCGACGCGGCGAACCGCATTTCGAGGCCCGAGGGCGGGCGCGAGCATTTCGACCTGCCGGGCTTCGTCTTCGACCACCTGATCGAGGCCGGCGTGGGCGTTGTCGACGACCTCAGGCTCTGCACCTACGCTGCGCCGAAGAAGTACTTCTCGCACCGCTGGGCCACCCACAAGGGTATCCCGACCGGGCGACAGCTGTCGGTGATCGGGCTCGGCGGCCTGTGAACCAGCATTCCCAATCCGGCAAATTGCAAATCTTCGGAGATTCCGTCATCGCACCGTCATGTGTCGCATTGCCACCCTGCCCTCGCTCGGCTAGGGAACCGCGCACGAGGAGCCGGGACCTCCCCTCCCGGCCCAGAACCGGAGGGCGCTCGTGAAACTGGTCACCGGCAATTCCAACCTCGCCCTCGCCGAAGCCATCGCTGGCTACCTAGAGCTGCCGCTGACCGACTGCACGGTCAAGCGCTTCAACGACAAGGAAATCTTCGTCGAGATCCATGAGAACGTCCGCGGCGAGGACGTCTTCATCATCCAGTCGACTTCCTACCCCGCCAACGACAACCTGATGGAGCTGCTGATCCTCTCGGACGCGCTCCGCCGCTCATCCGCCCGCCGCATCACCGCCGTGATCCCCTATTTCGGCTATGCCAGGCAGGATCGCAAATCGGCCTCCCGGACGCCGATTTCGGCCAAGCTGGTCGCCAACCTGATCACCGAAGCGGGCGTGAACCGCGTCGTGACCCTCGATCTGCATGCGGCGCAGATCCAGGGGTTCTTTGATATCCCCACCGACAACCTCTATGGCGCCCCGGTGATGGTCCGCGACATTCAGCAGCGCTACAACGGCGGCAAGCTGATGATCGTGTCGCCCGACGTGGGCGGCGTCGCCCGCGCCCGCGCCACCGCGCAGCGCATCGGTGCCGATCTCGCCATCGTCGACAAGCGCCGCCCCAAGGCGGGCGTGTCGGAGGTTATGAACATCATCGGCGAGGTGGCGGGCCACTCCTGCCTGCTCATCGACGACATCGTCGATTCGGGCGGCACCCTGGTGAACGCGGCCGAGGCCCTGCTGAAAGCTGGTGCGACGGAGGTTTCGGCCTACATCACCCACGGCGTGCTGTCGGAGGGCGCCGCGGAGCGCATCGCGGCGAGCAAGCTCAAGGAGCTGGTGATCACCGACTCGATCGTCGCGAGCGAGGCCACGCTGGCGGCCAAGAACATCCGCCGCATCTCCATCGCCCCCCTGATGGGCGAAGCCATCGCCCGCACCGCCAGCGAGCAGAGCGTCTCGAGCCTGCTGGACTAGTCACCGAGGCCACCGGGGCTCCTCCACCGCGAAGCGGGGGAGGACCTAGGCTTCAACAAACGCTGTCACCCCGGCAAAGCCGGGGCCGGTCCTGATCGCTGTCAACGTCCGCGCCCGAGCGGCTATCCTCTCACGCTGGTCCCGCCGTAGCTGGTCAGCCCAGAAAATCTCCCCGCCCCTGTCGAAATGCCTTTCCCTCGCGCGACATTGTTTCGAGGGTGCATGGGAAAAGGAGACCCGCGATGCGCTACATGCTGATGCTCTACGCCGACGAGAAGGCCGGGGCGGCGATTCCGCCCGACCAGATGGCGAAGGCGATGGATACGCTGTTCGCCTACCAGGCGGCGCTCGAGAAGGCCGGAGCCTTCGTGATGACCTCGCCACTGGCGCGCACCACCGATGCCAAGACGGTGATGATGGAGGGCGGGGCGGCCCATTTCGACGGCGAGGGTTTCACCAACCCGGGCGGCGAGCTCAAGGTGCATGACGGTCCCTACGCCGAGACGCGCGAACAGTTCGGCGGCTTCTACATCATCGAGGCGAGGGACATGGCCGAGGCGCTGGACTGGGCCAGGAAATGCCCCGCGGCCCAGTGGGGACCGGTGGAGGTCCGCGCCATGATCCCGGGCTTCTGATTTTCTCGCAACGAAATGTAGAAGTCCTCCCACCCCTCCGGTCATAATCGTGCCCGGATCGGATCCGGGCACGCTTCAACAGGAGAGCGAGTGATGAAGTACATGCTGCTGATCATGGGTGACGAGAAGCAAATGGCCTCGGCACCGGTCGACGACACCGGAATGAGCCCGGCCTACCAGGCCTACAACACCGCCATGTCGAAGGCCGGCGTCTATGTCGGCGGCGAGCGCCTGCGGCCGACCGACAGCGCCACGACGGTGAAGATGCGGGACAAGAAGGCGGTGGTGCTCTCGGGACCCTACGCGGAAACGCAGGAGCAACTGGGCGGCTACTACGTGATCGATGTGCCCGACCTCGACGCGGCGATCCAGTGGGCCAAGGACTGTCCGGCGGCCGAGTTCGGCACCATCGAGGTCAGGCCGATCTGGCCGACACGCCCGCAGTAACCCAGCCACTCCGGCCCGCCTTCGAAGATTCTTTCGGAGGCGGGTCGAAATCCCCTCGCGTGTCGCGTCATTGTGGCATCGGGATCGAAACAACATCCCGGCCAACCAACGGGAGCTACGCAATGCGCTACATGATGCTGATCCACCACGACGAAGCCGCCATGGCCGCCGCCGACCAGAAGCAGCTCTGGCAGGATTACGCTGCCTTCAACGAGGCACTCGGCAAGGCCGATGGCGCATCCTCGGGCGAACGGCTCGAGCCGGCCGCGCAGGCCACCACCGTCCGGACCGCCGGCGACAAGACCGACGTGCTCGACGGCCCCTATGCCGACACCAAGGAGCAGTTCGCGGGCTACTTCTTCGTCGACGTGCCGACGCTGGAAGAGGCCGTCGCCTGGGCCAAGCGCTGCCCGAGCTCGCGCTTCGGCTCGATCGAGATCCGCCCGCTGCACGTGCCCGCGGCCGGCAGCTGGAAATGACTAGGGGCAACGAGGCGGCTCGCACCGCCGAGCGGGTCGCACGCGAAAGCTACGGCCGCCTCGTTGCCTTTCTCGCCGCCAGGACGCGCGACGTTGCGGGCGCCGAGGACGCGCTCAGCGAGGCCTTCGCCGCGGCGCTGCGGATGTGGCCGGAGGATGGCGTCCCCGACAACCCCGATGCCTGGCTGCTCACCGTCGCCCGCCGGCGGCAGACGGACGCCTTGCGCCGCCGCCAGACGCGCAGTGCCGGCGAGGAGCATTTGCAGCTCATGGCCCAGGAAATCACCGATGAACTGGAAGGTGCCGACGGCACTATCCCCGACCGTCGCCTCGCCCTGATGTTCGCCTGCGCCCATCCAGCCATCGAACGGGGCATGCGCGCGCCACTGATCCTGCAGACGATCCTCGGCCTTACCGCCATCGATATCGCGGCCGCCTTCCTCGTCCCGCCGGCCACCATGGGGCAACGACTGGTCCGCGCCAAGGCGCGCATCAAGGATGCCGGCATTCCCTTCTCCGTCCCGGAGAAGGAGGAGCTGCCCGAGCGGCTCGACGCGGTGCTCGACGCCATCTACGCCGCCTACACCAAGGGCTGGAACGAAGTCGGCGACGCCGCCCCGGAACTGGCCGACGAGGCGATCTGGCTCGGCCGGCTGCTGGTCTCGCTGATGCCCGGGGAACCCGAGGCCAAAGGCATGCTGGCGCTGATGCTCTATGCCGAAGCCCGGCGCCCGGCCCGCCGCGACGCCGCCGGCGGTTACGTACCTCTCGATCAGCAGGATACCGGCCTGTGGGATGCGGCGATGCTGAGCCTCGCCGAGCAGCTATTGCAGGAGGCGAGCCGCGGCGGGCCCTCCGGTCGCTACCAGCTCGAGGCGGCGATCCAATCCGCGCATACGGCGCGGCGGATGACCGGGGCGAACACCTGGCCGGCGATCCTCGCCCTCTACGAGCATCTCGAGCGTCTGACTCATTCCCCGGTGGTGACTCTCAACCGCGCCGTCGCACTGGCAGAAGTTCATGGCCCACACGCCGCGATCGACGTGCTTGACGCGCTATTTGGCGACAAGAGAATGTCCGATTACCAGCCCTATTGGGCCGCGCGCGGCCACCTTCTCGCGCGCCTCAACCGCAAGGATGAGGCTTACGAAGCGCTCACCCTCGCCGTCGGTCTCGCGACCGACAGCGCGGTTCGACACTACCTGCAGGGCCAGCTCAAGCAGCTCGCCGACGCCTAGGCGCCGAAGAACTGCCGGGCCTGATCGTCGGAGGGCATCCGACCGTCCGGCGTCATCTGGTCCACCGTCTCGGGAATCGCCGTCGCCAGCCGCTGCAGCAGATCCTGCCGGCTGAGCCCGGTGCGGGACGACAGCTCGTCCAGGTTCTCGCTGCCGATCGCCTGCTCCACCTG
>JBQCFF010000330.1:0-4645 GCA_051959485.1 Devosia sp. | reverse complement strand
CCCTTGCGCAAGCGGCGGCAGATGACGGGATTCCTTGCCACGCTAACCGACGAGCAACGTGAGGCCGTTCTGTCGTTTAATGGGCCCGACTTGTTAGGCGATCCGACCAAAATAAAGCCCTGATGGGAGGGCCGATCTGACACGCCGGCCGCTGGGCAAGCATGGGCGGGCGGATCATTCCCCGTTCATCCCGCATTCAGCCGTCCGTCCCCATATATCGGGGCATGAGAAACGTGATTGCAGCTTTGGTGGCGGCCGCCGTGGTGGCGGGGGCGCTGTTGGGAGGGCTCGGGCCGGCCCAGGCGCAGGAAGGTCGTTGCCTTGACCGGCGGGAAATCCAGCAGCGGATCGATTCCGGCGAGCTGATCCAGCTGTCCGAGGCGATGGCCCGGGCCGGCGTGGACGGCAAGATCATCAGCTCAGCGGCGCAGGTCTGCGAGGTCAACGGGCAGTGGCAGTGGCGGGTCAACGTCATGGATTCCTCGGGCGAAAGCCGTCCGGTGACCTTGCCCGCGCAATAAGAGACGCACTAGGATTTGAGCCAGGCAAGCACGCGTGCCGACTTGCCCGGGGCAGCGGCGCGCGGCAAACCTGCCGGCGGCAACAGGGGACCTGTCTATGCGTGTGCTGGTCGTTGAAGACGACGCCAATCTCAACCGTCAGCTGAAGGACGCGCTGACCGAAGCGGGCTACGTGGTCGACGTGGCGTTCGACGGCGAGGAGGGGCACTTCCTCGGCGACACCGAGCCCTACGACGCCGTGGTGCTCGACATCGGCCTGCCGCAGATGGACGGGCTGTCGGTGCTCGAGGAATGGCGCCGCGGCGGCAAGAAGATGCCGGTGCTGCTGCTCACCGCCCGCGACCGCTGGAGCGACAAGGTGCAGGGCATCGATGCCGGCGCCGACGACTACGTGGCCAAGCCCTTCCACATGGAAGAGGTGCTGGCGCGGGTGCGGGCGCTGGTCCGCCGCGCGGCGGGGCAGGCGAGCAACGAGATCAGCGCCGGCGCGGTGCGGCTCGACGTGAAGGCCGGCAAGGTGACGGTGGACGGCCACTCGGTGAAGCTGACCAGCCACGAGCTGCGGCTGCTGAGCTACCTGATGCACCACAAGGGCAAGGTGATCTCGCGCACCGAGCTGACCGAGCACCTCTACGACCAGGATTTCGACCGGGACTCCAACACCATCGAGGTGTTCGTCGGCCGGCTGCGCAAAAAGCTGCCGGAGGACTGCATCCAGACGGTGCGCGGCCTGGGCTACCAGATCGCGGAAGACTGAGGCGCGGGGGGCGCGGCCATGCAAAGCGCGCGTTGCGACGACCCCTCATCCGCCCTGCGGGCACCTTCTCCCGCAAGGGGAGAAGGCGTGCAGTCGACGCTCTCGCTCCAGACCGGCGCGAGGTGGCGGCTCCGCGCTGGCGACCGGCGGCGGTTGCGCTAGTATCCGGCCATGAAACTTCCCGATGCCATCGAATCCGCCTGGGACAGCCTGACCGCCCGCGCCGAGGCGGCGGTCCGGCGTTGGGTGCCGAAGCCGGCGGCGCCGGGGCATGTGCGGCGGGGATCGATCGCGGCGTCGCTGTTCCTGCTGTCGGCGGTGTGGCTGATCGTGGCGCTGGTGGCGACGGCGTTCCTGCTCACCGAACTCTATTCGCGGGCCCTCGACACCTCGCTGCAGGAGACGCTGGAGTTCCAGGTCGAGACCCTCACCGACCTGACGCTGCTGAGCGCGACGCCGAAGTCCGAGGAGATCAGGGTCGCCGACCCGCGCTTCGACCGCACCGGGTCGGGCTGGTACTGGGCCATCCGCAACGACGCGGGCGAACTGCTCAACTTCTCCAACTCCTATGTCGGCATGGTGCTGGACCCGCTGCCGGGCGTGTTCGACGGCAGCAACTCGAAATCGGCGGTGGTCACCGACCCGTTCGGCATCAAGATCCGGGTGCTCGAGCGGCTGGTGACGGTGAACGGCGTGCCGCTGCACATCATGGTGACGGGCTCGCTCGACGAGATCCTGCAGCTGGTCGACGAGTTCCGCGGGCAGACGCTGATCGTGCTCGGCGCGGTGGCGATCATGCTGGCGGTGATGTCGACCATCGTGGCCCGCATCGCGCTCAGACCGGTGGGGCGGCTCCGGCGCGAGGTGGAGCTGGTGCGCGAGGGCGAGTCGGCCTCGATCACCCAGGCCTATCCGGCCGAACTGGCGCCGCTCAGCGACGAGATCAACGAGCTGCTGCGCTCGAACGCGCAGATCGTCGAGCGGGCGCGCAACCAGGTGGGCAACCTGGCGCACGGGCTGAAGACGCCGATCGCGGTGCTGCGCAACGAGGCGGCCGGCGACCGCGACGACCCGCTGGCGCGGGTGGTGGCGTCCGAAACCGAGAAGATGAGCCAGCTGGTGTCGACCTATCTCGACCGGGCACGGCTCGCCGCCCGCTCGAGCGTGGTGGGCAAGCGGGCAGACGCGACGCACGTGATGCTGCGGCTGACCCGCGTGATGCAGAAGCTGAACCCGCGGGTGACCATCGCCATGGTGCGGCCGGATGCGTCGCTGCCCTGGTTCCGCGGCGACGAGAGCGACCTCGAGGAAATGGCGGGCAACCTGCTCGACAATGCCTGCAAATGGGCGAAGAGCTCGATCGGCGTCACCGTGGTGGCGGAGCGCACCGGGCCGACCACCAACCTGCTGATCAAGATCGACGACGACGGGCCGGGGCTGACCGAGGCGGAGGCGGTGGAAGTGTTGCGCCGCGGCGTCAGGCTGGACGAGAAGACGCCCGGATCGGGCCTGGGGCTCGATATCGTCAAGGAACTGGTTGACGTCTACGGCGGGTCCTTGCAATTGAAACGGTCGGTGCTGGGCGGGCTGTTGGCCGAGCTCCGGCTACCCGCCGCGAAAGTGGCGGGGTTTCGCAGTTTCGCATCCATACGCAAGGAATAAGGCAAGGGCCGTTGCGTACCGTTCCGCCCTTCTCCTTTGATAGAGATTCAATGCAGCAGACCCTTCGCTTCGCGCCGCTTTTCGCTGTCATCCTGCTGGCCGGCTGTTCCAGCAGCCCGACCTACGACGTGGCAGCGCAGCCCACCCCGATCCAGCCGACCCCGACGCTGACCCCGGCCTCGCTCGAGCCGGCGCAGCCGGTCGTGGTGGCGGTGAACACGCAGACGGCGGGCGATGCCGGTCCGTTCATCGACGCCGGCGCCTATGCCAAGCTGTCGAGCGGCGACCGCGCCGAGGCCGCCAGCGCGCAGATCAACGCGCTGAACTTCGGCCGCCCCGGCGCGCCGCGCAACTGGGGCAAGTCGGGCATCACCGGCAGCGTCACCGTTGGGCCGTATGTGCAGGTGAACAATACCAGCTGCCGCAACTTCACCCACGTGGTGACCATCTCCGGCGCCGCCTTCACCAAGCAGGGCACCGCCTGCAAGGACGCGACCGGCAACTGGAGCGTCGCCGGTTGACGCAGCGGCGGCGCGCAGCAGCGCCGATAAGCTTTATTTACCTCGGGGCGCTAGGCTAGCCGACCATTGGCACCTTTCGCCCCGACGGACCCATGCCCGACGTTTCCACGAGCCAGAGCAAGCCGCAGGCGGCGCCCGCGCGACGGGCGCGCGAGCCGGTCGGCCGGCCGTTCTACGGCCTGATCGATGCGGTGCTGGTGCCCGACCCCGCCGCCTTCGATTTCGACGGCGCGGTGGCGGAGAGCCATGCGCAGGCGCTGTGGACCTGGATGTCGCGCGACCTGGCGCCCGACCTGATGCGGCTCGACCTCGGGCCCGACGATCCGGCGGCGCGCGCCGCGCTCGACCTCGTCATTCCGGAGATCATCGGGCGGGCCCGCGAGGCCGCCAGGGCGGTGTACTCCGACGCGGAGGCGGAGCGCCGGCTGATCATGCAGATGGGCGGCGAAGGCCCGTACAATCGGCTGCCGGTGCTGCTGAATGCCCTGAAATGCCGCAACCTGCTCGAGAAGGCGCAGAGCTTCGGCCGCGCCACCAACGCCATGACCGACGAGGCGGCGCTGGGGCAGGCGCTGCAGTCGATGCCGCTCAACGACCCGGTCGTGTCGGCGCTGCTGCTGCAAAGCGCCGTGGGGCCGGTGAGCCATCCCGGCCGGCTGATGGCGGCGGTGATCCGCATGGCCGGCGGCGCCACCGAGCAGGCGATCGTGCGCGCCGGCTTCGGGCCGCTGGTCGATGCGATCTTCTCGCAGGCCCAGGCGCAGGTGCCGGCCCTGCAGCAGTTCGGCGCCTTCGCCGATATCGACATGGTGTGCCGGGCGATCGACCGCTTCCACCGGCTGATGCGCTCTGTGATGGGCTTCGTCGAGCTGAACCGGCTGTCCCGATGGTCGTCGGTGGCGGCGGGGCTGACCACCACGGTGTCGGAGCTGGTGGAGCCGAAGCTGCGCGATGTCGGCCCCTCGATCAACCTCGCCCTCCGCCGCCCGTCGGGGACGGACCGGGTGGATTCCGAGCAGCTGCTGGCGGCGCTGAACGGCTGTTACGTGCTGGCCACGGTCCGCGACTGCCGCGACTCGCTGGCGCTCAACGCGCTGTTCGACCAGACCTGGCAGCAGGTGGGGCAGGCGCTCGAGATCCACGTGCAGCGCAACCTGGAGCTGTTCCGCTCGAAGCCGTCGGAT
>JBQCFF010000329.1:0-2281 GCA_051959485.1 Devosia sp. | reverse complement strand
CAATTTGTTGGCTGGGTCCTGCGCTCCTGTCGAGCGCCACCCTCCAGTCACCTCATCCTGAGCTTGTCGAAGGACGAGGTGACCTGCGCCGACGCCTCAAGTCATTTCCAGCACCTGCACTATCAGCGCGTGAACCCTCGTCCTTCGACAAGCTCAGGATGAGGGTTCAGGGGGGCGCTTCGGCCGATCTGTTGGCTGGCTGACTGGGGGGTGTTCTGGCTCTTCGATTGCCGCGGCCGCTGAGGCATCATCCCGCGGGGTCGCCGTCCGCGACAACCGCTGCAGCTCCTCCCAGTCCCGCTTGATCAGCGCCTGCTTCTTGGCTCGCGACCAGCCCTTCAGCTGCCGCTCGCGCGCAAACCCGTCGAGCAGCCGCTCGTAGCGTTCGGAGTAGACCAGCGTCACCGGACGACGCGAATGGGTGTAGGCGGCCGTGTCCCAGCCCGCGTTGTGCTCCCACACGCGGGCCTCCGGCTCCTGCTTGGTGCTGCCGACATAGTACGAGCCGTCGGCGCATCGCACGATGTAGACCCAGAGACCCAGGTCTGCCATCGCGCTGCGGCGGCTCAGTTGCTCGAATAGAAGACGTGCGAACCGATGGTGGCGACGCGGTTGTACTTGCTGCCCCAGCCGGGGGAGACCGCGGTGGTGTGGTAGAAGAGCACCGAATCCGGCACCACGCCGGGTCGCTCGCCGGCCTGGAATTCATGGAAGGCGGTTTCGGCCAGCTTGACCGAGCGGTTCCAGGCCGTGCGCTCGGTGCCCTGGTCGGAGCGGCCGTCGCAGGCGAAGGTGAACTGGCACTTGTAGCGGCCCTTGTCGGCGTTCTGGAACACCACGCCGCAGATCGTCGTCGGGTACTTGTTGGAGAAGGCGCGGTTGATGATCACGTTGGCGACGGCCAGCTGGCCCTCGCGCGATTCACCGCGCGCCTCGTGATAGATGGCCTGCGCCAGGCAGTGCTTTTCGCCCTCGGCGAGTTTTACGCGCTTGATCGTCGGCACGTAGTCGGCCGACGCGTAGGCGGAGAGCACCTCGGGGGTGAGCGCCGGGCGCTGTGTGAGGTCGGCCGCCTCGATCGCGTCGAGGGCCTGGTTCTGCCGGCGGGCGATGTAACCCATCAGCACTTCCTCGGTCAGCGCCGGGGCCGGGGCCGGAACGTCGAAGGCGTCGAACTGCGCGAGTTGCTGGCGGCGGTCGACATAGGCCTGCAGCAGCTCGCCGGTCAGCTTCGGCTGGGTAGCGGAATAGAATTCCTGGCGCTTCTCGCTCACTGCCGCGGTCAGCGGCAGGGGGATCACCTGGTCGAGCACGGTTTCCTGCGCAGAGACGGGAGCGAGGCCGACCGGCAGCATCAGGACCGCGGTCGCGAACACCAAAGCATGCGACAGCATGCGCTTTATCGGTGCGAACGAGCTGGCTCGCAATCTGCCTACCTTCCCCCGACACCGCCCCCCAAGGCAGCACCAGCTTGGTCAGTTTCCCTGCCGGCAAACTAGCCGAGGGCAGGAGAGGATGGAACCCGGAATTTACCGTTACTTAACCATGAACGTTAGGTTCTAAAAATTACGTTAATGGCCCTCGTAACGCTGCGAAAGCCCTGGATTCGCTGACTTTTCGACAGGGTGAGGGAAGCGTTGCCGGGATCGCTAAAAGTTAATCGATCCGAATCGTTGCGGGGAAGCCACAGAAAATGGCGGCGTTGTCGGCGACCGCGGGCGATGGAATCGCCGCGCCCGGAAGCAGGCGACCAAAGCTACCGAGGCATTTGACTCGGCGCGGGATATAAAGCTTTCTTTATGTCCTGTGTTGCCGCGCCCCTGCCGCGTCTCTATAAGGCGCGCACCATCCCCAGAACCGACGGAGCAGGCCGATGGCCAACACCGACTACATCGTCAAGGACATCGGCCTGGCCGAGTTCGGCCGCAAGGAAATCGGCATGGCGGAGATCGAGATGCCGGGCTTGATGGCGATCCGCGAGGAATATGCCGCCGCCCAGCCGCTCAAAGGCGCGCGCATCGCCGGCTCGCTGCACATGACCATCCAGACCGCCGTGCTGATCGAGACCCTCGTGGCGCTCGGCGCCGAGGTGCGCTGGGTCAGCTGCAACATCTTCTCCACCCAGGACCACGCCGCCGCGGCCATCGCCGCCGCCGGCATCTCGGTGTTCGCCGAAAAGGGCGAAACGCTCGAGGAGTACTGGGAATACACCGACCGGATGATGGACTGGCCGGGCGGCACCACCCCCAACATGATCCTCGACGATGGCGGCGACGCCACC
>JBQCFF010000328.1:0-3833 GCA_051959485.1 Devosia sp. | reverse complement strand
GAAGAGAGCAAGTATGTCGAGGCGCTGTTCCCGCAGGGCACCCCTACCTGGTACCCGGAATTCTCCACCGCGGTGAACACCAACCTCAACAGCGCCGCCAAGGGTGAGATCACGGTCGACCAGGCCGTCGCCAACATCGCTGCCGCCGTCGAGCAGGCCAAGCAGCAATGACCGCAGCGGTGGCCACCCGCGCCGACGCCGCCGGCCGCCGCACCGCCCCCAGGGGCGATGCGGTGCTCGGCCTGCTCATGGTCACGCCGATCGTCGTGACCATGCTGGCGCTGGTGCTCGTGCCGCTCGGCCAGACCATGTGGGACAGCCTGCATCGGATCAACCCGATGCAGGCTGGCACCCCGTTCATCGGCGCCGCCAACTACACGCGCATGCTGGGCGACGCCAATGTCGCGACCGCCTGGATCAACACGCTGGTCTACGTCGCCATCGCGGTGACGGTGGAAACCGTGGTCGGCATCCTCGCCGCGGCGCTCATCAACCAGGTGAAGGTCGGCCGGCAATGGCTGCTGGCGGCGGTGATCCTGCCCTGGGCGCTGCCCGGCGTCGTCAATTCTGTGATCTGGCTCTTCATCTACCAGCCGGGCGCGGGCCTGCTCAACGGCATCCTCGTCGCCTTCGGCCTGCCGTTCGAGAACCACCTCTGGTTCAACGACAAGGCGAGCGCCATGCTGGCGGTCATCACTGTCCATATCTGGCGCATGCTGCCGCTGACCATCGTCATCGTGCTCGCCGCCATGCAGTCGATCCCCCGGCACCTCTACGAGGCGGCGCATATCGACGGCGCGACCCGGCCGCAGATGTTCTTTTCCATCACCCTGCCGCTGATCGGCAGCGCCGTTGCGGTGGCGATGACCAACTCCACCGTCGCCGCCTTCAATATCTTCGACGAGGCCTGGGTGCTGGCCGGCGCCAGCGTCGAGACGCGCCCGATCCTCGTGCAGATCTACCTCGAGACGTTCCAGAACCTCCGCTTTTCCTACGGCATGGCGCTGTCGCTGGTGCTGACGGCAGTGTCGCTGCTGGTCTCGCTGGTCTTCGTGCTCCGTTTCTACCGCACAACCCGGTTCGAGTGATGCAGCCCGGCCCCGTCCAACGCATCGTCACCTTCGTCGGCATCGCGCTGCTGCTGCTGTGGTCGCTCGGCCCGATCTACTGGACGCTGGTCAGCTCGGTCACGCCCTCGGCGGATTTCTCGGCACGACCCATCCACTTCTTCCCGCAGAACTTCAGCTTCGACCACTTCCTTCGCCTCCTCGGCATCAATGTCGAGCGCATCGGCGGGGTGCTGGTGTGGGAGCAGTTCCGCGGCGCCGTGTTCAACAGCGTCGTCACCTCGCTCGCGGCGACGGTCGGCTGCGTCGCCATCGCGGCGCTCGGCGGCTACGCCTTCGCGCGGCTCGAGTTTCCCGGCAAGCGCGTCGTCTTCCTCGTGGTGGTGGCGACGCTCGCCATCCCCGGCTACGCGGTGCTGATCCCGCTCTACCGGCTGATGATCGCGCTCAAGTGGATAGACACCTACCTGGGCATCACGCTCATCTACATCTCGGCCTACCTGCCGCTGACGCTGTGGCTGATGCGCTCGGTGTTCGACTCGCTGCCGATCTCGCTCGAGGAAGCGGCGCAGCTCGATGGGGCGAGCCGGCTCCGCATCTTCTTTTCCATCGTGCTGCCGCTGGTCGGGCCCGGCCTGACCGCCGCCGCCATCCTCACCTTTCTCGGCGCCTGGGGCCAGTACCTGGTGCCCCTGGTGTTCTCGCCGTCGCTGACGAAGCCGCTGACGGTGCTGATCCCAGAGTTCGTGACCAAGAACTTCATCGATTACGGCCTGATCACCGCGAGCGGTACCATCGCCATCACCATTCCGGCGCTGGTGGTGATCTTCCTCAACCGCTACCTCGTGACCGGCCTGCTCGCGGGATCGGTCAAATGACTGGAGGCGCTGCCCAGATCAGAGGAGCAAGGACATGAAGCTCGGCGTACTCGGTACCGGCCAGGTCGGCACGGCAATCAGCACCGAAATGGTGAAGGCCGGCCACGACGTCGTCGTCGGTTCCCGCGACCCCGGGAGCGAGAAGGCGGGGGCCTTCGCCCGCCAGACCGGCGCCCGCATCGCCACCTACCCCGAAGCCGCCGCGCACGGCGAATGGGTGTTCAACGCCCTGCCCGGCGAACCGGCCCTTGACTACCTCCGCCAGTGCCGGCTGGCCGGCAAGATCCTCGTCGACATCGCCAACTACAACAGCGCCGTCGACCAGCCGATCGGCACGCCAGTCGGCCAGCTGATCCAGTCGGCCCTGCCCGATGTGCGGGTGGTCAAGGCGCTCAACAGCATCAGCGCCCACCTGATGCTCGCGCCGAGCGGCCTCGAGCAGCAGCATAGCGTCTTCGTCGCCGGCAACGACCCCGACGCCAAGCGGCAGGTGACCGCCTTCCTCCGCAGCTTCGGCTGGACCGACGTCCTCGACCTCGGCGACATCAGCGCCGCCCGCGCCATGGAGCAGTTGATCCCGCTGTGGATGAGCCTCGAACGCGCCCTCGCCGGTCCGGAATTCAACCTGTCAGTAGTCCGAAAGCCGAGCTGACGCGCGGTCCGGCAGCGCCCCGAGGCCCCCCTGACCCCAGCTGTGCCAGGGGCCGTACCCAAATGGGATCGGCGTGGGTTGAGGCGCCGGGCAGCGGGCGCCTCATTCCGGTTCCGTCGTGTTCTGGAAGCTGGCGCCCTCAGGGCAGGTGAAACACCTGCTTGAGGTCGACGACGTGCGGCGTGCCGTCGTCGTTGTAGTCCATGATGTCGGCCATGAACTTCCACCAGGCCTTGTTGGCGTCCGTCTGCGGCAGCTCGGCCATCTTGTGGTCGTCGGTCCTGACCAGGGTGGCGAAGAGGTAATCCGTCTCGGGATCGTGCCAGATCGAATAGTCCGACACGCCGGCGTCGCGCAGCGCCTTGGCCAGCTCGGGCCAGATTTCGTCGTGCCGCTGCTTGTACTCGGCGATCCGGCCGGGGTGGACTTTCATGCGGAAGGCGATCCGTTCGGGCATCCAGTGGCTCCTGCTGCGGTTGGGTGAAAGGCGGGCGGGCCGAGGCGGCTCAGGGTTCTTCCGCGCCTGAGCGCATCACCTCGATGGTCGACTGATGGACGCTGAGCAGGTGCGCCTGCATGGCAGCCTCCGTCGCTTCCGGGTCGCGCGCCTCGAGCGCCGCGACGATGGCGCGGTGCTCCGCCAGCGACCGCTCGAGCACGCCGCGCGTCCCGGCGGCGACGCGGCGGTACTCCATGCCCAGCACGTAGAGGGAGTGCGACACGGTGAGGAGGAACGGATTGCCGGTCGCGGCGGCGATGGTTTCGTGGAACTCGGTATCGGCAAGGCGGAAGGCGAGCGGGTCGCCGAGCACCGTCGCCTGGGCCTCGACCAGCCTGTGCAGGCTCGCCAGTTGCGCCGTGGATATCCGCTCTGCCGCGAGGCGCGCGATGGCGCCATCGATCATCGCCCGGCTCTCGTGCAGGGAGCCGAGGTTCTTGCTGTCGAGGGTGATGAGGAACTGCAGCGGGCCGAGCAGGTCGGTGGCCTCGAGCGCGGTGACGTAGATGCCGCCGCCCTGCCGCATCCTGAGGACGCCGAGGATCTGCAGGCCGCGCAGCGCTTCGCGCAGGCTGGCCCGGCTCACCTGCATGTATGTCGCGAGCTCGCGCTCGGGCGGCAGCTGGTCGCCGGGCTTCAGGGCCTTGGTGCGCACCATCTCGAGCAGGCGCCGCGCCAGCTGCTCGGCGACGGAACTGCGTTCGACCGGCGCATACGCCTCGAGGGCCACCATCACT
>JBQCFF010000327.1:0-3774 GCA_051959485.1 Devosia sp. | reverse complement strand
ACCAGCTGGTTCACGGCAAGCATCAGCAGCACCGGCGCGGCGTTGATGATCCCGATCTCGTTGGGATCGATGCCGCGCAGCGCCAGCCAGACGCCGAAATAAACCGAGATCGCCCCGTTCGTTCCGAACACGGCGAAGTGGTAGATCGCGGCGCGCAGCTCCGGCGAGACGCGCGCGACGGACGAAGCCGACGACATAGCTGGGTGTGCTCCGGGCGGGAGAATCCGCGCACGGCGCGGACAGTGCCGGGCCGCCGTACAAAGATCAACGGCCGGAGCGTTACAGCGTGTTACGCCAAAGGTCTACCGGCCGGAAACGGCAGCGCGCCGCAGGCGTAGCCGGCGCGGCTTCCGCGGCAGCGGCGTCTCGGTCCAGCGGAGCAGCTCGAGCACGCCCTCGTGCGTCTCGGCGACCGCGGTGCAGCTTTCGACCCAGTCGCCCGTGTTGACGTAGTGGATGCCCATGCGGTCGTGCATGTCGGCGTAGTGGATGTGGCCGCAGATCACGCCGTCGACGCCGGTGTCCCGCGCGGCGAGGGTCAACGCCTCCTCGAAGCGGCCGATGACGGACACGGCGTTCTTCACCTTGTGCTTGGCCCAGGCGGAGAGCGACCAATAGGTGAGGCCGAGGCGTCGGCGCACCCAGTTGATCACGACGTTGACGCGCAAGGCGAAACGATAGGCCCAGTCGCCGACATGGGCGAGCCACTTGGCGTGGGCGACGACCACGTCGAACTGGTCGCCATGGATGACGAGGTAGGTCTTGCCCTGGGCGGTCGTATGGACGGTCCGGTCGACGAACTCGACCTCGCCGAAATAGGTACCGAGATACTCGCGCAGGAACTCGTCGTGATTCCCCGGCAGCACCACGATCCGGGTGCCGCTGAGGGCCTTTTCGAGAAAGAGGTCGACCATCTGGTGGTACTCGGCCGGCAAGTGCCAGCTCTTCGCCAGCCGCCAGCCATCGACGATGTCGCCGACGAGGTAGATGGTATCCGCGTCGTGCCAGCGCAGGAAGTCGTTGAGCTGCGCGATCCGGGTCGGACGCATGCCGAGGTGCACATCGGAGATGAACAGCGCGCGCACCCGCCGCACCTCCCTGCC
Organism: Devosia sp.; assembly: GCA_051959485.1. GTDB lineage: Bacteria > Pseudomonadota > Alphaproteobacteria > Rhizobiales > Devosiaceae > Devosia_A. The sequence continues at coordinate 2,671 of JBQCFF010000327.1, read as the reverse complement.
CTCTTCGATCATGCGCTCAATCCTTCTGTCGTTCGACGGACGGCCACTTTAGCGTATGGCGGCGCCGAGGCGGAACGGTTTTGACGGGCCATCCGCCTTCGCTGGGGAAAACGACCCTATGTGGCGGATCGACCGAACGATCGTCGCCGAGGGTTCTGTCGCGGTTCAGCCGCCGATGCGGGCCTTGAGCGCCACGATGCGCCCGTAGCTTTCTTCGATCCGGGCCTTGAACGCCGGGTCGCTCTCGGCCTCGGCTACCAGGATGGCCCGGATTTCGTCGGCGAGCGAGTCGCGCGCCTTGGCCGTGTTGGAAAAGAGCAGCACGTCCGTGCCGGCGCGCACCGCCCGGGTGACGGTTTCCTTGAGATCGTAGTGCTCACGGATCGCACCCATCTCGAGGTCGTCGCTGATCACCACCCCGGAGAACCCGAGCTTGGTGCGCAGCACCCCGTCGATCCACTCGGGTGCCAGACTGGCCGGCTGGTCGGAGAAGTTGCGGTTGATCAGGTGGCCGACCATGACGAAGTCGGCATAGCCGTCCTTGAACATCCTCGCGTAGGGCGCCAGCTCGTCCTCGCTCCAGCTCCTGGTGATGTCCACGTAGCCCTCGTGACTGTCCGCCGTGGACGATCCATGGCCCGGGAAGTGCTTGATCGCGGTGATGAGCCCCGCCTTGTGGTGCGCCGCCACCACCGCCTCGGCATACTCGGCGACCTCCTCCGGCTTGGACGAGAAGGCGCGGCCGAACTTGGCGATCACCTGGTTCTGCGGGTTGACGTTGAGGTCGACCACCGGGGCGAAATTGACGTTGAAGCCCCAGGCGGCGACGCCGTCGGCGACCTTGTCGTAGATCGCCTCGGCCTGGGCGGGGCTGTATTCCCCAGCGATGGTCTCGGCGCTCGGAATTTCGCCGAAGCCAACCGCCTCGGTTAGCCGCTCGACCGAACCACCCTCCTGGTCGATGGTGATGAACGGCTTGAGCCCATCCGGCGCCGCAGCGAGGAACGCCTTGTTCATCGCCTCGACGGCCGCGCGGCTCTTCACGTTGACCTTGAGGTACATCACCCCGCCGATGCCGGAGCTCGCGATCTCCTGCGTCACCTTCTCGACCGAGGTGTCCGAGGCATCGTCGCCGGAGAATCCGACGACGATCATCTGGCCTGCCATTTCCTCGATGGACTGCGCGAGAACAGGGACGGCCGTGAGGGACAGGGCCGTCGCGAGGAGGATCGAGGAAAGACGCATGCGGGAGGGTACTCGGTAGGAACGGACGCCCGCATGATGCGGGAGGAGTTGGGCGGAATGGCGTCGTTCCGGCCCAACCTGCTCCGCTACGCGCGCCGAAGCGCGCTTCGGCTAGCCGTTTCGATGGTCAGCGGTTCTGCCGGTTGTCCACCAGATCGGTCACGACGCCGGGGTCGGCAAGGGTCGTGGTGTCACCCAGCGCGCCGTAGTCGTTCTCCGCGATCTTGCGCAGGATGCGGCGCATGATCTTGCCGGAACGGGTCTTGGGCAGGCCCGGCGCGAACTGGATCAGATCAGGCGAGGCGATGGGGCCGATCTCCCTGCGCACCCAGTTGCGCAGCTCCGTCTTGAGCCCGTCGTCGCCGTTCTCGCCCGCCATCAGCGTGACGTAGCAGTAGATGCCCTGTCCCTTGAGGTCGTGCGGATAGCCGACCACCGCCGCCTCGGCGACCTTCGGGTGGGCGACCAGAGCGCTCTCCACCTCGGCGGTGCCGATGCGGTGGCCGGAGACGTTCAGCACGTCGTCCACGCGTCCGGTGATCCAGTAATAGCCATCCTCGTCGCGACGGCAGCCGTCGCCGGAGAAGTAGTAGCCCTTGTACTGGGTGAAATAGGTCTGCACGAACCGCTCATGGTCGCCGTAGACGGTGCGCATCTGCCCCGGCCAGCTGTCGGCGATGCAGAGCACCCCCTCGGCCTTGGTCTGCTCCTGCACCTTGCCCTCGGGGGAGAGCACGACCGGCTGTACGCCGAAGAACGGCTTCGTCGCCGAACCCGGCTTGGTCGGGATGGCGCCCGGCATCGGGGCGATCATGTGGCCGCCGGTCTCGGTCTGCCACCAGGTATCGACGATCTCGCAGCGGCCCTTGCCCACGTGCTTGTGGTACCACAGCCAGGCCTCCGGATTGATCGGTTCGCCCACCGAGCCGAGCAGGCGCAGCGACGGCATCTCGTACTTGTCGACGAACTCCGTGCCCGCGCCCATCAACGCCCGGATGGCGGTCGGGGCGGTGTGGAAGATGTTGACGTTGTGCTTTTCGACTACCTGCCAGAAGCGGCCGGCGTCCGGATAGCTCGGCACGCCTTCGAACATCAGCGTCGTCGCGCCGTTCGCCAGCGGACCATAGACGATGTAGCTGTGGCCCGTGACCCAGCCCACGTCGGCGGTGCACCAGTAGATGTCGCCGTCGCGGTAGTCGAAGGTGCGCTCGTGGGTGAACGACACCCAGACGATGTAGCCCCCGGTGGTGTGCAGCACGCCCTTCGGCTTGCCGGTGGAGCCGGAGGTGTAGAGGATGAACAGGGGATCTTCGGCGTTCATCGGCTCGGGGGCACATTCGGTGGAAACGCCCTGCGCCAGGTCGTGGTACCAGACGTCGCGGCCGGCCTGCATCGGCACTTCGTTGCCGGTGACCTGCACGACGAT
>JBQCFF010000326.1:0-4197 GCA_051959485.1 Devosia sp. | reverse complement strand
GCGGCGGAGTCGAGCTCGCTGCCGCTCTACCGGTATGTCGGCGGGCCGAACGCCCACGTCCTGCCGGTGCCGATGATGAACATCATCAACGGCGGTGCGCATGCCGACAACCCGATCGACATGCAGGAGTTCATGATCCTGCCGGTCGGGGCGGAATCGATCGCGCATGCGGTGCAGATCGGCTCGGAGATCTTCCACACGCTGAAGAAGGGCCTCGCGGCCGACGGCCACAACACCAATGTCGGCGACGAGGGCGGCTTTGCGCCGAACCTGAGCTCCGCCGAGGCGGCGCTCGAGTACATCGTCAAGTCGATCGAGAAGGCCGGCTACGCGGCCGGCAAGGACGTCTACCTGGGCCTCGACTGCGCTTCGACCGAGTACTTCAAGGGCGGCCGCTACGAGATGACGGGCGAGGGCAAGTCGCTGTCGTCCGAGGAGAACGCGCAGTTCCTCGCCGGGCTGGTGTCGAAGTTCCCGATCATCACCATCGAAGACGGCATGGCCGAGGACGACTGGGAGGGCTGGAAGGTCCTGACCGAGCTGCTCGGCAAGCAGGTGCAGCTCGTCGGCGATGACCTGTTCGTCACCAATACCGAGCGGCTGCGCTCGGGCATCAAGATGGGCGTCGCCAACTCGATCCTGGTGAAGGTGAACCAGATCGGCTCGCTCAGCGAGACGCTCGACGCGGTCGATACGGCGCACCGGGCCGGCTACACCTCGGTGATGTCGCACCGCTCGGGCGAGACCGAGGACTCGACGATTGCCGACCTCGCGGTGGCCTGCAACAGCGGGCAGATCAAGACCGGCTCGCTTTCGCGCTCCGACCGGCTGGCCAAGTACAACCAGCTGATCCGCATCGAGGAGCAGCTGGGCGGGGCCGCGAAATACGCCGGAACCTCGATCCTCCGCGGCGCGTAAGGGAGAGTCGCGATGCGGGCCCTCGTTTACGAACGCTACGGCCCGCCAGACCAGGTGCTGCGGCTCGCTGACGTGCCGCGGCCCGAGCCCGGCGCCGACGAGGTGCTGGTGCGGGTGCACGCCGCCTCGGTGAACTCCTGGGACTGGGATCAGTTGACGGGGACGCCGCTCGGACGGGTGCTGGGGCCTTTCAAGCCGCGGCACAAGGTGCTGGGCGCCGATATCGCCGGCGTGGTCGAGGCGGTGGGCGAGGGGGTCACGGCATTCAGGCCGGGCGACCCGGTTTTCGGCGACCTGTCCGAGGGCAAGTGGGGCGGCTTCGCCGAGTACGCGGTAGCGAAGACGGGTGAGCTGGCGCGCATGCCGGACGGCCTGGGCTTCATCGACGCGGCAGCGATTCCGCAGGCGGGCGCGCTGGCGCTGCAGGGGCTGCGGAAGCGGACCGCGCTCGGGGCGACGAGCTCGGTGCTGCTCAATGGCGCAGGCGGCGGGGTCGGGACGTTCGCGCTGCAGCTGGCGAAGGCGATGCAGGCGCATGTGACGGTTGTGGATCGCGGCGAGAAGCGGGAAGCGCTGCTGGCCCTCGGCGCCGACAGGTTCATCGACTATCGCGAAGCCGACTTCACCGCCGACGGGCAGCAGTACGACCTCGTTGTCGACGTGGTGGCGCGGCACTCGCCGGGGCGTTTTGCGGCCAGCCTCAAGGATGGCGGTGAGCTGGTGGTGATCGGCGGCAGGATACCGACCCTGCTGCAGGTCGCGGCGCTGGGCGGATTCGTCGGTCGGGGCCGCCGACAGCGGCTCGGCCTGCTGATCTACAAGCCGTCGCCGGCGGATAACCTCGAACTGGCGCAGCGCTGCGCCGCCGGCACGCTCCGGCCGATCATCGACGGCGTGTACCCACTCTCCCGCGGCGCCGAGGCGCTGGCCCGCATCGGTAGTGGGCTGGCGGTCGGCAAGGTGATGATTAGCGTGGCGGAGTGAGGGCAGGGCCCTTCTAGGAACCTGCGCCAGCGAACCCTTGATCTCACAACCGCCTGTTAATCGGACGTTGTCTATAAAGCTGGGGTCGCTGTGCGAGACCAAGCCATGTCCACCCGCCTCAAACGTCCGCCCTTCTGGCGCCACCTTGCCATCACGGCGGTGCTCGTCGCCTTCCAGGGCTATCTCGGCTACTCGTACTTTACCGGCCAGTTCGGCATCGAGAGCCAGGACGTGCTGGAAAGGGAGATCGACGAACTGGCGGCGCAATCGGCGGCCTTCGGAGCCGAGATCGATTCCTACCGGCACCGCATCTCGCTGTTCAAATCCTCGAGCCTCGACCCCGACCTGGTGTCGGAACGGGCGCGGGCGCTGCTGTCGATGTCCGAGCCGGACGATTTCGTGGTCATGGTCGACCCTGCGACAGGTAAACCGCTTTCTGGTTCAGGCGCGACATCAACCACAAACCAGCTAAGCGGTGAAATCGAAAGAGGTATAGACTGATAGCGGCGTTTCTTCACGCAAACGCAGGATTCGCAACTTTGCCATCGTTGCGCTAAGCTCAGCCCATACGCGGCTCCTCCCCAGCGGCCGCGATGTAGAAAATGCGGCTACAATCCGGAGCAGTTGCTGATGGCGCGTAAAGCGGCGGCCAAGCCGGCCCAGTCCAATATCCCCGAACTCACCAAGGATCAGGAACTCGCCGCGTATCGCGAAATGCTGCTCATCCGCCGCTTCGAGGAGAAGGCCGGCCAGATGTACGGCATGGGCCTGATCGGCGGCTTCTGCCACCTGTATATCGGCCAGGAAGCGGTGGTGACCGGCGTCACCATGGCCTCCAAGAAGGGCGAGGATGCCCAGATCACCGGCTATCGCGACCACGGCCACATGCTGGCGATGGGGCTGGACCCCAAGGGCGTGATGGCCGAGCTCACCGGACGGCAGGGCGGCCTGTCGAAAGGCAAGGGCGGCTCGATGCACATGTTCTCCAACGAGCACCGCTTCTATGGCGGTAACGGCATCGTCGGGGCGCAGGTGCCGCTCGGGACGGGCCTGGCGTTTGCCAGCAAGTACCGGAAGGAAGGCACCGTCTCGCTCAGCTATTTCGGCGACGGGGCGGCTAACCAGGGCCAGGTGTACGAGAGCTTCAACATGGCGAAGCTCTGGAAGCTGCCGGTGATCTACATCATCGAGAACAACCGCTACGGCATGGGCACTTCGGTGGACCGGGCGTCCGGCCAGCCGAACCTGTCGCGCCGCGGCGAGGGCTTCGACATTCCCGGCGAGCAGGTCGACGGCATGGATATCCGGCTCGTGTACGACGCGGCCCAGCGCGCCATCGACCATGCGCGCTCCGGCGAGGGGCCCTACATCCTCGAGATGCTGACCTACCGTTACCGCGGCCACTCCATGTCCGACCCGGCGAAGTACCGCAGCAAGGACGAAGTGGCGACGATGCGCGCCGAGCGCGATCCGATCGAGCAGGTCAAGGCCCGCATCCTCGATCGCAAGTATGCGACCGAGGAGAGCCTCAAGGAGACGGAGACCGAGATCCGCGCGATCGTCACCGAGGCGGCCGACTTCGCGACGTCCGACCCCGAGCCGGATGCGTCGGAGCTCTGGACCGACATCTACGCACCCGCCTGATCGGCTCCGCGCTTCCCCTTTCGATCTCCGTTGGAGACCCATAGATGCCCACGATTCTGATGCCTGCTCTCTCGCCGACCATGGAGGAGGGGAAACTCTCGAAATGGCTGGTCAAGGAAGGCGACACGGTGCAGCCCGGTGACGTGCTGGCCGAGATCGAGACCGACAAGGCGACCATGGAGGTCGAGAGCGTCGACAGCGGCAAGGTAGTGAAGCTGCTGGTGCCCGAGGGTACCGAGGGCGTGAAGGTGAACGCGCCGATCGCGCAGGTGCAGGGTGAGGGCGAGACCCTAGAAGCCGTGCCGGCTAGCGGCAACGTCGAGGCCGCCGACGGCGCCAAGGAAAGCGAGAAGCCCGGCCCCGACGCCAGCACGCCGCCGGTGTCGATGCCGACGGTCAACGAGACCAAGGGACCGGCGCAGCCGAAGTTCGTGGCGGCTGCCGACCCGGACCTGCCGGCCGGCGTCGAGATGGTCGAGATGACCGTTCGCCAGGCGCTCAACGAGGCGTTGGCCGAGGAGATGCGCCGCGACCAGGACGTCTTCCTGATGGGCGAGGAAGTCGCCGAGTACCAGGGCGCCTACAAGATCTCGCAGGGGCTGCTGCAGGAGTTCGGACCGGAGCGCGTCGTCGACACGCCGATCACCGAGC
>JBQCFF010000325.1:0-2500 GCA_051959485.1 Devosia sp. | reverse complement strand
CGCGCTCGTCGTCGGGCAGCGCCGTGATGGCGATTTCCTTTGGCGCCAGTGGGTGGGCCGAGCCGTTGAAGGTTTCGTACATGGATCGGGCTCCTTACCAGTGGAAGTCTTCGACGTTTTCGCGGGCGGCGAGCAGGAAGGCGTCGGCGACGAGGCGGAGGGGGCTGCCGTCCATCTCGGACTTGTCCTTCTTGAGCAGCTTGGCGAAGCGCTCGTAGATCGCCTCGTATTCCGTCGACGGGTTGGCGACGGTTTCGGCGCCGTTGACCCGGAGGACGGTGCCGCCCTTCTCGAGCTTCAGTCCCGTGCCCCTGCGGGTGGTGATGGAGATAGTCCAGATCTCGCCCGACTCCTCGAGCCAGTTGAAGCCGGCGGTGAGGCTGGGCTGGTGCTTCTGGGTGGACTTGAAGGTGATCTCCGCGTCGACCGGGGTCTGGCGGTTGGCCGGAAACTTCAGCACCGCCTGTTCGACGAAGACCGGGAACGGCATGATCTTCGTGAAGATCGAGAGCGCGTTGATGCCGGGGTCGAAGACGCCGAAGCCGCCGGGCTGCCACACCCATTCCTGGCCGGGATGCCACTTGCGGACGCTCTCGCGCCAGTCGATGCGGACCGAGGCCACGCCCTCCTGCTTGAGGATCAGGCGGGCGGCGTCGACGGCAGCGTTGTAGCGCGAGTGCCAGGTCTGGAAGAGGACGCGGCCCTTCTTCTCGCCATGGGCGACGAGGTCCTCGAACTCGGTGATGGTGGGGGTCGGCGGCTTCTCGAGCAGCACATCCTTGCCGGCGTCGATCGCCTCGCGGACATAGCCGTGGCGGACGCCGGGCGGCGTGCAGATGGCGACGAGCTTCACCTCGGGCATGGCCTTGTAGAGCTCGGCCGGGGTCTTGAACACCGGCACGTCGCGATGGCCGAGGCCGCGGGTCGAGACGCAGGCGGCGAGCTCGAAATCCGGGCTTTTGTCGATCACCGGCAGGTGCTGGTCCTGCGCGATCTTGCCGATGCCGACGACGGCGATCTTCTGCTTGGCCATGGTGCTGCGAGCCCTCCGTGATGGCGCGTATCTATGGGGAAGTGGGGCCGCAAGGGAAGAGCGACTGAGGGCGGATCGGTTCGGTGGCAGGCGGCCGTGCGACGAGGCTCGGGCGACTACCGCACCACGATGGCCCGGAAGTCGTTGACGTTGGTGCCGGTCGGGCCCGGGGCGAACAGGTCGCCGATGGCCTCGAAGGCGGTGTAGGCGTCGTTGTTGGCGAGCAGCGCGCGGGGATCGAGGCCGCGGGCGCGGAGGCGGGAGGCGGTGGTGCCGTCGGCGAAGGCGCCGGCATTGTCGCCCATGCCGTCGATGCCGTCGGTATCGGCGGCGAGCGCGGTGATGCCGTCCATTCCCTCGATGGCGAGGGCGAAGGCGAGCAGGAACTCGCTGTTGCGGCCGCCCCTGCCCTGCCCGTGGATGGTGACGGTCGTTTCGCCGCCCGAAAGGACCAGCGCCGGCTTCTCGAACGGGCGGTTGCGCAGCGCGATTTCGCGCGCCATGGCCGCATGCACCAGCGCCACGTCGCGCGCTTCGCCCTCGATCGCATCGGAGAGGATGTGCGGGTGGAGGCCGTCGGCACCGGCGGCAGCGGCGGCCGCTTCGAGCGACAGGGCGGCCGAGGCGATGATACTTACCGTGTTGCGGGCGAACCGGGCGTCCCCGGGCTCGGGCGCCGGATTGCCGTCGGAGGCGAGGAGCGCGGCCGCCGCTGGCGGCAGGGACAGCCGGTAGAGTTCGGCCGCCTTGCGGGCATCGGCGCGGGTCGCCGCCATCGGCACGGTCGGGCCGGAGGCGACGAGGGCGGGGTCGTCGCCGGGAATGTCGGAGACGATGAGGGTGGCGACACGGGCGGGCGCGGCAGCCGCGGCGAGGCGGCCGCCCTTGATGGCGCTCAGCTGGTTGCGGATCAGGTTCATCACCGCGATGGGCGCGCCGGACGCCAGGAGGACCTGGTTGACCGCCTGCTCGTCCTCGAACGTGAGGCCCGTGGCCGGCTGCGGCAGCAGCGCCGAGCCGCCGCCGGAAATGAGCGCCACGACGAGATCGTCCGGGCCGAGCCCGCGCAGCTTCTCGAGCATGCGGCCGGCGGCGCGCTGGCCCGCCATGTCGGGCACCGGGTGGGCGGCCTCGACGATCTCGATGCGCTCGCAGGCCGCACCATAGCCGTAGCGGGTGACCACGAGGCTATCGTCGATCGATGCCGGCCAGGCCTGCTCGAAGGCCCGGGCCATCTGCGCCGAGGCCTTGCCGGCCCCGACCACGATGGTGCGGCCGCGGGGTGGCTCCGGCAGGTGCCTGGCCATGACACGGTCCGGCTGCGCGGCGGCGACGGCGTGGTGGAAGTAACGTTCGAGCAGGTCGCGGTCCATGAGTCCCCCAGGTGCGCGCGAACATGGCGGCTGATGTCGCTGCGGGCAAGCCGTCGCCAACGCGCCGCTGCGTGCCCCCGCGGTCACATTCGAC
>JBQCFF010000324.1:0-6675 GCA_051959485.1 Devosia sp. | reverse complement strand
AACCGCGCCATCTCCGAGAAGGGCATCTACCCGGCGGTGGACCCGCTCGACTCGACCTCGCGCATGCTCTCGGCCAACATCGTCGGCGAAGAGCACTACAACGTCGCCCGTTCGGTGCAGGCGATCCTCCAGCGCTACAAGGCGCTGCAGGACATCATCGCCATCCTGGGCATGGACGAGCTCAGTGAAGAGGACAAGCTGACCGTGGCCCGCGCCCGCAAGGTCGAGCGCTTCATGAGCCAGCCGTTCCACGTCGCCGAGGCCTTCACCGGCACGCCGGGCGTGTTCGTGCAGCTCGAAGACACCATCAAGGGCTTCAAGGGCCTGGTGGACGGTGAATACGACCATCTCCCCGAGGCGGCCTTCTACATGGTCGGCACCATCGAGGATGCGGTCAAGAAGGCGCAGAAGCTCGCCGCCGCGGCCTAAGGGCAGCAGCAACGACAATCGGGCTCGCGCGTCTCGCGAGCCCACATCTCACGAGGCAGGACCATGGCCGAAGGCGTCAAACTCGAAATCGTCTCGCCCGAGCGGCTGCTGCTGTCGGAGACCGTGAAGTCGGTCACCGTGCCGGGCACCGATGGCTATTTCACCGTCATGGGCGACCATGCGCCGCTGATGACGACGCTGAAGCCCGGCTTCGTGACGGTGACCAACAGCGCCGACGTGGCGCATGTCTACTACGTGCGCGGCGGCTTCGCCGACGTGTCGCCCGAAGGGCTGACGCTGCTCGCCGAAGAGGCCGAGGACATCGCGCAGTTCGACCGCGCCAAGATCGAGGCGCTGATCGCCGCCGGGCTGACCGCCAAGGAAGCGGCCAGCACCGCCGACGACGAGATGCGTATCCAGGCCGAGATCGACGCGTGGCGCAACCTGCTGCTCGATGCCTCGAACGCCGGCGCCATCGCGCCCTGACGGATCGCTGACTGCTGGAATTCGAACGGGCGCCCATCGTGGCGCCCGATCTGTTTTTGCGGCGACGTGGCGGCCCTCCCGTGACCGGGATTCGGTTGTGGCGGGCCGCGGTGGCGAGTTCCGGCCGTCGCACGGCGAAAACTTCCGCGCTTCGCCGGCTCCATCAATCGGACATTAACGATAGGCCGTCACCTTCTCGCCGGGGATGTGTATGGCCGGCCGCCCACAACAGACAGAAGTCTTGGCCAGCGGAGCTTCAGAATGAAGGTTGAGGGGAAAGCGTCACCCAAGCGAGCGTGGTCGCTGCGGGCTGGTGCGTTCGTGTTGATCCAGTGCGTGTCGCTGGTGCTCGTGGGCCTGCTGATCGCGGGAGCCGGGTTCTACGTGGCGGGCAATTTCGAGCGCTCGAGCCACCGCGCCGAAACGATGATGGCCTCGATGCGGGCCCACATGAACGCCGACGTGATGCTGGACGGCATGCGCGGCGTGGTGCTGCGCAGCCTCTATGCCGGCTCGCGCGCCGACTTCACGACGGTGAAGGCGACGGCGGCGAAGGTGCAGGAGTATGCCGAGGAGTTCCGCGCCTCGATCGACAAGCAGGCCACGCTGGATGTGCCGGAGAGCGTGCGCGCGGCGCTGGACGGGGTGAAGGATCCGCTCGACGCCTATATCAACTCGGCGATCTCGCTGGTCGACATGGTCAACCGGCTGAAGATGATCGATGCGCAGAAGGCGCTGCCGGATTTCGACGCCGCGTTCGAGGTACTGGAAGCCGATATGGCGCTGGTGTCCGACGCGATCGAGGCGGCGAACGCGGCGCAGCTGGGCAGCACGGCGACCGACGCACAGACGGCGCAGCTCATCAACTGGGGCGGCCTGGGGCTGATCCTGCTGCTGGTCGTCGCCACCGTGGTGCTGAGCCGGCTGACTATGATCGCGCCGCTCTCGAAGATGACCCAGGACTTCAACCGGCTGGCGGAAGGCGACCTGGAGGTCGAGACCAACGACCGGCACGCGGTCACCGAGATCAACGCGCTCTCCAAGGTGCTGGCGATCTTCCGCGAGGCGCTGAAGAACCGTGACCTGCTGGCCGGCGAGGCCGAACTCAGCGCCAAGCAGGTGGCCGCGCGCGCCAATGCCGCGGCGTCGCTGAACGAGGAGATCAGCGACACCGTGGGCGCCGCCCTCGAGGGCGACTTCTCGCGCCGGGTCAGTGGCGAGTATACCGACGAGAACCTGGCGACGCTGGCAAGCAGCGTCAACCAGCTGCTCGAGACGGTCGACCGCTCGATCGCCGAAACCGGCGCCGTGCTGGCGGCCCTCGCCAGGGCCGACCTGACCAAGCGCCTGGAGGGCAACTATTCGGGCGCCCTCAAGCGGCTCAGCGACGATACCAACGCGGTGGGCGACCAGCTGACCGACGTGGTGACCAAGCTGCGCGCCACCTCAGGCGGGCTGAAGACGGCGACGGCGGAAATCCTGTCGGGCGCCAACGACCTCAGCGAACGTACCACCAAGCAGGCGGCGACGATCGCCGAGACGGCGGGCACCATGGCCCGGCTCGCCGGCACCGTCGCCGACAACGCCAGGCAGGCCGAGTCGGCCAGCAGCAGCGCCGCCGAAGTCTCCCGCACCGCCGAAGAGGGCGGGGCGGTGATGCAGCAGGCGACCGAAGCGATGGAGCGGATCACCCAGTCTTCGGGCAAGATCAGCAACATCATCGGGCTCATCGACGACATCGCCTTCCAGACCAACCTGCTGGCGCTCAACGCTTCGGTGGAAGCGGCGCGCGCCGGCGAGGCGGGCAAGGGCTTTGCCGTGGTCGCGGTGGAGGTGCGGCGGCTGGCGCAGTCGGCGGCCGAAGCCTCGAGCGAGGTGAAGGTGCTGATCGAGCAGTCGGGCGTCGAGGTGGCCGGTGGCTCGAAGCTGGTGGCCGAAGCGGCGCGCAAGCTGGAGGCGATGCTCGAGGGCGCGCGCACCAACCACGCACAGCTGCAGGGCATCGCGCAGAAGAGCCGCGAGCAGGCCTCGGCCATCGACGACATGACGGCGTCGGTGCGCACGCTCGACGAAATGACGCAGCACAACGCGGCGCTGGTCGAAGAGACCAACGCGGCGATCGAGCAGACCGAGGCGCAGGCCAACGAGCTCGACGAGGTGGTGGCCGTGTTCACGGTCGCCGAGGCAGCGAGTCCGGCGCAGGCCGCGCGGCCGCAGCGCCGGGTCGCGCCGCGCATCGCCGGCAACCTCGCGATCAGCGAGGACTGGAACGAGTTCTGATCGGCATCACAAATGCAGGCAAAGCGGCCGGTGAGCAATCACCGGCCGCTTCGTCTTCCGGCGTGTGGAAGCCCTAGCGCAGGGCCTCGGCGACCAGGGCCCGGGCGTGCAGATCGGTGGTGTCGTAGGTGGGAAGCGGGCTGACGCTGTCGTCGATCAGCATGCCGATCTCGGTGCAGCCGAGGATCACCGCCTCGGCGCCCCGCGCCTGCAGGCGAGCAATGGCGTCGACGTAGATGCGGCGCGACTCCTCGCGCACGATGCCGAGGCAGAGCTCCTCGTAGATGATGCCGTTGAGGTTGGTGATGCCGACATCGGGCACCAGCACCTCGAGCCCGCGCGCCTCCAGCCCCTCGATGTAGAAGCGCTTCTCCATGGTGAAGCGGGTGCCGAGCAGGCCGACCTTGCCGATGCCGTCGGCCAGCAGCGCATCGGCCGTAGGCGCCGCGATGTGAACGAACGGCACATTGAGCGCCGCGACGATCTGCGGGGCGCAGATATGCATGGTGTTGGTGGCGAGGCCGACGAGCCCCGCCCCCTGCGCTTCCAGCGCGCGGGCGATGTCGGCGAGGATGGCGCCGGCGCCGTCCCAGTTGCCGGCGCGCTGCATCGCCTCGATCGGCGCGAAATCGACCGAGTGGACGATGACCGGCGCGGAGTGCAGACCGCCGAGGCGGGCCGCCGTCTCGCGGTTGAGAATGGCATAGTAGTGGGCCGTGGATTCCCAGCTCATGCCGCCGATAAGGCCGATGGTCTTCATGCAGGCGTTGTAGCGGGAGGACGCAGGTGAAGGAAGAGCAGTGCGTCCCGCTCGGTCAGCCGCGGAGCTGGCCCGGGATGTCGCGGAAGGCCGCGATCACCTGCAGGTAGGCGTCGCGCTTGAACGGCACGATGAGGTCCGGCAGCGCCTCCAGCTGCTCCCAGCGCCAGCTGTCGAACTCGGCGGGGAAGCGGCCGCCACCCGGTTCGGTGACGTTGATCTCGCGCTCCTCGCCCAAGCAGCGGAAGGCGAACCAGCGCTGGCGCTGGCCGCGGTACTTGCCCTTGAGCGCAATGCCCAGCGCCGCGTCGGGCAGGTCGTAGTAGATCCACTCGGGCGCCTCGGCGATGAGCTCGACCGACTTGATCGAGGTCTCCTCGTACAGCTCGCGGTAGGCGGTGTCGCGCGGTGCCTCGCCCTTGTCGATGCCGCCCTGCGGCATCTGCCAGGGCGCGCCGAGCTCGGCCGAGGCCTCGGGATCGTCCTCCGGCTTGCGGCGGCCGATGAACACGAGGCCGTCGGCGTTGAAAATGGCGGTGCCCACGCAGTCGCGGTAGGGCAGCGTCTCGCGGTCAACCATGGTCTTTTCCCATCAAGGCACTGGCGGGAACGATCTCTATGCCCTTGTCCGCCAGGCCGCGAGCCCATTCGGCGATCACCTCGATGGAAACCGGCAGCGCCGAGACGATGCCGATGGCGGAGCCGGAGTCCTTCGCCTTGCTCTCCAAGGCTTCGAGCCCGGCAAGGATGGCGGCGCGCGAGGGATTGGTGTCGAGCATGGCGTCCACCCGCGCGAAGGGCACGCGGTTCGCCCGCGCCAGCTGCGGGGCCAGCGAGCGGTTGGAGGAGCCGTCATCGAGATAGCCCAGCCCGCGGGCACCCAGCTCCTCCATCATCGGGCCAAAATCGGCGCCCGAGGCGGTGAAGCGGGCGCCCATGTTGTTGAGCAGCCCGACATAGCCGCCGAACCGGCTCATGACGCGGAACAGCTTGCCGAGGTTGTCGCGGGGCGGCTGGCCGGTGAGCAGCGTATCGGGGCCCGGATCGTTGTCGGGGTAGTCGAAGGGCTCGAGCGGCACCTCGAGCAGCACTTCATGGCCGCCGGAGCGGGCACTGGCGACGCTGCGATCCAGCCCCTTGCCGTAGGGCGCGAAGGCGAGCGTCACCTCGTCCGGCAGCTTCTCGATCGCCTCCAGCGTGCCATTGGCGTTGATGCCGAGGCCGGAGACCACGATGGCGAGCAGCGGCTTGCCGGCCGTGGCCGCCGCATCCGGGGCACGCGAATAGGCGGAGAACGGCGTCTCGCCGGTCGAGGAGATGCGCGGGATGGGGCCGAACTCGGTTTCCTCGACGAGGTCGGGGAGGATGGCGGCAGGGTCGGCCGAAGCCAGCTCGACGGCCTCGTCCGGGCTCGCGCCGCTGCCCGGCACCGGGATCATCTCCGGGTCGGCGGTGATGGTGGCGGGGAGGGTCGTGCCGGTCGAGACGGCGCCCGCGATGGCGTTGCCGTTGACGGTGGAGTTGATGGCGACGGTGGCGGACGGGCGGCCGCCCTCGGGGGTATCGACCAGCAGCACGGTGGCCACGGCGCCGGCCCCGATCAGGCCGAGGAGGGCGAAGGCGGGGCGGGCGATCGGCACCCGGCGGAGGGCGCGACTGGCGGCCGCTTTCTGGAGCCGCGTGCGGCGGCGGCTGAGCGGGGCGCTGAGATCGGACATGCCGGCTAATCCCGAAAGCAGACGGGGCGGCGAATCGGCCGCCCCGCAGGGGATCAGTGTGACGATGGAGACGGTAACGAAGCGTTAACTGGCCGCGCTGTCGAGCTTGGGCGGATAGGCCGGGTTGTGCTCTTCGCCGTTGATCAGCTTCAGGGCGAACTGCAGCTGGTTGTCCTTCTCGGCCTCGGCCGGGACATAGACCGACGAGTCGACAGTCGCCTGCTCCTCGGTGCCGCCGCCGATCTGGCCGGGCAGCGCCGCCTCGCCCAGGATCTCGTCGCGGCCCTTGAACTCGTCGGGCACGTCCTGGGTGATGGTGATGTCGGGCTGGATGCCGGCCGCCTGGATGGAGCGGTTGTTCGGCGTGTAGTAGCGGGCGGTGGTCAGCCGCATGGCGCCGTCCGCGCCGAGCGGAATGATCGACTGCACCGAGCCCTTGCCGAACGAACGCGTGCCCACCAGGGTGGCGCGCTTGTGGTCCTGCAGGGCGCCGGCGACGATCTCGGCCGCCGAGGCCGAGCCGCCATTGATCAGCACCACCATGGGGATGTCCTTGATCTTCTCGTCGAGCGCGTCCGGCCGCGCGTCGTAGCGCGAGCTCTCGGATTCGAGGCGGCCGCGGGTGAGGACGACCGAGCCCTGGTGCAGGAACGCGTCGGAGACGTAGACCGCCTGGTCGACGAGACCGCCCGGGTTGTTGCGCAGGTCGAGCACGATGCCCTTGGGGGCGTGGCCGAGCTGCTTGTAGGCGTCGTCGATCGACTTCTTGATGCCCGGGAAGGCCTGCTCGGAGAAGCGGGCGAGGCGGACCACGGCGATCTCGCCCTGCATGGTCAGCCGGGCGGCGCGGGTCGCGATGATGTCGCGGGTGAGCTCGAAGTCGAGCGGCTTCTCGACGCCTTCGCGCACCACGGTGACCTTGATCTTGGTGCCGACCTGGCCGCGCATCTTGGCGACCGCCTGGTCAAGGGTCATGCCCTGCACCTGGGTGCCGTCGAGCTC
>JBQCFF010000323.1:0-37368 GCA_051959485.1 Devosia sp. | reverse complement strand
CGAGGCGTTCAGCGCCAGCAGGTTGGTCTGGAAGGCGATGTCGTCGATCAGGCCGATGATGTTGCTGATCTTGGCCGAGGACTGGGTGATGCGCTCCATGGCGGTGGTCGCCTCGCCCATCACCTTGCCGCCCTCTTCGGCAGTGCGGGTGACGTTGCCGGAGACGCTGGTTGCCTCCCGCGCCCGCTCGGCATTCTGCAGCACGGTGGCGGCGAGCTGCTCCATGGTGGCGGAGGTTTCCTCGATGGTCGCCGCCTGCTTGGTGGTGCGCTCGGAAAGGTCGTTGGCGCCCGAGAGAATCTCGCCGGTCGCGGTCTTCAGGCCGCGCGACGTCTGCCGGAGCTGGCCGACGATCTCGCTCAGCTTGTCGGCCACGGCGTTGGTGTCGTGCTTGAGCCGGGCGAACGCCCCCTGGTACGAGCCGGTGACGCGGTGCGTGAGGTCGGTGGTGGCCATGGCGGCGAGCACGGTGCCGGTTTCGGTGACGCCGCGATCCATGGTGTCCATCAGGCGGTTGACGCCGTCGGCGAGGCTGCTGAGCTCGGCGTTCTCGAACTCGGCGTCGATGCGCTTCGACAGGTCGCCCGCCACGCCGGCGGTCACCACCTCGGCGATCTTGCCCTGCAGCTCGGCCATGGCCATGGCGCCGGCATCGGCGCGGCGCTGCGTCGCCTCCTTCTCGGCCTGCAATGCCGCGGCGCGGACCAGGCCTTCCTTGAAGATCTGCACGGCGCCGGCGATCTGGCCGACCTCGTCCTTGCGGTCGAGGAACGGGATCTCGGCCTCGGTGTCACCGGCCGACAGCTTGTGCATCGAGTCGGTCATCGAGCGGATCGGACGGGCGACGCTGCGCAGCGAGAACACCGCCGAACCAGCCATCACCAGGAGGGCGACGACGCCGAGGATGGCGCCGAGCAGGCCGACGCTGTCGATGGTGGAGTTGACGCGCGCCTGCGCCTCGGCGGTCCGCTCCACCGACTTGGCTTGGGCCGCATCGACAAGACCGGCGACGGTTTCGAGCGCCGGGTCGATATGCTCCTGCTTGAACTGCTCCTCGGCTGCGAAGTCCTGGCCCATGGCCATGTTCTCGACGATCAGTTGGACCATGCCGTGCGCGGCGTCGGAATAGGCGGTGAACGCCTGCTCGATCCCCTCCAGCTCGGCCGGATCGCTGGTGATGGGAAGGGCCCGCTCGAGCGCGGCGCTGGCCAGCGCCAGCTGCGCATCGAGCTCGGCGGCGGCGGTGTCCACGTCCTCGGGCGACGCCTGCAGCCGGGCGTTGCGGATGGCGATCTCCATCTGCGAGACGGAGTCCTCGGCAGTGCCGATACTGTCGAGCAGCAGCTGTTCATTGGCCAGCGAGGTCATCGCCGAAGAAATGGTCTGGTTGCCGGACCACTGGTTGACCATCAAGGCGACGATCAGGGCGCCGCCGACGGCCGAGGTCAGCGTCAGCTTTGCGCCGATAGACAAATGTGCAAACGATATCATTTCACGAACCCCCTCGGCCCAATGGGCCGTGAGCGGAAGCGTTAGGCGAGATTGCTTAAGCGCCCGATAACCACTGCGGGGGGCGGGAAAGGAAATTGCAATGGAGGTCATAAGCGCCGCCGAAGACGGCGCGGCTGCCGGCTAGCCGCCGACAGGCCGCAGCGCGATGCGGCGCGTGACCCCGATCGCCTCGAGAAACCGCTCGTCGTGGCTGACTACCAGCAGTGCCCCGTCATAGGCGCGGAGGCCCGCTTCCACCGCCTCGATCGCGTCGATGTCGAGGTGGTTGGTGGGCTCGTCGAGGATGAGCAGCGGTGGCGGGCTGGCCCCAAGCACGGCGGCGAGCCCGGCGCGGAGCAGCTGGCCGCCGCTGAGCGTCCCGACGGTCTGCAGGGCCGCGTCGGCCCGGAACATGAAGCGGGCCAGCGCCGCCCGGCAGGCGGTGAGATCGGCGCCGGGATTGAGGCGCGCGAAGTTGTCGGCGATCGACAGCGCCGGATCGAGCAGGCTGACGCGCTGGTCGAGCATGGCGAAGCCGGTCATCACCTCCGCGGTACCTGCGGCAGGCCGCAGCGCGCCGGTGATCAGCGCGAGCAAGGTGGTCTTGCCGGCACCGTTGGGGCCGGTGACGGCGACACGCTCGGGGCCGATGACGGTCATGGAGACGTCACGGAGTACCGGCCGGTCCTGCCGGTAGCCGGCAGTCACGCGGTCGAGGCGCAGCACGGTCTTGCCGCTGGGGAGCCCGGTGGCGGGAATATCGACCGTCAGCGGCTGCAGCACCTCGATGCGCCGGCGGGCGGCGCTCGCCGCACCCTCCGCTTCCAGGCCCTGGCGCTCGGCCAGGCGGCGCTTGGCGGCGCCGGTGTTCTCGGCGTTCTCCTTCATGCCGCCGAGGACGATCCTGGGCGTGCCGCCCTTGGCCGCCAGCTTGCGCCCGGCGCTGTCGCGACGGGCCTGGCGCTCGGCCGCCAGTTGCGCGGTGCGACGAGACTCGTCGACGCGGCGCTCGGCGTCGGCGAGGTCATGCTGGGCGGCGGCGAGTTCCAGCGCCTTGCGCTCGCGGTAGTGGCTCCAGTTGCCGCCATAGCGGGTCGCCCCCAGCGCGGTGAGCTCGACGATCGCATCCATCGTATCGAGCAGTTCGCGATCGTGGCTGACGACCACGGCGCCGGCCTTCCAACGGGCCAGGAGGCCGATCACCGCCTCGCGCCCGGCGCGGTCGAGATTGTTGGTCGGCTCGTCGAGCAGCAGGAAATCCGGTTCGGCGAAGACCAGCGCCGCGAGCGCGGCGCGGGTCGCCTGCCCGCCGGAGAGGGCGAGGAGCGGCGTAGCGGGTGCGACCTCGAGGCCGAGCTCGGCGAGCGCCGCGGCCATGCGGGCCTCGAGCGTCCAGTCGGCGTTGGTGAGCTCGTCGGCGTCCGCCTCGCCGCGTTCGGCGCGGGCGAGGAGGGCGAGCGCCTCGCTGACGCCGAACAGGCCGGCGACCGTCTCGTCAGGGCCGGGACGGACCGACTGGCGGAGCACGGCGACGCGGCCGTCGACGGTCACGCTCCCGCTCTGCGGAATGAGCGCGCCGGCGACGAGGCGCAGCAGCGTGGTCTTGCCGACGCCGTTGCGGCCGACAAGGCCGGTGCGCTCGGGGCCGAAGCTCAGGTCGAGGTGATGGAAGAGGTCGCGGCCGTCAGGCGCGGACCAGCCGAGATTGGCAATGGTGATGGTGGCAGGCATGGAAATCCCCAAGGGCAAAGCGGGTGAGCGTTGCGATCGGGTGGAAGTCCATCGGGCACCGTCCGGCTGGAGGAGGTTCTGGTGCGGCGGCCGACCCGCCCCGTTTCCTCCGGGACGCGTCGCCGTGGCACCGGCTAGGCGGTGGCTATGTGGCACCCGCAGGCGGCGAGTGCAACCCTGCAACCGCCGAGGTCGGCCGGATCCTCCACCGCGCAGCGGGGGAGGATTCCCGCGTCGCCCCTCGCGGCAGGGCCCTTGACCCGGCCCCTGGGGCCGGGCCGATAGAGGGGGCGTCCAACCTGTGGAGGTCGAGTCGCATGTCATCCGAACAGTTCATCGGTCCCGCCGAAGCCGCGAGCCGGCTCGGCCTCTCGCCCAAGGCCTTGCGCCTCTACGAGCAGCGCGGGCTGGTGCAGCCGGTCCGCTCGCAGGCCGGCTGGCGGGCTTACGGACCGGCCGAAATGGCACGGCTGGGCGAGATCGCGGCGCTGCGTGCGCTGGGGCTGAGCCTGGCGCAGGTGGAGCGGCTGCTGCGCGGCGATGGCAGCGGACTCGAACCGGCGCTCGCAGCGCATCAGAAAGCGCTGGAGACGGACCTGCAGCGGATCGGGTCGGCGGTCGAGACGGTGCGGGCCATCCGCGCGGACCTCGCGGCCGGCAAGGCGCTGCCGCTGGCCGAGCTGGTGCGGCTGACCAGCCGGGAAGCGCCGCCGCTCGTCAGCTTCGAGCTGCCCTGGCCCTGGGGCAGCGAGCGGTTCGAGCTGAGGGACGTGCGGCCGGTGAACTGGATCGTCGGGCCGCTGGGCAGCGGCAAGACCCGCTTCGCCACCCGGCTGGCCGAGGTGTTGCCCCGGGCGCGGTTCCTCGGACTGGAGCGCGATGCGGACGCGGCGCGGGCCGCGATGGCGGCCGACCCCGCACTGGCGGCCCGGGTGCAGGCGACGGTAGACTGGCTGACGGACGAAGGCGCGGCGACCTCGGACGCGCTCATCGCGCTACTGGCCGGGCTACATGCCGACGGCTTCGCGACCGTGGTGGTCGACATGGTCGAGCAAGGCCTCGACCAGGCGACGCAGGAGGCGCTGGGTGCCTACCTGCGCGGGCCGGGCGTGCCCGAACGGACGCTGTTCCTGATGACCCGCTCCTCGGCGCTGCTCGACCTCGCGGCGGCGGGACCGCGCGAGGCGATCATCCTCTGCCCGGCCAACCACAGCCCGCCGACCCGGGTGCAGCCCTACCCCGGCGCGCCCGGCTACGAGACGGTCGCGAGCTGCCTCGCGGCACCGGCGGTGCGGGCGCGGACGGACGGCGTGGTCGCGATGCGCCCTGCGTCCCGCTAGCATACGAGGCGCGGGGTATTCAGCCCGCGCCTCGATGGGCCCGCGGACCTCGTTACTTGCCGAGCCAGACGGTGCCGGCCTCGTTCTGGACCGGGACGCCGACGGCGTTGCCGTATTCGGTCCACGAGCCGTCATAGTTGCGCACGTCGTAGCCGAGGATGCGCTTGAGCGCGAACCAGGAGTGGCTCGAGCGCTCGCCGATGCGGCAATAGGTGATCACCGGCCGCGAGCCGTCGACGCCCTTGTCGGCGTAGATGCGGCGGATCTCGTCGACCGGCTTGAAGGTGCCGTCGTCGTTGACGATGGTCGCCCACGGCACGTTCACGGCACCGGGCACGTGGCCGGCGCGGATCGACAGCTCCTTCACCCCCTCGGGCGCGAAGATGCGGCCGGCATACTCGTCGGGCGAACGGATATCGACCAGCTTGCCGGCGACCTCGCCCCGCGCGAAGGCGAGCACGTCGACGAGGCGGGCGCGCAGCGCCTCGTTGCGCTCGCCGAGGGCGATGTTCGACGCCGAAAAGCCTGGCACGTCGGCGGTGACCGGCAGCTTGCGGGCTTCCCACAGCTTGCGGCCGCCGTCGAGCAGCTTCACCTGCCGGCCGAGCCCGTAGACGTCGAGCACCCAGGCGCCCCAGGCGGCGAACCAGTTGTTGTGGTCGCCATAGATGACGATGGTGGTATCCGACCCGACGCCGGCGGCGCGCAGCTTGTCCTGCAGCTTCTCCCGCGAGGCGATGTCGCGGTTGACCGTGTCGACGAGGTCGACATGCCAGTCGAGGTTGACGGCGCCGGGGACATGGCTCGCCGCGTAGACGCCCGGATCGACGCTGACCTCGAAGATGCGGACCTTGGGATCGTCGAGATGGGCCTTGACCCAGTCGGCGGTGACCAGGGGGCTGTCGCTCAATTTGCTCATGTTCTTGCCTTTCTGATGCTGGAGGGCACGCCGGTCGCTCATGCGGCAGCGGTGTCCGGAGGCGCCGACGCGGGCAGCACCGCGCGGTGGAGGAAGTCGCCGAAATGCTCGCCGGGCTGCCGGCCCGCGGCATAGCGGCCGAACATCTCGCCGAGGATTTCGAGGATCTGCGGCTCGCCGATGTTCTCGCGATAGAGCGTCCCCAGCCGCTCGCCGTGGAAGCCGCCGCCGAGATAGAGGTTGTACTTGCCCGGGGCGCGGCCGGTGAGCGCGATCTCGGCGATGTAGGGGCGCGAGCAGCCATTGGGGCAGCCGCTCATCCGGATGGTGATCGGCTCGTCGGTGAGGCCGTGGCTGGCGAGCAGCGGCTCCAGCCGGTCGAGCAGGCCCGGCAGGTAGCGCTCGCTTTCGGCCATGGCGAGGCCGCAGGTGGGCAGCGCCACGCAGGCGATGGCGTTGCGCCGCAGGCCGCTCGCCGGTCCACCGTCGAGCCCGAACTCGGCGAGCAGCGCGGCGACCCGTGGACGCTCCTCCGGCGCGATGTCGGCGACGATGACGTTCTGGTTCGGCGTCAGCCGGAAGTGGCCGCCGTGGCTTTCGGCGATGGCGCGCAGCCCGTCCAGCGCGCCCCCCTCGCCGGCATCGAGGCGGCCATTCGCGACCTGGACGAGGAAATGGTGCCGGCCGTCCTCGCCGCGGCTCCAGCCGGGCACGTCGCCGTTGCCGATGAAGCTGACGGGGCGCGCCGGCGCGAAGGCGAAGCGGAGGCGGCGCTCGATCTCGCCCGTCACCCAGCCGAGCCCCTTGTCGTCGATGGTGTACTTGAAGCGCGCCCGGGCACGGTCGGCGCGGTTGCCATAGTCGCGCTGCACCCCCATCACCGCCTCGCTGACGGCGAACACGTGCTCCTTCGCGACATAGCCGACCACGCTGGCGAGCCGCGGATAGGTGCTCGGTACCCGGTCGGTCCGGCCCATGCCGCCGCCGATGGCGACGTTGAAGCCGACCAGCTTCCCGTCCTCGACGATGGCGATGTAGCCGAGGTCCTGCGCGTAGACGTCGATATCGTTGCTGGGCGGCAGCACGAAGCCGATCTTGAACTTCCGCGGCATGTAGGTGGTGCCGTAGAACGGTTCCTCCGGCCCTTCGACGACGGGCCGCGCCTCGTCGTACCAGATCTCGCGGGAGCCGTGCATGCGCGGCACGGCGCGATCGCTCGACTCGCGCGCCAGCGCCGCGAGCTCGGCATGCAGCGCGGACTGCTCGGGATTGACCGCGCACATGACGCCGCGGGAATCGTCGCCGCAGGCGGCCACGGTATCGAGGCCGACGTCGCGCAGCCCCTGCATCACCGGCTTCAGGCTGTGCTTCAAGAGCCAGTGGAACTGGAAGGTCTGCCGCGTGGTCAGGCGCAGCGTGGCCTGGCCGTGCTGGCGCGCCAGCCGGTCGAGCATCAGCCACAGCGCCGGGGTGCAGACGCCGCCGGGCAGCCGCACCCGGGCCATGAACTGGTAGGCCGGCTCGAGCCGCTGGCGGCGGCGCTCGTCGCGCACGTCGCGGTCGTCCTGCTGGTAGATGCCCTGGAACTTCAGCAGCTTGGTATCGGGGGCGCTGACGGCCCAGGTCACCTCGTCGGCAAGGCTGCGCCGGATGGTGCCGCGCAGCTGGTCGCTGGTATGCTTCAGCGTCTCGTCCGGCCCGAGCCGGTCGAGCGGCTGCGACAGGTCGGCGCTGCGGTCAACGGGCTCGGCCATCAGTAGACATCCCTCTGGTAGCGGCCGTCGTTCTGCATCCCGCGCACGTAGTCGCCGGCCGCCTCGGCATTGAGCTGCCCGGCCTGCGCCACCACCTCGAGCAGCGCCTGGTGGACGCCGGGCGCCATGCCCTCGGCGTCGCCGCAGACGTAGAGGTGGGCGCCGTCCTCGAGCCACGCGAAGATCTCGCTGGCACGCTCGCGCACCCGGTCCTGCACGTAGCGCTTCCGGCTGCCATCGCGCGAGAACACCGCGTCGATCAGCGACAGCCCGCCGCCCGGCTTCTGGTGCGCCTGCCACTCGGCCTGGTAGAGGAAATCGCTGCGGAAGTTGCGGTCGCCGAAGATCAGCCAGGAGCGGCCGCTGGCCTCGCGGCGCTCGCGCTCCTGCACGAAGGCGCGGTACGGCGCCACGCCGGTGCCGGCGCCGATCATGATGATCGGCACCTCGTCGGCGGGCAGCCGGACATGCGGGTTGGGGCGGACGAAGACCGGCAGCGTGGCGCCCTCCTCCACCGCGCCGAGGCTGCCGCTCACGACCCCACGACGCTCGCTGCCATTGAGTTCGTAGCGCACGGTGGAGACCGTCAGGTGAACGTCACCGTCCTGCGCCGCCTGGCTCGAGGCGATGGAGTAGAAGCGCGGCTGCAGCCGGCGCAGCCCACCGAGGAATGTG
This sequence comes from Devosia sp., assembly GCA_051959485.1. Classification (GTDB taxonomy): domain Bacteria; phylum Pseudomonadota; class Alphaproteobacteria; order Rhizobiales; family Devosiaceae; genus Devosia_A. Next base: position 29,458 of record JBQCFF010000323.1, on the reverse strand, counting down.
CCGGCATCGAGGCCGGCGAGCGGAAACTGCCGCAGGATGTCGACGACGTGGTTGGCCTTGAGCCACGCGGTGCGCTCGGCGGCCCGGGCGCCCGCGGCCAGCGCCTGGAGGGCGGGGGCGCCGGTCAGCTCGGACCAGTGGGTGAGGAAGCGCGGGGTCGCGGCCATGATCTCGAAGTCGCGCTCCAGCGCCTCGGCGAGGCGGCGCGGCGTGCCGTCCACCACGACGGGCGCGTCGCCCGCCAGTTGCAGCACGCCGAGCAGTTCCTCGACCACGCGCGGGTCGTTGCGGCCGACCACCCCGAGGGCGTCGCCGGGCTCGTAGGTGATGCCGGAGCCCTCGAGGCGCAGCTCCAGGTGGCGCGTCTCCTTGCTGGAGCCGCGGCCGGTGATGACGGTGTTCTCCAGCACTTCGGCGAGGAACGGGCTCTCCTCGCCATGCACAACCGGTGCCGGAGCATTCGGGATGGCCGGCGTCGCGGCCGGGGGTGCGTTGCCGGGGACCGCTTCGCCGGCGAGGCGATCCAGCAGCGCCTGCCCCCAGGCCCTGCCCGCCTTGAGCTGGTCGACGTCGCAGTCGATGCGCGGCTCCAGCCGGGTCGCGCCCAGTTCCTCGAAGCGGCGGTCGAGAATCTTGCCCGCCCCGCAGAAGTGCTCGTAGGTCGAGTCGCCGAGCGCCAGCACGGCGAAGCGGACACCCTCGAGCCGCGGCGCCTTGCGGCCCAGCAGGAACTCGAAGAAGCCCAGCGCCGGTTGCGGCGGCTCGCCCTCGCCATGCGTGCTGGCGACGATCAGCAGGTCCTGCTCGTCTCTTAGCTGCCCCGGCTTGTAGTCGGCGACGTCGACCGCTTTCGCGGCGAGCCCGAGGGCCACCGCATGCGCGGCCGCCGCTTCGGCGAGGTCGATGCCGTTGCCGGTCTCGCTGGCATAGAGCACCGTCAGCGAGCGGGAGGCCGCCGGCGCGGGGGGTGGCGCGACCGCAGCAAGGTCAGCCGGCTGGGCCAGTGCGAGAGCCCGCGCGGCGGCGGCGTAGCCGGAGAAGTAGCCGCCGACCCAGTTCGACTGCTCGGCGGTCAGGCTGGTCGCCAGCTCCGTCAGCCGGGCCCACTGGACATCGCTCAATCCCGCGTGCGGAAAGTCGGATTTGGTCAAGTTGCGAACCGATATCGGGGCCGTCCCGGACAAGCAGGGAGAGGCCGGACCAGGGAATTTCGGGGGCAAATTGGCCGCCGCTATACCTGCGGTCAAATGAATGATATTCGTTCGTCAGTGCAAAAAGAATGATGTCAGGACCATGGACGTCGCACTGGCAAAGACGTTTCTCGAAATTGTCGAGACCGGCAGTTTTGTTGCGGCTGCAGGGCGTTTGAACGTAACACAAACCGCGGTCAGTGCACGCGTTCACGCGCTCGAAGAGTCGCTGGGGCGGCGGCTGTTCGTCCGCAACAAGTCGGGGGCACGGCTCACCCCGGCCGGCGAGCGGTTCGTGCGCCATGCCACCACGCTGGTGCAGGCGTGGGAGAGCGCCAGGCGGCAGGTGGCGCTGCCGCACGGCCGCACCGACATCGCCACGGTGGGCGCGGAGATCAGCCTGTGGAACCCGCTGCTGGTCGACTGGCTGGCCTGGATGCGGCGCGAGGCTCCCGACGTGGCGTTGCGGGCCGAGGTGGATACGCCGGCCCGGCTGCTCGAGGCGCTGCACGACGGCGCGCTCGATCTCGCCGTGCTCTACGACCCGCCGCCGCAGGGCTCAACCACCGTGGTGGAACTGCTGCACGAGGAGAAGCTGGTGCTGGTCACCACCTCCCGCAGCAGCGAGCCGCCCAGCCTCGAGGACTATGTGCATATCGACTGGGGCCCGTCGTTCCAGCGCAGCCTGCAGGCGGCGTTCCCGCTGCTCGACAGTCCGGGCGTCTCGATCTCGCACGGGCCGCTGGCGCTGCTCTACATCACCCGGGTCGGGGGCACCGGCTATTTCCGCCTGAGCGCCGTCCGGCCCTACCTGCAGAGCGGCGCCCTGCGGCAGGTCGGCTCGGCGCCCGAATTCTCCTACTCGGTCTACATGGTCTATTCGAACCGCCTCGAAACCGGCCTCGTCGACACCCTCCGCCGCGGCTTCTCCAGCGTCCGGGAGACGGTCTAGGGGGTTTTGTCGCAGTCGGTCGACAGTATCACTGACGTGTCACCCCGGCGCAGGCCGGGGCCCATCCTGACCGCTTTCAACCTCAGTGACCGGGCGGCTGCCCCTCAGGCTGGATCCCGGCCTCCGCCGGGATGACAGCGTAGCGGAACGAGGACCGCTGGCGCCCAGCCCCGCACGATTGCCCTACTCGACCATCCGCAGCCCGGCGACGACGCGTTCGGCCATTGCCTCGCAGCGCCAGCCGGCGAAGGGGAAGAGGCCGGCGAAGGACGAGTTCAGCTGTTGCTCGAGCTTGCCGCGCAGCAGCCGGCGGGCGCGGAAGACGCGCGTTCGCACGGTCTCCGCCTGCAGCTCGAGCCGCTCGGCGATCTCCTCGACGTCGAGCCCCTCCACCTCGCGCAGCACGAAGGCGGTGCGGAACAGCGGCGGCAGTTCGTCGATGAGGTGCTCGAGCAGGGTGCGGACTTCCGTGCGGGACATCTCGGCCTCGGGATCAGGGGCATCGAGCCCCGGGAACGGGATAACCTGGCTGCGGCCCTCGATGTCGACCTGCTCGAGGCCCACCGTTGGCCGCTGCCGTCGCCGTCGCGACAGCGCCTCGTTGATGGTGATGCGGGTGAGCCAGGTGGAGAAGCGGGCATCGGCGCGGAACCCGTCGAGGCTGCGGAAGGCGGAGATGTAGGCCGCCTGCACCGCATCCTCGGCCTCGCTGTCGCTGCCCAGCATGGAGCGGGCGACGCGGAACAGCAGCTGGTTGTGGCGGCGGACGAGGCAGCGAATGGCCGCCTCATCGCCTTGCCGGGCGAGCGGGACGAGTTCGCCGTCCTCGAGCTGGCCGAGATCGCGTCGAGCAAGGGCGGTCGAACTCATGGTGGCGGTCATCTCACTCTCCCGTGCTCATGGGACAATGACCAGCGTACCGGTCATGCCCGGGTGGAACTTGCAGAAGAAGTCTACACTGCCCGGCGCGCCCACCACCATGGTGGCCGAAGTCTTGGCCGGCAGGTCGACGTTGAAGCTGCCGTCGCGGGCCGTGGCCGTGTGGCGGAAGATGTCGTCGTTCTGCCATACGATGGTATCGCCGGTATGGAGCTCGGCGGGCACCGGTCCGAACTTCATGTCCGCGACGACGACGGTGTACTCCGCCGCCATGCTCGCCGAGGCGAGCGGCACGAAGAGCGCCAGTGCGAGAAGCAGGGGACGCATGGTCACTTCACCTGCGTCGCCAGGTGCTCGGCATGCTGCTGATGCTCGGTGAAGAGCTTCAGCCCGGTTTCGAGCAGGGCCTTCAGTTCGGCGTTCTGGGCGGCGGGGATCAGCACCGTCGACAGCGCGCCGTTCACGGCCTGGTGGTAGGCGACCTCGTTGGCGACATAGGCCACGTCGAAGGCGGCGCCGTCGAGCGCCCCAAGCTCCTTGAGCTTGGCCGCGGCATCAGCCGCCAGCTTCTGGCTGGTGGCATTGTCCTCGGGCGTGACACCGAGCTTCTTGACCAGCGCCAGCGCCTGGTCGTTGACCGCCGCGTGGTCGCGCTTCATCAGCTCGGCGAAGGCGATGACGTCGGCATTCTTGCTCTTTTCGAGGGCCTGGTCGGCGGCCGCGATGTCGATCTGCCCGGCGGTGTAGGCGATATGGGCGATCTGCGGGTCGGTCGGTGCGGCGTCCTGGGCGATGGCGGCGCCGGTGAGCGCCAGCGCGGCGAATACGGCGAGGAAAGCGGATCTGATCATGGTGAACTCCTAGTGGGGCGGAAATCCTCCGCCGCCTGTCCGTTGGATGCACCGAGGGGAACCCGCGTTCCCGCCATTCATGCTTCTTCGGTTCGGCGCTGTTCGGAACGCTCCGCCGGCAGCATGCGCTCCACCGCCGCCCGCAGCCCGACCAGCGTGCGCCGCAGCGCGCCATCCGGCACGCGGGTCGACAGCATGCCGATCCGGCCCGGCAGGTCGGCGAGGGACAGGGCATGCTCCGATGACGCCGGCCGGTCGCCGGATGCCGCGAAGGACGAGAGGGCGAGCAGCCAGGGCGACAGGTTCAGCAGCTGGCGCGAGAAGGGCGGCGTATTCTGGCCGCGGCCCGCCCCGCGGCGCCCCAGCAGCGCCGTAAGGTCGCGCGCCAGCGCCCCCGCCTCGGCGCCCGCATCCGCCTCCTCCAGCAGGCCCATGTAGGCGCCGCCCATCTCGCCGGCATAGCACACCGACGAGCTCAGCTCGGCGCCCGACGGCGTGGCGGTCGTCCGGGCCGGCGCCAGCCGCTGTTCCGCCTCGGCGACGATGCCGTCGATGATCGCCGCGGCGCTGCGGATCGCGGTGACGTTGCCGACGCCGGTGCCGGCATAGAGCGCCATCGACTCGAGGTCGCCCCTGGTGCAGCGGAGCGGTGAATCGGTGCTGAACAGGTAGATCGGGCGGCCATCCTCGTCGCCGATGGCGGTGCGCACCCCGGCCACCTCGCGGCCCCGGCCGCCCACCGTCACGGCGTTCGACAGCACGCGGACCCTCGCCCCCACCGGCCAGTTGATGTGGAAGATGTCGGTCAGCAGCGTATCGGCGGGAGCGCCGGCCAGCAGCCGATGCTTGGGCTAGTCGTGCGCGAACGACTCCTCGGCCGCCAGCAGGGCCGTGCCGAGCACGATGCCCTCGGCGCCAAGCGCCAGCGCCGCGACCAGGTCGCCGCCGGTCGACAGCCCACCCGCGGCCAGCACCGGCACCCGCACCGCGGCGCGCACCGCCGGCAGCAGCGCTTGCAGCGGCGTGTCGCCGCGCACGTGGCCGCCAGCCTCGCGCCCCTGCGCGATGATGAGCTGCGCGCCGGCCCGTTCGGCCGCCACCGCCTCGTCGTCCGAGCCGACCTGGTAGACCACGGTGATCCCGGCCTGGCGCAGCCGGCCGACCAGCCGGGTGTCGAGGTCCCAGAACAGCGTCACTGCCGGCACGCGGAGCGCGATGATCGTCTCGACCTGCTGCGCCAGCAGCGCCGCGTCGGTGGCCGCGGGGATGATGTTGACACCGAAGCGCTCGACGCCGCGGGCCCGCAGCTGCCGCACTTCGCTCTCGATCAGCGCGGGCGGCTCGCGCACCATGCCGAGGAAGCCGAAACCGCCGGCCGCCGTCACCGCGGCAACCAGCTCGGAGCGGGCGACGCCGCCCATCCCCGCCAGCACGATGGGCCGCGTACAGCCGAGCAGGCGGCAGGCCGAATTGTCACCGAGGCCGTTCACGTTCCACCTCTTGCTGCATCGAGGAAATCCCGCAGCACCAGCGCCTGGTTATGCTCGGTGTCGCGCGCGCCATAGACGAGCGTCACCGGGTGCTTCTGCACCAGTTCGCGGAGGCGCTCCACCGCCTGGTTATCGGCAAGCTCGGCGAGGTAGCGGCGGCGGAACTCGGACCAGCGCTGCGGGTCGTGCCCGAACCATTTGCGCAGCGCCGCGGTGGGCGCCACGTCCTTCAGCCACTCGTCGATGGCCGCATGCTGCCGGTCGAGGCCGCGCGGCCAGAGCCGGTCGACAAGGATGCGCATCCCGTCAGCCGCGACGGCCGGCTCATAGGCGCGCTTGAGGCTGAGCTGACGGGTACTCATCCGCTAGGCCTCCCCATCGGTGGCAACGAGCAGCCAGTTAGGATCGGGCGAATGCACGTCGCGGGCGAAGGTCCAGGTCTCGGAGCCCTCGACGATGCGCCGCGGGTCGCCGGTCAGTACCCGGCCCGCCTCGTCGGTCGTGGTGGCAACCATCTCGGTGTGGAAACACACCTCGATCCACGCCGTTCCGGCGTCGAGGCCGGCATCCGTCGCCATCGGATCGGCGCCGATCAGCATGACCGCATGCGTCTCGCCGCGCGCCTGCCGTTCGGCGATGGCGGTGCTGAGGCCTTCCCGCACCGCCGGCCCCAGCAGTTCGCGCACCGGCTGCAGCTCGCCGGCGGCGAAGGCGGCGATGATCTGCTCGTACGCGAGGCCGGCGCCCTTCAGGAAGGTCGGGAGGTCCGGGTAGCCGCCGGCGCGCCGGATCCGCTCGAGCCGCTCCTCGAGCGACCCGGCCGGTGCGGCCGGGGGCGGTGGTTCGCGGCTGCCCGGTTCGGCCTGGGGCTGGGCCGTCGCTGCCCCGCTCGCCTGGTGCAGCACGGCGGTGTGGATCTGCCAACTGACGAAGAGGGCGGCGATGGTGAGGATCCAGTCTAGGAGGCTGAACTCGGACATGGCGACGCTGGGCTCCTCACTGCCGTTCGGTGATGCGCGGCAGGATGTTGAACTGGTGCGCGGGGGGCGGCGAGGCAAGCGTCCATTCCAGCGTCGTGGCGCTCGGGCCCCAGGGATTGTCGGGAGCCGGCCGCTTGCGCAGGAACGCCTCGCCCACCACCACGAGGAACAGCAGCACGCCGGTGGTCGAGACATAGGCGCCCAGCGACGACACCAGGTTCCACAGGGCATAGACGTCCGGGTAGTCGGCGTAGCGGCGCGGCATGCCGGCCAGCCCGAGGAAATGCTGCGGGAAGAACACCGCGTTCACGCCCACGAAGGTGACCCAGAACTGCACCTGGGCCAGCCGCTCGCTGTAGAGGTAGCCGCTCATCTTCGGGAACCAGTAGTAGAGCCCGGCAAAGATGGCGAAGGCTGACCCCAGCGACAGCACGTAGTGGAAGTGCGCGATGACGTAGTAGGTGTCGTGAAGGGAGTGGTCGAGCCCGGCGCTCGCCACCACCACGCCGGTCACGCCGCCGATGGTGAACAGCAGGATGAAGCCGATGGCATACAGCATCGGCACGCGGAAGCGGATGGAGCCGCCCCACATGGTGGCGAGCCACGAGAACACCTTCACGCCCGTCGGCACCGCGATCACCAGGGAGGCGGTCATGAAATAGGCCTGCACGTCGCGCGAGATGCCGGTGGTGAACATGTGGTGGGCCCACACAATGAAGCCGATGAGCCCGATCGCCAGCATCGCACCGACCATGCCCATGTAGCCGAAGATCGGCTTGCCCGAGAACGTCGAGACCACGTGGCTGATGATGCCGAAGGCCGGCAGGATCATGATGTACACTTCGGGGTGGCCGAAGAACCAGAACAGGTGCTGGTAGAGCACCGGGTCGCCGCCCCCCTCCGGCGCGAAGAAGGTGGTGCCGAAGTTCCGGTCGGTCAGCAGCATGGTGATGGCGCCGGCCAGCACCGGCAGCGAGAACAGCAGCATGAAGGCCGTCACCAGCAGCGCCCAGGCGAACAGCGGCATCTTCAGCATGGTCATGCCGGGGGCGCGCATGTTGAAGATCGTGGTGATGAAGTTGATGGCGCCGAGGATCGAGGAAGCGCCCGACAGGTGGATCGCGAGGATGACGAAATCGACGGCCGGGCCCGGCTGCCCGGTGACCGAGAACGGCGGATAGAGCGTCCAGCCGCCGCTGTGCCCGTTCGAGCCGGGCGCGCCTTCGACGAACAGCGAGATCAGGAACAGCCCGAACGCCGCGACCAGCAGCCAGAACGAGACGTTGTTCATGCGCGGGAACGCCATGTCGGGCGCGCCGATCAGGATGGGCACGAACCAGTTGCCGAAGCCGCCGATCAGCGCCGGCATCAGCACGAAGAAGATCATCACCAGCCCGTGGGCGGAAACCACGGCGTTATAGATGTCGGTGTTGTGGAAGAGCTGCAGGCCCGGCTGCTGCAATTCGATGCGCATCGCCAGCGACAGCCCCGTCCCCACGAGGCCGGCAAGTATCGAGAAGATGAGGTAGAGGGTACCGATATCCTTGTGATTGGTCGAAAACAGCCAGCGCTGCACCCCACTTGACGGGTTGCGGGCGGTGGCGGCGGGCATGTCCACTTGCATCTCCAATGACGACTGGCGCCGGGCTGGGGCGCGAGCGAGCTTGCCGGAGGCTACGAGGCCCGCTTACAGCAGGCAAACTAATTTAATTCACCGTTACCAGCATTATCGATGCATTTATTTTGGCCGCTCGGTGCGGTGAAATGCGGCTCACGAGCGCGAACAGCGGAAACCCAGCGGGCGCTTTGGGCCGGAATTGCATTCAGCTAAAAGCAATCCCGGGAAGTCGCTCGGGCCACAGCTTTTTCTCCCCCGGGCCATAAACTCGCCGTATACGTGACCGCCCTATGGAGGCGTGAGCCGTCGGTCCTGACAGGACCGGCATTCCGGATGAGGCTGCGCATCTGGCGGAGCGCGGGGCAACGGGAACGGAACACTGGTAGTGCGGCGGGCGAGTTGGGCCCTTTCTGTATTGGCCCTGATGGCGATGGCGGGCGGCGCGGCGGCGTTCGAGTTCCTCGGCATCAAGTTCTTCGAGGAGCAGTCGGAGATCGATGCGGCGTCGGTGATCGCCGACCCGCAGCCCTATACGGCCGAACTGGTGACCAGTGCGACGGACGGGCTCGCGACCACCATCCGCAACGCCTCGAGCCTGCTCGGCGGCCAAAGCGAGCCCGCCTCGGGCGCCGCGGGGCTGCTGGCGCGGGCCCGCGCCGACTACAAGCGCCTCCTTGGGGCGCTCTACGCCGAAGGCTATTACGGCGGTACGATCAGCATCCTGGTCGGCGGGCGCGAAGCAGCCAACCTGCCCCCCGACGCGACGCTGCCGAAGCCGGTCGCCGTGCAGGTCCGGGTCGATCCCGGGCCGCTCTTCCGCTTCGGCCGCATCGGCATCGCCAACCAGGCGCCCGGCAACGTCGCGGCCGATGACGAGGTGGAGGCGCCAGCCGCTATCGGGTTCGTTTCCGGCGAGGTGGCGAAGTCGAACGTGATCGTCCGCGCCGAAGGGCTGGCGGTCGAGGCCTGGCGGCAGCTCGGCTACGCCGAGGCGAAGGTCGCCGACCGGCAGGTTATCGCCGACCACGCCACCAACACGGTGGATGTCACCCTCGTGGTGCAGCCCGGCCGCCGTGCGGTGGTCGGGCCGGTGCGCGTCTCCGGCACCGAGCGGATGGACCCGCAGTTCGTGGCGCAGCAGACCGGGCTCGACGCCGGCGCCGAGTACGACCCCGACGATATCGAGCGGGCGCAGAAGCGGCTGGCGCGTCTCGACGTCTTCCGCGCCATGCGGGTCGAGGCCGCGGGCGGCATCGGCAGCGATGGCGTACTGCCGTTCAACGTCGTGGTCGAGGAGCAGGCGCAACGGCGCTTCGGCGTCGGCGCCAGCTATTCCAGCGTCGACGGCATCGGGCTCGAGGCCTACCACCTGTGGCGCAACCTGTTCGGCCGTGCGGAGCGGCTCCGGCTCGACGCGAAGGTCGCCGGCATCAACTTCCCCGTCGACAGCGCCGAGTTCGACTACGCCTTCGGCGGCACCTTCACCAAGCCCGGCTTCCTCAACCCCGACAACGACCTCGTCGCGGCGATCGCCGCGGAACGCACGGTGCTGCCGGCCTATACCGAGACCTCGGCGACGGCGAGCGTGGGGCTGACGCAGTACCTCACCGACGACGTGACGCTCGACGGCAGCCTCTATTACGAGCGCTCGCAGTTCGACGACGATTTCGGCACCCGCGACTTCTCGATCGCCGGGCTCACCGCCGGGGCGGTGTGGGACGGGCGCGACGATGCGCAGGACGCGCACGAGGGCTTCTACCTCGCGGCCACGGCCGAGCCGTTCTACGAGCTCGACCGCGGCTACCTCGCCTTCAAGGCGACGGCCGAAGCGCGCGGTTACTGGAACGTGCTGCAGGACGACAGGCTGGTGCTGGCCGGCCGCGCCAGGCTCGGCGCCCTGCTGGGCCCCGACCTCGCGCAGCTGCCGCCCGACCGGCTGTTCTTCGCCGGCGGCGGCGGCTCGGTGCGCGGCTACGCCTATCGCGGCATCGGCGTGAACAATCCGGACGGCACCGTCACCGGCGGCCGCTACCTGCTCGAAGCCTCGGCCGAGGCCCGCTACCGGATCGACGAGCAGTGGGGCGCGGTGGCCTTCGTCGACGGCGGCTACGTCGCGGCCGACACGCTCCCCGGCATCGACCAGCTGCGGCTCGGAGCCGGCATCGGCATCCGCTACTTCACCAGCCTCGGCCCGCTGCGCGCCGACCTCGCCGTGCCGCTCAACAAGCAGCCGGGCGATCCGGAATACGCCCTCTATGTCGGCATCGGGCAGGCCTTCTGATGCGGCGGCCACGGAGCACTGTTCTCGCGGTTGCGGTCATCGGCGGCGGGCTGCTGGCCCTGCCGCTGCTGGCGCAGGACCAGATGTCGCCCGAACAGCAGAAGGACTGGTTCGTCGGCTTCGTCGAAGGCCAGCTCTCGACGCCCGACCGGCAGATCCGCATCTCGAACATCGACGGGGCCCTGTCGAGCCGGGCGTCGATCCGCGAGGTCACCATTTCCGACAAGGAAGGGGTCTGGCTGCGGATCAACAACGCCGCCATCGACTGGGACCAGGGCGCGCTGTTCGGCGGCCGGCTGCTGGTGCGCGAGCTTTCGGCCGACAGCATCGAGTATCTCCGCAACGCCATCCCCTCCGGCGACGTCAACCTGCCCCCGCCCGAGGCGCAGCCGCTGGCGGTGCCGGAGTTTCCGGTGGCGATCCAGCTCGACAAGCTGGCGGTGCCGAGGGTGACGTTCGGGGAAGGCGTGTTCGGCCTCGGTTCCGAGATCGCGCTGGCGGGCAGCCTGCAGCTCGAAGGCGGCTCGCTCACCTCGGCGCTCGACATCACCCGCCTCGACGGACCGGGCGGCAAGCTCGCGGCCAATGTCGGCTATACCAAGGGCGACAACGCGGTCGACCTGGCGGTGACGCTGACCGAGCCGCCGAACGGCATCGTCGCCAACCTGCTCAACATCGAGGGCCGGCCCGAGATCGCGCTCAGCGTCACCGGCAAGGGGCCGGTGGACAAGCTGGTGACCACCATGGCGCTCGATGCCGGCGGCACGCGGGCGCTCGCCGGTTCGGCAACCCTCGTTGGCGTGCAGGATGGTCTTGCCATCACCGCCGAGCTCGGCGGGCCGATCGGTACGCTGGTGGCCCCCGACTACCGGGCCTTCTTCGGGCAGCAGACGCACCTGCAGGCGACGGCGCTGGTGAAAAGCGCCGGCGGCGTCGAGGTCTCGAACCTCAGGCTTTCCGGCGGCCAGCTCGCGCTCGAGGGCAACCTGGCGACCACCAGCGACGGCTTCCTGAGCCGGCTCGCGCTGTCCGGCGTCGTGGCCGACCCCAATGGCGCGCCGGTGGTGCTGCCGGTGCCGGGCGGGGAAACCACGATAGAGAAGGCCGATCTGCAGGTCGATTTCGGCGGCGCCGGCGGCGACGGCTGGACGGCCACCATCGCCGCGCAGGGTTTTGCCAACGGCAAGCTCGCCGCCCGCGACCTCTCGGTCGCTGCCAGCGGCGTCGCGGCAAACCTCACCGATCCGGCGCAGCGCCGCCTCACCTTGAACGCCGATGGCAGCATCGATGGCATCGCCAGCACGGACGCGGACGTGACGGCAGCGCTGGGCGACCGCGCCGGCTTCGGCCTCGCCGGACTGTGGAACGCCGGGGAGCCGATCCGTGTCGCGGAGTTGCGGCTGGTCGGCAAGGCGCTGACCCTGGCACTCAGCGGCGATATCGACGCGGGGGTATTCGACGGCCGGATCGGGATCAAGACGAGTTCGATCGCGCCGTTCTCCGGCCTCGCCGGACGCGACCTCGATGGCGCCCTTTCGCTGGCGGCGACCGGCACGCTCACGCCGCTGGGCGGCGGCTTCGACCTGACGCTCGACGGCACCGCTGACGGGCTGCAGCTCGGCGAGCCGACGCTCGACCGCGTGCTGGCCGGCCGCGTCGCCCTCGCCGGCCGGGTGGCACGCACCGAGCAGGGGCTTGTGGCGCAGGGCTTCCGGCTCGGCAACGACAAGCTGGCGATCACCGCCGACGGCAGCTTCGCCACCGGCGCGGCGGATTTCGAGTTCGGCGCCCAACTGGCCGATCTGTCGCTGGTTTCCGGCAATGCCAGCGGCCGGCTGGAGCTCACCGGCTCCGCCCGGGGCAAGGGCGACATCGCCCTCGAACTGCACGGGCAGGTGCCGCAAGGCCGCCTCGCCGGCAAGACGCTCGATGGCGCGCGCGTCGGGTTCAAGGGCACGCTGTCGGCCGGCCGGCTGGCGGGCGCCCTCGAGGGCAACGCGGTGCTCGGCGGCACGCCCGTCACCCTCGCCGGCGACCTCGCGACCGACGAGACCACCCGCCGGCTCAGCGGGCTCCGCTTCGACGCCGGCCCGACCCGGCTCGAAGGCGCTCTGGTGCAGGCTGCCGATGGCCTGTTCACCGGGCAGCTGACCCTCACCTCGTCGGACATCTCCACCGCCGCCGCCCTCGCCGCGATCACCGCGAACGGCAGCGCCGACGTCCAGGTCACGCTCGCTGCCGCCGATGGCCGGCAGTCGGCGGAAGTGACCGGCCGCATCGAGAACCTCAGCGCGGCCGACCTGCGCATCGGTTCGGCCGATATCCGCGCCACCCTCGCCGACCTGTTCGGCGCCCCCGCGGTCGACGGCACCGTCGCGGCGCGCACCCTGACGGCAGGCGGGTTCACCCTCGACCGGCTCGACGCGCAGGCGGCGCAGGCCGGCGGCACCACGAACTTCACCGTGACCGCCTCGACGGAGAGCGACGACACCCTGCGCAATGCCGGGCTGACGCCGCTGCAGGCGACCGCCAGAGGCAGCCTGAGCGGCCGCACCGTCTCCCTGGCCAGCCTCTCCGCCACCGGCCGTGGCGGCCTCGAGGTTTCCGGCAGCGGCGTCGTGCCGCTCGACGGCGACGGCCTCCGCATCGACCTCACCGGCTCCGCCCCGCTGGGGCTCGGCAACCGCTTCGTCGCCGACCGCGGCGGGCAGTTGAGCGGTACCGCCAGCCTCAGGGCCCGGGTCACCGGCTCGCTCGCCGCGCCGCAGTTTTCTGGCTCGGTCTCGACCGGCGGCGCCGGCTACGTCGATCCGGCGCTGAACCTGCGGCTCGTGGACATCGCCGGCAGCGCCAGCCTCAGCGGCCAGCGGCTGGTGATCGACAGCCTCTCCGGCCGGCTGTCGACCGGCGGCTCGGTGAGCATGGGTGGCTCGCTGGAGCTCACCGGCAACAATGCTGCCGACATGACGCTCCGCCTCAACGATGCCCGCTACGCCGACGGCACCATGTTCGTCGCCACCCTGGCCGGCGACCTCAGGCTCACCGGCCCGCTGGCCCGCGACCCGCTGCTTTCGGGCAACGTCCGGATCGAGAAGGCCGACATCACCATCCCCGAAAGTTTTGGCGGCGCCGCCGCGCTGGTGCAGGCCGAGCACGTCAATACCCCCGCCCCGGCCGCCGCCACGCTGGCCCGCGCGAAAGTCGACGAGCGTGGACGCAGCGGCACGGCGGGCAGCGGCCGGCCCTCCGCGCTGCAGCTCGACATCAATGTTGCGGCGCCCAACCAGATCTTCGTGCGTGGCCGCGGCCTCGATGCCGAGGTGGGCGGCAACGTGAAGCTCACCGGCTCGATCAACGACATCCACCCGGTCGGCGGCTTCAGCCTCAGCCGCGGCCGGCTGGCCATCCTCGGCCAGCGCGTCACCTTCGAGGACGGCGTGGTGACGCTGGTCGGCGACCTCGACCCGTATCTCGATTTCCGCGCGCGCACCGAGGGCGACGGCATCACCGTGTTCGTCGATGTGACCGGCCGGGTCTCCGATCCCGCCATCCGGTTCTCGTCGACCCCCACCCTGCCCGAGGACGAGGTGCTGTCACGGCTGCTGTTCAAGCGCTCGATGGGCGAGCTGACGCCGCTGCAGCTGGCGAAGCTCGCCGGCGCCGCGGCCGAACTGGCGGGCGGCTCCAACTCGCTGGTCGAGTCGCTCCGTTCCAGGGCCGGGCTCGCCGACCTCGACGTGGTGACCGGCGATGACGGCAGCCTCGCCGTGCAGGCCGGCACCTACATCCAGGACAACGTCTATCTCGGCGTCCAGGCCGGGGCGGACGGCAACTCGCGCGTCACCGTGAACCTCGACCTCGGCAACGATATCAAGGCCAAGGCGGCCACGGGCACCAACGGCGACACCAGCATCGGCGTGTTCTACGAGACCGACTACTAGCTGCCAGCGGGCGCAGCTGCGGGTGGGTCCGGCACGAGGAACGATAGCGCAGCGGCGGCGTTGTTTGCGACGGGCTTTGGGAGGCCTTCGGGGAGCCGTCATGAATCTGGCTGAGGAGTATCAGGTTTCGGCAGGCAGCAAGTCGGCTGCCTGGCCGCTCTTCGCCTTGACCGACCGGCTGTTCCGGGCCTCCACGCTGGACGCGGTCTATGCTGCGGCGCTCGATGCGCTGGTGGAGCTGCTGGGATGCGATCGAGCCGCCGTCCTCCTCTTCGATGAGGGCGGGGTGATGCGCTTCGTCTCGTGGCGCGGCCTGTCCGAGGACTATCGCCAGGCGGTGGACGGTCACTCGCCCTGGAAAGCCGGGCAACGCACCGCCGAGCCGATCCTCGTCGCGGCCATCGAGGAGACCGACGAACCCGACTGGCTGAAGCAGCGGATCGGCGCCGAGGGGATCGTGGCCCTGGCGTTCATCCCGATCTTCGCCGACGGCCAGGTGGTCGGCAAGTTCATGACCTACTACCCGGACCGGCATGCGTTCACCGACTATGATCGCGATTGCGCGGTCGCGATCTCGCGCCAGGTGGGCTTCGGCCTCGAGCGCTATCGCGCCGAAGCGGCCAGACAGGCGGCGGAACTGCAGCTCAAGGCCAGCGAGGAGCGCTTCCGCAGCATGTCGGAAGACGCGCCCATCATGATCTGGATTTCCGACAGCAATGGCCACTGCCGGCACCTCAACGAGCTGCTGCGAACCTTCTGGGGCGTCGAGAACCTGACCGGCTTCAACTGGCAGACCACCCTGCATCCCGACGATCGCGAGACCGTGTCGCAGTCGATGCAGGCGGCGATCCGGAGCAAGACCAGCGCCCGCGTCAAGGGACGCTATCGCCGCCACGACGGGCAGTACCGCGTGCTCGAGACGGTCGCCCGGCCCAACTTCCAGGCCAATGGCGACTTCGACGGGATGATCGGCGTCAATGTCGACGTCACCGAGCGCGAGGAGGCCGACGAGCACAAGCGCCTGCTGATCAACGAGCTGAACCACCGGGTGAAGAACACGCTGGCGGTGGTGCAGGCGGTGGCGCGCCAGACCTTCCGCACCGACGCTTCCCGGGAGCTGCAGCAGCAGGCTTTCGAGGGACGGCTCGAGGCCCTGGCCCAGGCTCACAACCTGCTGGCGGCCGAGAAGTGGCGCAGTGCCTCGCTGGAGGAAGTCGCCCGGGCCTCGGTGAACGGTGACGCCGATCTCCGCGTCCGCATCAGCGGCCCGCACGTCACCCTCGAGCCCAAGCAGGCAGTAACGACCGCCATGGCGCTGCACGAGCTCTACACCAACGCCGTGAAGCATGGGGCGCTCCGCACGCAGGATGGCTCGGTCGGGTTCGAATGGCAGCTGCGCAGCGACCCTGCCCCGGCGCTCGTGATGCGCTGGACGGAAAGCGGCAGCACTCCGATTGCCATCCCCACCCGCAAAGGCTTCGGCACCATCATGATCCGGCAGGCGCTCGGCGCCGAACTCAATGCCGAGGTCGAGCTGGACTACCCGCCGTCCGGCCTGGTGTGCACCGTCACGGCGGCTCTGCCGGAGGCTGTGCGATGAACCCGGTCGAGGGCAAGCGCATCCTGATACTTGAGGACGAGGTCCTGCTGGCGATCGAGGCCGCCGAAACGATCGAGGAAATCGGCGGCATCGTCCTCGGGCCGGTCCACCGGATCGAGGCAGCCCTGCAGCTGCTCGACAACGAGCGCCCGGATGCCGCGTTGCTCGACGTGAACATCCACGGCCACCCGAGCACGCCGGTGGCCGAGCGCCTCGCCATGCACGGCATCCCGTTCATTCTCGCCACCGGCTACGGCGCACAGAATCAGGTGACCGGCAGCGCCGCGGTGATCGACAAGCCGTACAACCGCCGGGCGGTGCAATCGGCCGTCACACGGATGCTTGCACCATGAACCCGGCCGACGCAGCGCAGATCAGCGCTGCGCCGCCACTTCGGAGGGCTGCACCGGCCCAAACTCGTTGCCCCAGCTGTTGCGGACGTAGCTCGATACCGCCGCGATCTGCTCGTCGCTGAGCCGGTCGCCGAAGCGCGGCATGTAGCCGAAGCCGTGCACGATGGTCCGCGCCAGGTAGGCAGCGTCGCCGAGCGCTTCGTTATCGGTGAACGCCGGCCCCTGCGCGCCCTGCCCCGCCGCGCCGTGGCAGGCAGCGCAGTTGGAGGCATAGACCGTCTTGCCCTGGCTGACGAGCTGGTCGAGGTCGAGGGCACCCTGGTCGGCGCTTGCCGACTCTTGCGCGGCTTCGGCGGGCTGAGACGCGTTCGCCCCACCCTCGGAGGTGGTCGCGGCACCCGACTGGTTGCCGGCCTCGGCCTTACCGCCGGCGACCTGGTCACCGGAGACTTCGGGCGGCCCCGACTGTTCCGCTTCGGCCGCCTCGCCCATCTTCGGGCCATTGGTCGAGCGCTGTTCGGTGCTGCCCTGTTGCCCCGCGGCCGGTTCCAGCGGGCTGAGCCCGCCGCCCTGTGCCTCCGGCCCGCCCTGCCCGCCGGTGTAGGTGAACAGCAGGATGGCGCCCGGATTCTGCAGCACGTTGGTAAAGCCGGTATCGCCATAGATCTGCGAGGCCGTGCCGAAGCCGTCGGTGGCGATGAACACCCGCTCGTGGTCGGGCGCGATGGCAGTGTCACGATAGCGGTTCTGCGTGCGGAACCAGGCGGTCGGCAGCCCGTCCACCGACTTGCCGTCCTCGCTCAGGTGCTGGACGTAGAGCGTGCCGTGCTTGAGCGTCGGCAGCAGCACCGAATTATCCCATTCCTTGATGCCGCCCTCTCCGGCTGCGTAATATTCCACCGAGCCGGGTGCGATCGTGGGGTTGCAGATCCAGCCGCAATTGCCGGCGAAGTCATAGCTGTCGTCCACCGTCCAGTAGGTCGCGAGCGGGTCGACCATCTTGTCCTTGAAGTCGCTCTCCTTCTGCTGCGGGACTTCCGGCGGAGCGTCGCGGCCGGTGTAGCGCAAGCTTTTCGGGGCCGCGCTCCAGTTCGCATACACATAGGCCTTGTCGTCATTGAAGCCGGCCACATTCGGCCAGCCGTAATTGCCGCCGGGCTGCAGCAGGTTCAGCTCGTCGTCGGTGTCGGGCCCGTGCTCGGCCACATAGATGTTGCCCTTGGGACTGACGTCGATGCCCTGCGGGTTGCGATGCCCGTAGGTGAAGATATGGCTGCGCACGCCGTTGATCTCGGGGTTGTCCTCGGGGATCGAGCCGTCGAGATTGAGGCGCAGCACCTTGCCCGAATAGGTGTGGTAGTCCTTGGCGGCGACCTCCTCTGCGGTCGGCAGCCACTGGGCGCGGTTCTCCTTCTGGTAGTTGCCGCCGAAATTCGCGCCCTGCTCGCCCAGCGTGTAGTAGATCTTCATGTCCGGGCCGACCTTCACGCGGCCGGCATTGTGGTCGTTGCCGGCGGGGATGCCCTCGATCAGCACCACCGGGTCGACCAGCTGCTGCGCGTCGGCATCGTAGGTGTAGCGCACCAGCCGCTGCCGCGGGGCCGGTTCGGCCTCGGTGCCGGTCTCGTAGGTATAGGCCAGGTAGACGAAATCGTTGCCGTTGCCCTTCAGCAGGTCGGGGTGGAGCGCCATGCCGAGCAGACCCTGATGCTGCACGTCGACGCTGAAATCGGTGAGCTTCAGCAGCGTCTGCTGCTCGCCGGTGAACGGGTCGACGCGCGTCACCTCGCCGGTGGAGCGCTCCGTGACCCACAGCATGTCGTCGGGGCCCCAGGTGATCTCCCACGGGTTGGAGAGCCCGGTGGTGAGCACGCGTGCCGTGAACAGGTTGTCCGAACCGTGCTGCAGTTCGACCGGGACATCCTGGGCGAGCGATGGGCCGCCCGCCGCGAGCCCGGCAAGCAAGGCGCCGGCGGCGGCCAGGATGGAGGGCGAGACGTGGCGGCCGGAGCCGCGCAGTTTGGATGCCATCACGAAGTCTCCCAAGCTCAGGACCAGGGCGCGCGGCGGGACAAACGGCCTCTGTCCCTCCGACACGCACCCTACGAACGCAGGTTCCGTGATGTCGTTGCATCGGGCGGCCGGGATCACCGGCCGGCTCGTGCTTCGTATCGGGGCAGCGGGCCCCGCCCGCCTATTTCGACGCGCCGCCCAGCACGCCGGCCACGAAGGCCCGCTGGAACAGCAGGTAGGCCAGGAGGATCGGCGCGATGGTGATGATCGTCGCCGCCATCAGCGTGCCGTGCTGCACCTGCAGCCCGCTGGTGAGGGCGTTGAGGGCGACCGTCACCGGCCGCGCCGCCTCGTTGCTGGTGAGCGTCATGGCGAACAGCAGGTCGTTCCAGATGGCCCGGCTCTGGATCACGCTGAGTGCCGCCAGCCCCGGCACCGAGGCCGGCAACAGCACGAGGAAGAAATATCGCGCATGGCCGCAGCCGTCGAGCATCGCCGCCTCCATCATCGAGCGCGGCACCGAAGCGAAGAAGTTGCGCATGAAGAAGGTACAGATCGGCACGCCATAGGCGACGTGCACCAGCCACATGCCGGGGATCGTGTTGTAGAGGCCGAGGTTCCGCATCAGCGAGAATAGCGGGATCTGCACGATCTGGTAGGGCACCAGCATGCCGGTGAGCAGGAACAGGTAGATGACGAAGCCGATCCGCCCCTTGATCTGCGCCAGCGGATAGGCGGCGATGGCGCCGACCAGCACCGACAGCGCCACGCCCGGGATGGTGATCAGCAGGCTGTTGCCGAAAGTGGCGCCGAGCCGGCGCCAGGCTTCCGCATAGTTGTCGAAGGTGGGCGCCGCGGGCAGCGCCAGCACGTCCAGCACCTCGGCCGGTGTCTTCACCGAGGTGTTGAGGGCGACGAGGATCGGCACCGCCATGGCGAGGCCGATCAGCAGCGCCAGGCCGTGACGCAGCGACTGGGTCCCGAGCTTACTGGTCATTGGACGCCTCCTCGACGCGCCGGGCCATGTAGACGATGAACGGCAGGATGACAGCCGCGGAGATGAGCAGCATGTAGACGGCGATGGCGCTGGCCTCGCCCATCTTCAGCCGCCCGAAGGCGACGTCGTACATCTGCGTGGCGAGCACGTCGGAGGCATAGGCCGGCCCGCCCGCGGTGGTCGCCCAGACGATGTCGAACAGCCGCATGGCATCGACGGCACACATGCCGAGCGCCACGGCGGTCGAAGGCCACAGCAGCGGGAAGGTGATGCGGCTGAAGGACTGCCAGGGGGTGGCGCCGTCGATCTTGGCCGCCTCGAGCACCTCGCGCGGCAGGTTCTGCAGCCCGGCGAAGAACACGATGAACGAGAAGCCCACCGACCACCAGGCCGCCGACACCATCAGCGAATAGGTGACGATGGCCTGGTCGCCCAGCCAGTTCTGCGCGAGGAAACCCAGCCCCACTATCTCCAGGACGCGCGTCAGCAGCCCGGCGCTCGGCTCGTAGAGCCAGCGCCAGATCGCGGCGACCGCCACCGGGGGCAGCGTGTAGGGCAGGAAATAGATGAACTTGGCGAGGCCGCGGCCCTTGCTCAGGCTGTCGGCGAGCAGCGCCAGCCCGAGCCCGAGCCCGGTGGGCACCAGCACGTAGAACAGCAGCCAGCGCAGGTTGTTGAACAGCGCGCCATGGAAGCGCTGGTCGCGCAGCAGCGATAGGAAATTGCCGAACCCGATATCCACCCGCTTCGGCGCCAGGCCGTCCCAGCGCTGGAAGGCGAGCACGAAGGTTTCCAGCACGGGATAGATGTAGAACAGGCAGAACATCCCCACCGGCAAGGCCAGGAACAGGGCATAGACCAGCGTCGCGCCACGCTGCCAGGGGGCGGCGGATTTCGCCCTTTGGGAAGCTCCAATCGAATGCCGGCTCCGGAGGGTTCAGAGCCGGCCAGGAGGACCGAACGCCTATTCGGGAGGCGTTCGGCCCTTGCCCGCGGGGAGAAGCGGGGCCTTTACCAGGTGACGAACAGGTTCTGGTCGCGCGACGACAGCCGCAGGTTCTCGAGCGTCGAGATCATCGACTCCATCGTCCCGTCGCTCGGGTCGGCGGCGAAGCGCTCCAGTTGCACGCCAAGCTCCGAGCCGAGTTCGGTCGGCAGCAGGAAGAACAGGTTGGGCAGCACCCGGCTGTCCTTCTCGGCCGCCATCATCGTCTCGTAGGTCTTCACCCCGACATAGTCGTAGATATCGGTCGGCGTCTCGAGGTTGGCCGCGACCGAACCCTTGTGCTGGTTGAAGGCGGCCTGCCCGGCCGGGCTGGCGGCGGCGCGCAGCAGCGCATCGGCGGCGGCGTTGGAACTGTCGGTGCCGTTCGGGGTCGCGATGGCGTCGACCTGGATCACGACGGCGCCGCCGGTGCCCGGCGCGGCGAAGAAGTCATAGTCCTCGCCCGGCTTCAGGCCGACATCCTTGAAGTAGCCGGAAACCCAGTCGCCCATCGGGTAGAACACGGCGCGGCCGGCCACCAGGTCGTCGCCGCCCTGCGCCCAGGTCTTGCCCGACCAGTTCTCGATGTAGTGCTTGGCGTAGCTGTCGCGGTAGCTGGCCAGCGCCGCCCGGAAGCCTTCGCTGTCGAACGACATGTCGCCCGAGCCGAGCTGGAAGTAGCCCTCGACGCCCACCGCCGCGATCAGCGGCACGTAGAAGTTGTAGAGGCTCCAGAACGGTCCGCCGGCATTGGCGAGGCAGCCCTTGCCCGCCGCTTCGATCTTCTCGCAGGCCGCCTGCAGCTCCTCGAAGGTGGTGGGGATCTCGATGCCGAGCTCGGCCACCAGCGCCTTGTTGTAGAAGATGTTGCTGATGGCGTGCATGTTGAGCGGGATGGCGTAGGGCACGCCGTCGACCTTCATCACGCGCTGCAGGCCGACCGGGAAGATGCTGTCGCCGCGCAGCTCGTTCCACACCGCGGAAATGTCCCGCAGCTGGCCCGCGTCGGCGAAGGTCTTGAGCTCGTAGCCCATGCTGCTCTGGTAGGCCGCCGGCGGCGTGCCGCCCAGCAGGGCCGTCTGCAACTGCCGGCGCAGTTCGATGGCGTTGCCGGGGAAATCCTGCCCGGCCAGCGGAGTCGCGGGCGACTGCTCGTTCGCCACCCCGAGCAGGGCTTCGATCGCGGCCAGCTCGGCGCCGCCTCCCCAATAGTGCCAGACCTGGCTGGCGTCCTGTGCCACGGCAGTGCCCAGCATCAGCCCCGAAAGGCCCAGGACCGCTCCAAACCGCTTCATTTCAATCTCCCTTGACTTGCGGACCATTTTTTCTGATCCTGGGAAAAATGATGAAGGACGAGCCGGAGAGTGTCAAGCGCGTTCTAGTGAATCCTCTGGTTCGGAAGTACGGATGGTCGCGCGAGGAAAAGTTCGCGCGTCCGGTATCGTGTTTACACGGAGCAATCGCCTCGGACTTCATAGATCTTGCATTGCTCCGACTAGGAACTATGGCTGGTCTTGCTTATCCTCGAGCGACCATACCTTGGATTTCCAAGATTATCTGCGTAATTCTGTTCACTTCCTTGCCCTCCGATGGTAACATTTACACTGCCATGACCGGTAATTAATGCGATCGTCGGATAAAAGAATGATCAGGGACAGCAGGGGGGTTGCAGGCTCCCATTCATCGGTGCTCCGGCGGGCCAACTCGATCGAGGTGTTCAACGCCATCCGCCTGCGGCCGGGCATCTCGCAGCGCGAGATCGGCGACCGCACCGGCATCGACAAGTCGACCGTCTCGGCCATCATCAGCCAGTTCGACGAGATCGGCCTCCTGCGCCGCATCGCCGACGAGGGTCCGCGCGGCCGTGGCCGGCCGTCCGAGAGTTTCGCGCTCAATACCCGTGCCGGGCTGATGCTCGGCATCGATATCGAGCCCGAGCGGCTGGTGGTGATGTCGGCCGGGCTGGACGGCGAGCCGCTGCATATCAGCGAGCACCCGGCCATCACCGGCCAGGCGGAGCTGGCGAGCGCCGCTTCGCAGGCGGTCGAACTCCACATGAAGCAGGCGAAGAGCAAGTGGAAGGAGGTCCGCTCCATCGGTGCCTGCCTGCCCGGCCTCGTCGATCGTGCCGGGCGGTTGATCTCCTCCTCCAACTTCAAGTGGGGGGCGCTGGACGTCGCCGGGGTGCTGTCCGAAACCTTCGGGCGCCGGGTCTGGGTGGACAATGACGCCCGCGGCGCCGGGCTGGCGGAAAAGCTGTTCGGCTGCTGCGTCGGGGTGGACGACTACATCTACATCGATTCCCACTCGGGCGTCGGCGGCGCGCTCTACCTCGAAGGCGCCATTTACGCCGGCTCGCTGGGCATCGCCGGCGAGATCGGCCACACCAAGATCGTGCCGCACGGCCGCATCTGCCAGTGCGGCGACAGCGGCTGCCTCTCCGCCTACATCTCGCGGCCGGCGCTGCGCGACAGCTTCCGCGGCGCCGGGCTGGCCGTCTCGTCGTTCCAGGACATGAAGGCGCTGGGCGATGCCGGGCAGCCCATCGCGCTGGGCGTGCTCGACGAGGCGGGCGAGATCCTCGGCCTCGCCCTCTCGAGCTACATCAACCTGCTCAATCCGCCCAACATCGTCATCGGCGGCGGCCTCGCGGTGCTCGCCCCCTACCTCATGCCGCCCGCGCAGCGCGTGCTGCAGCGCCACGCGCTGCCCGAGGCGCTCGAACACTGCACGATCCTGATCTCGGAGCTGTCGCAGCAACCTCATTCCCGCGGGCCGCTCGCCGTGGCCCTGCAGGGACTTTCACAGCTCAATGCCGACGGGCCGTTCCCGTGGTGAGCAGGCCTCTTCCAAGGATTTACGCATGACCCGCAAGTTGAAAATCGCCGTGCTCGGCCTCTCGGTCGAGTGCCTGATCGGCTCGCCGCTGAAAACCGAGCCGGACGACATGCAGATCTATCGCGGCCAGGAGATGATCGATGGCGACCTGTGGCTGGTGCGCGGCATCCTGCAGCGCTGCCGCGAGGACGCCGACGTCGAGGTGGTGCCGCTGGTCTGGGCCACCGCCCTGCCCGGCGGGGCGCTCTCGGCGGCGAACTATGCCGGGCTCCGCGCCGAGGCAATCGAGCTGTTGCGCGCCCATGGCCCCTATGACGGCGTGGTGATCGCCAACCATGGCGCCCTCGAGGTCGATGGCCTCGCCACCCATGCCGACACCGACTATCTCGAGGCGGTCCGCGAGGCGGTGGGACCGGACGTGCCGGTGGCGGCAGCGCTCGACCTGCACGGCCACATGACGCAGCGCTTCGCCGAGCTCGCGACGGTGATCAGCGCGCTGCGCACTGCGCCGCACCGCGACGACCCGACCACCGGCTACCGCGCCGCCGACCAGCTGCTGCGCGTGCTGCGCACCGGCATCGCGCCGCGCCATGCGGCGGTCCGCCTGCCCATCCTGATCGCCGGCGAAGCGGCCGTCACCACCGCCGAACCCGGCCGCAGCCTCTATGCGCAGCTGCCGGGCTACGACGCCCGCCCGGGCATCATGGAAGCCAACATCTTCGTCGGCTTCGCCTTCAACGACGTGCCGTGGGGCGGCATGACCGCCATCGTCACCAGCGAGGGCGACGCCGAGCTGGCGCGCCGCACCGCGCAGGAACTTGCCGACGAGATCTGGGCCGTGCGGCACGACTTCGTGCTGCGCATGGAGACGGCCTCCACTCGCGAGGGGCTGGAGCGCGCCGCCGCCAGCCCGGAACGGCCGGTCTATGTCAGCGACTCCGGCGACAACACCACGGCCGGCGCGCCGGGCGACCTCACCGGCGTGCTGCAGGCGGCGATCGAGCTGCCGGGCTCCCCGAAGATCGTCGTCGCCGGCATCACCGCCCCGCGCCTCGTCGAGCGGGGCCTGGCGGCCGGGATCGGCAGCACCATCGAGGTGGAGCTCGGCGACGAGCACATCAGCCTCGCCGGCACGCGCCAGCGGGTCAGCGGCGAGATCATCGGCGGCGGCCCCGAACTGCACCTGCAGGGCTTCCAGCCCTATCGCAGCACCGAGGCGGCCTGGCTCGCGATCCGCTTCGGCAGCGTGGCCGCCACCTTCCACGCCCGCCCGATCGGCATCACCACGCCCGAGCATTTCGACTCCATGGGGATCGACCGCGACAGCTTCGACATCTTCGTGGTGAAGCTCGGCTACCTGCATCCGCGCATCGAGGACATCGCGCGGCGCCACATCCTGCTCCTGAACGAAGGGACGGTGTCGCTTGACCTCGAAAACCGGCAGTGGCAGCACGTTACGCGGCCTGCCCTGCCCGCCGACCCCGATTTCGCCTGGTCGCCCGACAGCGCGACCTATGCCGGCTGACTTCGCCTCTCCGTTACCTCAGAAAGGGTCCGACACATGACCGTCGCTCTCAAGCACATCGCCATTCCCGATTTCGGTGTGCCCGATGCCCGGCCAGTCATTCCAGCTGCCACCTACGAGGCGCGCGTCGCCGCCCTCTTCACCCGTGCCGCCGCCGATTGGGTGGTGGTCTATGCCGACCGCGAGCACCTCGCCAACATCGCCTTCCTGACCGGCTTCGAGCCGCGCTTCGAGGAGGCCCTGCTGCTGCTCGGCCGCGGTGGCGAGCGCCTGATCGTCACCGGCAACGAGAGCATCGACTACGTGCCGGTGGCCCGCCTGCCGGGCGTCCGCGGTGTGCTGGCGCAGAGCTTCAGCCTGATGGGGCAGGACCGCTCCCGCGCGCCCGACCTCGCCGCGGTGCTGCGCGAATGCGGTATTGCCGACGGCCAGTCGATCGCCCTCGCCGGCTGGAAATATGCGTCCGCCGAGGAATGGCGCGGCAGTGCCGAGACCTTCTTCGTGCCCGCCTACGTGGTCGACAGCCTGCGCGCCGTGGTCGGCGGCGGCAGCATCACCGATGTCACAGCCATCCTGACCAACCCGGTCGACGGCATGCGCGCCATCATCGACGCCGATGAAGTCGCCCAGCTCGAATGGGGTGCGGCCCGCGCCTCCGCGGCGGTGCAGCGCATCGTCGAAGGCACCCGCCCCGGCATGAACGAGCTGCAGTCGGCGGCCCTGATGGGCTATGCCGGCGAGCCGCTCACCTGCCACGTGATGATGAGCGCTGCCAGCGCCCCCGACTCGCTGATCGGGCTGTCGAGCCCCTCGGCCCGTCCCATCAATGCCGGCGACGGCGTCACCACGGCGGTGGGCTACTGGGGCGGCCTCTCCTGCCGCGCCGGCCTGCTCGCCGAGAGCGACGACGCGTTCCTCGCCAAGGCCACGGCCTATTTCAAGGCGCTCTGCGCCTGGTACGAGACGGTCGATATCGGCGTCGCCGGCAACGCCGTGTGCGACGCCGTCGAGGCCCAGCTGGCGCCCGCCGGCCTCAGGCCGGCGCTCAACCCGGGCCACCTCGTCAGCCACGACGAGTGGATGAACACGCCGATCCGCAAGGGCTCGGCCGACGTCATCAAGTCCGGCATGGCCTTCCAGGTGGACATCATCCCCACCCCGATGGCAGCGGGCCAGGCGCTCAACTGCGAGGACAGCGTGGTCATCGCCGACGCGGCCCTGCGCGCCGAGATCGCCAGCAAGCATCCGGAGCTCCACGCGCGCATCGAGGCGCGCCGGGCCTTCATGCGCGATGCGCTCGGCGTGTCGCTCAAGGAGTGCATCCTGCCGCTCTCCTCGATCCCGCTGTGCTTCGCGCCGTTCTGGCTCCGCCCGACCGAGCTGTTCACCGTCAGCTGACGGTCGGCAGCCACCGCTCCTCCGCTCCGGCGGAGCAGGGAAACACGATCATGCAAGGCGGCCGCAAGGCCGCCTTGTCTCTTGTGCCGGTTACGCCGCGTACGGCTGGCGGGCCGTTGCGAGCAGCCGCACCACCTCCTCGTCGGTGGTTTGCGCGAAGTCGAAATAGTGCGCGCCCACCGCCTGGAACCCTTCGGGCGTGGCGAGGCAGACGACCTGGTCCGCGGCGCTCTTAAGTTCGTCGAGCACCGATTCCGGCGCCACCGGCACCGCCAGCACGATGGCCTTGGGCTGCGAGCGCCGCAGCGCCAGCAGCGCGACCTTGACCGTGCCGCCGGTGGCAATGCCGTCATCGACGAGCACCACGGTCCGGCCGCGGGGATCGGCCGGTGCCCGCCCGCCGAGATAGGCCGTGCGCCGCCGCTCGATCTCCTCGCGCTGCCGCCGGCTCTCGGCTTCGACATAGCCGGCCGGCGGGCGGACCATGGCCATGGCTTCTTCGTTGAGGACGGTTTGCGGGTCGTGACCATCGGTGACGGCACCGATGCCGAGTTCGGCGTAGCCGGGCGCACCGATCTTGCGCACCAGCATGATGTCGAGCGGCGCGCCGAGCGCCGCGGCGACCTCGAAGGCCACCGGCACGCCGCCGCGCGGCAGCGCCAGCACCAGCGGATCGTCGAGCCCCAGCCGCTGCAGCGCCGCGCCAAGCTGCCGCCCGGCGTCCCGACGATCGTGGAAAAGGGGTTGCCCGATGCTCATGCCGCACCTCAGGGAAGCGCAACCCCGATCAGGTGCGGCAGTTCCCGAATGGGACGCCGCCGGGACGCGTTGCGCGCCTCCGGCGGCGAAGGTTGGTCGATCGGGTGCCGTCAGCTGGCGGGAACGTCGATCTTGAACGGCACCGTGATCACCTCGGTGCCGCCGACGAACTCGATCCACATCCCATAGGTCCCGGCAGCCGGCGGCGTGACGTAGACGGTGAGATCGGCGGGAACCGTACCGGGCGTGCCCATGATGGCGTCCCCTGCCCCGTTGGCGTCGGCGTCGTGACCCATGTCATGCGAGCCGCCATGCCCGCCCGCGTGCGTGTCCATGGGCCCCGGTTCCTGCGCCATCTCGTGGCCGCCGTGCCCGGCGGAATGGTCGGCGCCCTCCGCCGGGGCCATGGCCGGCATGTCGTGGCCGCCATGGCCCATGTCGGCGTGCGAGGCGTCGTCGCCGGCGAGCGCGTGGGCGTGCACATAGGCGAGGTCGTCGGCCTGGATCAGCACCACGTGGGCCGCGACGCCCAGGTACGGCGCAAGGTCGGTGGCCGGCTGCCCGTCCTTGAGCACGTGCAGGGACATCACCCCTTCCGCGCTGGCCCGCAGCTCGCTGGCGTCGAGCTCCACCGTGTAGGCGCCGTCGGAGGACGAGATCGGCCCCGCCGCGACATCCGCCGCGGTCGTCGCGGGCGCCCCGCCTTCGCCGCTGCCCACGGACACGTCGAAGCGCTGCACCTGCTGCCCGAGCCCGCTGGGTACCGCATCGGTATAGATGTGGTAGGTCCCCGCATGCGGAAACTGCAGCTGTCCCGCGAACCGCCCCTCCGGATCGGCGGCGCGCACATGTTCGTGCACCAGCTCGTTCAGTTGCGCGTCGACGGCGAGGATGTGCAGCTCCTGCGTCAGCTCGACGTCGTAGTCCTTGACCTGCTGCCCGGTCGCGGCATCGGCATAGGTCAGCTCGATGTCGCGGGCCAGCGGCCCCGTGTCGCGCACGGTCATCTGGCCGGTGACGGCGGCTTTCGCCCCGGGCGTCGCATCGACGCCCTCCACCGTGGTCTCCTGGGCGTGCGCCGGAAGCGCGACGAGCAGTGGTAGTGCCGTGGATGCAGCCAGCAGTGCGGAGCGGGCATGATGCCAGGAAGTCATTCACTCACCTCGAATAAGAGAAAGGGCGGCGGCCAGCGGCCGTCGCCCGTAGGATAGTGTGGATCAGTGGCCCGACATGCCCGGGTCGGGCGGCTCGCCGATCCCCTGCATGATGTCCGGCTGCTCCTCGCCTTCGACGATCAGGTAGCCGGCGAGGCCGCGTTCGGCCCGCGACAGCGCGTGGTCCACCAGCACGAAGCGGCCCGGCACCTCGCACTTGAACTCGACCATGACGGCGCCGCCCGATGGCACGGTGACGGTCTGCACATCGGTGAGCGGCGGGCTGGTGATCGAGCCCATCTGGTAGACCCGGTCGAAGATCTCGCCGATCACGTGGAACGACGAGGTGAAGTTCGGGCCGCCGACGCCGAAGAAGATGCGCACCGTCTCCCCGACCTTGGCCTTGAGCGGGAAGTGGTCGGTGAGCGCCCCGACGTGGCCGTTGAACACGAAGTACTCGGGCCGCTCGTTCAGGAGCTTGTCATAGCTCTCGTTGAGCAGGCCGGGCGTGCCCATCGGCTCTTCGGTGTAGATCTCGCCCTGCATGACGTAGAACTCGCGATCCACGGGCGGCAGCCCTTCCTCGGGCTCCACGAGGATCATGCCGTACATGCCGGCCGCGATGTGCATGGCCACCGGCGGCACCGCGCAGTGATAGACGTAGAGCCCCGGATTCAGCGCCTTGAAGCTGAAGGCACGCTCCTCGCCCGGGCTGGCGGTGGTGAGCACCGCGCCACCGCCCGGCCCCGTCGCCGCATGGAAGTCCACGTTGTGGGCCATCCAACTGTCTTCGTTGTTCTTGAGGTGCACCTCCACCGTGTCGCCCACCCGCACGCGGATGAACGGACCCGGCACGCGGGCATTGAAGGTCCAGAAGCGGAAGACGCTTTCGCCACCCAGGTGCGCCTCGAGCTCGATGGTTTCGAGTTCGACGCGGACCGTCTGAGGCTCGCGGCGGGCCAGCGGCGCCGGCAGGTCGGCCGGATCATGCGCGATGTCGGCATGCTGCGGCATGTCGGGGTTGACCTGGTACAGCCGGCCGCTGAGGCTGGTGCCACCGGCAGCCGACATCTGGGCCTGCATGACCCCGTGCGCATGGGTGGCAGCCGGCTTGGTCTGCGCAGTGGCGGTTCCCACGGCCAGCGCGCCGAGTGTCAGGCCTGCCGAGCCAACGAGGAGGCTGCGGCGGCTGACGCCAGCATGATCAGGAGCTTCCGGCCGACCCGGCTCGCGTGCAGTCTGGTCCTTCATCGTCTTGTCCGATCTTCTCTGTTGTGCAGTGGGAAGTCTGTTACTGGGCGGCCGGCGCGGCGCCGGCCTCGGTGATGAGCTCGGTCATGCGGGTCTTGGCCTTGGGCGGCATCTTGACGGCGCTGATGTCCGGCGGGGTGGCGCCCTCGCCGACCTGGATCAAGCCGACCATGCCGAGCCCGAAATGCGGCACGCACTTGTAGCCGTAGAAGCCTTCCTTATCGAAGGTGACGGTGATGTCCTGGCTCATCTTGCCCTTCCAGGTCTGCGCGCCCTCGGGGATCATGTCGGCCAGGGCTTCCGAGTCGTGGCCCTTGTCGGTCGCCACGAAGGTGACGGTGTCGCCCGGCGCAATCTTGAGGAAGGCCGGCTCGAACTGCATCGCGCGACCCTCGGAATCCTT
>JBQCFF010000322.1:0-4306 GCA_051959485.1 Devosia sp. | reverse complement strand
CCGGCAATGAGCCGCAGCGGATCGAGGTTGCCCTGGACGCCGAACCCGGCCGGCAGCTGGTCGGCGAAGGCGAGCGGCGTGGCGTAGTCGAGGCCGAGCAGGTTGACACCGGTCGCCGCGGCATAGGCCGGCAGGTTGCCGGCAGCACCGCGCGGGAAGCCGATCACCGGCGCATCGGGGATCAGCTGGCGCAGGCCTTCGACGATCCGGCGGTTGGGCTCGATCACCCAGTCGCGGAACGCCACTTCGTCGAGGGTGTGGGCCCAGCTTTCGAACAGCTGCACCACGTCCGCGCCGGCGCGGAACTGCGCGGCCAGATACTCGATGCTGGCCTGCACCAGCACGTCGATGAGGCGCGCGAAGGCGGCCGGCCGGGTCAGCGCGAACAGGCGCGTTGCCGCCTGGTCGCTCGAGCCCTGGCCGGCGATCATGTAGGTGGCCACCGTCCACGGCGAGCCGCAGAAGCCGATCAGGGTCTTCTCCGGCGCCAGCGCAGCCCTGACCCGGCGCACCGTCTCGAGGACCGGCGCGAGCTTTTCCAAAGCCCCTTCGAGGTCGAGCGTTGCGATGCGTTCGACGGTAAGCGGCTCGAGCCTCGGTCCCTCGCCGGTTTCGAAGCGGACCGTCTGGCCGAGCGCATCGGGGATGACGAGGATGTCGGAGAACAGGATCGCCGCGTCGAGGTCGAAGCGACGGAGCGGCTGCAGCGTCACCTCCGCAGCCAGCTCGGGCGTGTAGCAGAGGTCGAGGAAGCTGCCGGCCCTGGTGCGCAGTTCGCGATACTCCGGCAGGTAGCGGCCGGCCTGGCGCATGATCCAGATCGGCAGCCGGTCCTGTCGTCGGCCCAGCACGGTTTCGAGCAACGGCTTGGTCACGGTCATGCCGCCCTCCCGCCTAAAGAGATAGATTCTTTCATCTTCATCATTATGGCGGTGTGTAGCTGGAATTCACCTTCGTCCACAATGCGGAAGCGGGCGACAGAAGCGCGCGGCGGCAGGTGGCGGCTGCCTGTGAATCCACTCTCCCATGGATTCTTTTTTGCGGCCGGAGTCGGCTGCGGTAACGGGCCATTAACCATGCCACACTGGTTGACGCTTCGTTAACGAGCCTGTGAATCCACCGGCCGCCCCGCAGCCGGTTTTCCACGATTCCCACGTTAAGGGTTTGTTAATGCCTGCGGCGGGCTTGGGTGTGGATGGATTTCGAGCCAGCGGGGAAAGACCCGGAGCCGGTGCCTCGCTGGCGCTCTACTCACAGGCGGTGGGCTTGAGCCAGCGGGAACAGTGTGGAAAACCGGTGGCATGCTGATCCTTGCCTCCAACAGTCCGGCCCGAAAGGCGCTCCTCACCGGGGCCGGGCTGCGATTCGAAACGAGTCCAGCGCAAATCGACGAGCGGGCGCTCGAGGCGGAACTGGTGGGGAAACCGCCCGAACTGGTCGCCCGGCAGCTGGCCGAGGCGAAGGCGGTCGAGGTGTCCGGCCGGCGGCCCGATGCCGTGGTGATTGGTGGCGACCAGATGCTCGCCTTCCAGGGCGAGCTGCTGCACAAGCCGGACGACCTCGCGGCGGCGCGCCGGCAGCTCGACCGGCTGCGAGGCAGGCTGCACCACCTGCACTGCGGCGTCGCCGTGGCGCGCGACGGCGAACTGCTCTGGTCGGAAGCGCATAGCGCCCGGCTGCTGATGCGCGACTTCTCCGACGCCGAGCGCGACGAGGTGCTGGCGCTCGAGGGCGAAGCGGCGCTCCGCTCGGTCGGCGCGTACCGGCTCGAGGGCCCGTCGGTCCGGCTGTTCGCCGCCATCGAAGGCGACTACTTCACCATTCTCGGACTGCCCTTGCTGCCGCTGCTGGCGGCGCTGCGGCGGTTCTGCCCCAAACTCCTGAGCCAGTGATTCACGTGAAAAAAGCCTTCGTCATCGGGTATCCGATCAAGCATTCCCGCTCGCCGCTGATCCACGGCCATTGGCTGGAACGCTACGGGATCGCGGGATCCTATGAGGCCATAGAAGTGCCGCCGGCGGAGCTTGAGGGCTTCCTCGACCGGATCCGCTCGGGCGAGTTCGCCGGCGGCAACGTCACCGTGCCGCACAAGGAGGAGGCGTGGCGGCTGGTCGATCTTCGCGACGCCGCTACCGACCACCTGAAGGCCTTCAACACGCTGAGCCAGCGCGAGACCGCCGACGGCATCGCCATCTACGGCCAGAACACCGACCTCTACGGCTTCCTCGCCAACCTCGACCAGGAAGCGCCCGGCGGGGACGCCGGGGTGGAGAACGCCATCGTGCTCGGCGCCGGCGGCGCCGCCCGCGCCGTCGTCGCCGGGCTGGCCCTGCGGGTCAAGGGGCAGGTGCGGGTGCTCAATCGCACCGTCGACCGCGCCAGGGCCCTGGCCGCCGACCTGCCGGGCGCCATCGAGGGGCACCCGCTCGAGGCGTTCGCGACGCTCGCGCCGACCAGCCAGCTCGTCGTCAACACCACCACCATCGGCATGCACGGCACGCGCTTCGACGATCTGCAGCTCCAACTGCTGCCGAAATCCGCGCTGGTGACCGACATCGTCTATGTGCCGCTCGTCACCCCGCTGCTCGCCGAGGCCCGCGAGCTGGGGCTCCGCACCGTCGACGGGCTCGGCATGCTGCTGCACCAGGCGGTGCCCGGCTTCGAGGCGTGGTTCGGCGTGCGGCCGGAGGTGACGCCGGAGCTGCGGGCGAAGATCGAGGCGACGCTCTGATGTTCAAGCTCGGCCTCACCGGCTCGATCGCCACCGGCAAGTCGACCGCGCTGCAGGGCTTTGCCGACCTGGGCGTGCCGGTGTTCTCCTCCGACGAGGCGGTGCACGAGCTCTACCGGGGCGAGGCGGTCGCGCCGGTCGAGGCGGCGTTCCCCGGGGTTGCCGTCAACGGCGAGATCGATCGCGGCCGGCTCAGTCGCTACCTGCTGCAACACCCGGAACGCCTGCGCGAGCTCGAGGCCATCGTGCACCCGCTGGTGCGCCGGCGCATCGAGCGCTTCCTCGCCGCAGCCGAAGGGAGCGGCGCCAAGCTCGCCGTCGTCGATATCCCGCTGCTCTACGAGAACGGTGTCGACTGGGGGTTCGACGCTGTCGCGGTCACCGTGGTGGAAGAGGCCGAGCAGCGCCGGCGGGCGCTGGCGCGGCCGGGCCTGACCGTGGATAAGCTCAGCGGCATCCTTGCCCGCCAGCTGCCCCAGGCCGAAAAGAGGCGACGCGCCGACTATGTCTTCGACACGTCGGGACCGATAGAATCGACCCGCGCCGAAATCGCCGCACTGGTCGGCAAGCTGACGGGAAGCCAGGGCAGCCAATGACTCGCGAAGTCGTGCTCGACACCGAAACGACCGGCCTTTCGCCGGTGACGGGCGACCGCATCGTCGAGATCGGCGGCGTCGAGCTGATCAACCACGTGCCGACGGGCCGGACCGTCCACATCTACCTCAACCCCGAGCGGAGCATGCCCGAGGAGGCGTTCCGCGTGCACGGGCTCAGTTCGGAGTTTCTCGCCGACAAGCCGAAATTCGCCGAGAAGGCCGACGAGTTCCTCGAGTTCATCGAGGGCGCCACGCTGGTGATCCACAACGCGCCCTTCGACATGGGTTTTCTGAACTTCGAGCTGGAGAAGATCGGCCGGCCGAGCCTCACCAACGAGGTGATCGACACCGTCATGGTGGCGCGCAACCGCCACCCGGGCGCGCGGGTCAGCCTCGATGCGCTCTGCAAGCATTACGGCATCGACAATTCCAGGCGCACCCTGCATGGCGCGCTGCTCGACAGCGAGATCCTCGCCGACGTCTATCTCGAGCTGATCGGTGGCAAGCAGGTGAGCCTGGCGCTGGTGGCGGAGACGCAGGTCGAGCTCGGCGTCACCATCCAGTACGCGCCGGCGCGGCAGCGCCCGACCCCGCTGGCCCGGCGGATCAGCGCGGCGGAGATCGAGGCGCACTTCAAGTTCATCGCCGGCTTCGGCGACGACGCGCTGTGGAAGTTCTACGAGGACCGGGTCGAGGCGGCGGAGTAGGGGGCCGCTTTGTCCTGCGCACCCCCTCCCCAGTTTCGCTAAGGCTGCGCCTAAGCTGCACTACCCTCCCCGCAAGGGGGAGGGTGAAGAGGTGCCGACGTCAGTTCGGCTGGGTGGCCGGCTTGGCGGCCTGCAGGCTTTGCAGGTTCTGGACGTAGAGCTGCTGGAAATCCACCGGCTCCATCATCAGCGGCGGGAAGCCGCCGAGCTGCACGGTGTTGGCGAGCACGTGGCGGGCGAACGGGAACAGGACGCGCGGCGCCTCGATCATC
>JBQCFF010000321.1:0-2715 GCA_051959485.1 Devosia sp. | reverse complement strand
ATGCGGGCAACGCGGATGTACTCGTCGATCTGCAGGTAGGCCTCGACCGGCCCCCTGCCCTTGCCGATCAGGTAGGCCTCGTCGGCCTTGAAGCGATGCAGCGCCAGCTTGTCCTCTTCGGCATAGCAGGCGACGGTCTTGATGTTCAGTTCGTTGGCCGCCCGAAACACCCGGATGGCGATTTCGCTGCGGTTGGCGACAAGGAGCTTCTTGATCGGCATCGATTTAACCCGAGCAGGAGGGGGCGAGGCGCGGCAGGGCGCCGGCAAGGGTAGTCGGCGGCTTTCGCCGTTGGGGCGCGCCCCTATTTCTGGCTCAGATGTCCCGCGAGATGAGACATGTCGTAACCCGCATTCGCCGCCGCCGAGATGATCTCCTCGGCGGGCGCCTCACCGGCCTGGCTCAGCGCCCACAGCGTGGTGGAACGCGTACCCGAACGGCAGTAGGCGAAGACCGGACCGTTGCTCCCCTCGAGCACGGCTTTGGTCTTTTCGACCATGTCGGGGCTGACCCCTTCACGGCCCAGCGGGATGTAGTGGTAGGCGAGGCCGGCTTCCTGCGCGACCTTTTCGATATGGGCGCTGGTCGGCTGGTCCGGGGATTCCCCGTCCGGCCGGTTGTTGATTATGGCGACGAAGCCCTGCGCCTTGATGGCGGCAATATCCTCGGGGTTGATCTGCGGTGACACGCTCAGGTGGTCGTTGATCCGCTTCACGTCCAAAATCAGTACTCCAGCCGGGCCGAGATTTTCCCGGCGCCTTTATAGACAGCGCTTCGCGCCCGGCGCAAGGCGGCGGGATGCTGGGCTTGCGGCTTAGGCGGAAGGTCGGACGCGCCCGGTTGCGGTGCCGCTAGGGATCCTGCGCCGGCAGGCCGACCCAGGGGCGCCAGACCTCGCCCCGCTCGGCGACGAAGCGGTCGGCCACCGTCTCGACGCTGGCGCCGGGCTCGCCAAGCTGCTGCAGCATCAGGTTCATTTCGGCGAACGGCATGTGGGCGCGGCTGAAATAGGCGGCGACCTGCGGCGCATCGAGATAGACCCACTCGGCGAGCGCGACGATCACCGGGTCGGGCGCGAAGCCGGTCTTTACGGGCGAGCCGCAGGTGACCCGCGCCAGGCAGAGGAGCGCATCATGATCGTAGGGCGCGAGCGTCACGGGCTTGAACGCAAACTGGCTGAGGATGGCGTTGGGCTGCCAGTAGTAGAACAGCACCGGCTGCTTGCGCCCGACGGCCTCGGCGATCAGCGTGTCGAGCTCGAAGCGGTTGGCCGGCTCGACGATGTCGAACGACTGGTCGAGGCCGTAGGCGCGCAGCATGTTGCGGTTGATGACGGCGCAGCCCCAATCCACCGGGCAGGAAATGAAGCGGCCGCGCGGCGCCCCGGGCGTGGCGGCGAAATCGGCGGCATGCGCCTTGAGCCCGTCGATGGTGGTGACCTCCGGCCACTGCGCCGCCGCGTAATCGGGCACGAACCAGCCCTCGAACACTGGATCGGCATAGGCGACGCCGGCCTGCCGCACCTTCTGGCCCTGCATGGCGGCGTTCCAGATATCGGCGATGCGGGCGATCCACATCTCGGGCGCCACGGCCGGCTGGCCGGTCGCGCCCATTGACGAGCCGGTGGCGGCGAGATCGCCCTCCTGCAGCACCACGTTGCACTGGAAATAGCCGGTGAGCAGCCGGGAGTGCACCTCGGCCAGGATCGCCGCCGACGGCCAGGCCATGCGCGCGATGGTCAGCGGCTGCGTCCCGCAGGGCGGCGGCGGGGCAGTGTCTTCGGCGGGCGCCTCGCTGCCCGGCGTGGTCTCGAGCGTCTGGATCGAGCCCTGCGCCCACGCGGCAGTTCCCAGCGACAGGCCCGCAAGCAGGACGAGGTGGAAGAGAACGCGCATCCGGACCCGGCAATGATCTGTAAGGTGCGGACGAACCTATAGACGAGCCACCGGCAAGACAATGTCGACGGCTTTTACCAACTGATCAAAACGGGATGACTCGCCGCGCCGATCTATGCAATATCGCCCGCAGTGGGGTTCGGAATCCCGGCCTCCGATCATTGTTGCGCGCGGTTTCGAAGGTGCCCCGAAGAACGGCACCAGGGGGCGGGTGCAACCAAACGAGGGACATCATGACTAAAACCCATTCTCTGCTTGGCCTGGCTGTCGGCGCCATGGTGCTCGGCCTTGCCGTGCCGGCACTCGCCGAAGACGTCAAGATCGGCATCCTGGGCGACCTGACCGGCCCGATCGAATCGCTGGCCCCGCCGATCGTGGCCGGCGCGCAGCTCGCCTTCGACGAAGTGAACGCCCAGGGCGGCATCCTCGGCGGCGGCAAGATCGTCTCCGTCACCGGTGACTCGGCCTGTGACCCGTCGGTTGCCGGCCCGGCGGCCGACAAGCTGGTCAACACCGACCAGGTGACCGCGATCGTCGGCGCCTTCTGCACCGGCGCCACCATCGGCGCGGCCACCGCGGCCGGCATCCCGGGCGGCGTGGTGATGATCTCCCCGTCGGCTTCGGCGCCCGCCGTGACCACGGTCGAGGACAACGACCTGCTCTACCGCACCACCCCGTCGGACGCCTTCCAGGGCGTGAAGATGGCCGACCTGCTGCTCGCCAAGGGCATCGAGGACGTCGCCGTCACCTACGTGAACAACGACTACGGCAAGGGCCTCGCCGACGTGTTCGTGAAGACCTTCACGGATGGCGGCGGCAC
>JBQCFF010000320.1:0-2353 GCA_051959485.1 Devosia sp. | reverse complement strand
CAGCCACGACCTGCATTCGGGCATGTACGGCAACGCGGCGCGCAACCCGATCCAGGTGCTGGCCGAGATCATCGCCTCGCTGCGCCACCCGGATGGCAGCGTGGCGATCGACGGTTTCTACGACGACGTGGCGGAACTGCCGGACGACGTCGCGGCGCTCTGGCAGCGCCTGCCCTTCGACGCAGGGGACTTCCTGAAAGGCGCGGGGCTCACCACGGCGGCCGGCGAACAGGGCCGCTCGGTGATGGAGCAGACCCGGTCGCGGCCGACCTGCGAAATCAACGGCATCTCGGGCGGCTACACCGGCGACGGCTTCAAGACGGTGATTCCGGCCAAGGCGCGCGCCAAGATCAGCTTCCGCCTCGTCTCGGGGATGGACCCGGCGAAGATTCGCGCCGCCTTCCGCAAGCACGTCACCGACCGCCTGCCGCCCGATGCCACCGTGACCTTCCACGAGCATGGCGGCAGCCCGGCGGTGACGGTGCCGACCGATGGGCCGTTCGTGGCCAAGGCGGCGAAGGCGCTCGAGGCCGAGTGGGGGCACGAGACGGCGCTGATCGGCTCGGGCGGCTCGATCCCCGTGACGGGCGAGTTCAAGCGCGTGCTCGGGCTCGACACGCTGCTGATCGGCTTTGCCCGCGAAGACGACCGCATCCACTCGCCGAACGAGAAGTACAACCTCTCGAGCTTCCACAAGGGGATTCGTTCGTGGCTGCGGATCATCGACGCGCTGGCGAGGTGAGCCGCGCTTTGAGCCGGACAGCCCCTCCCCTGCCCTCCCCATGAAGGGGAGGGTGAA
The DNA here is from genome assembly GCA_051959485.1 of Devosia sp. Classification (GTDB taxonomy): domain Bacteria; phylum Pseudomonadota; class Alphaproteobacteria; order Rhizobiales; family Devosiaceae; genus Devosia_A. The sequence goes on along the minus strand of JBQCFF010000320.1, from coordinate 1,554 downwards.
GAGGGAGCGCGCTGAGGCGAAGTGTTCCACAACGCGGCACCTCCCCCTTCATGGGGGAGGCTGGGAGGGGGCCGTCTGCCGAGAGCAAACCCAAAAACAAAAGGCCCGCTTGCGCGGGCCTTCATCATATGCGGTCGTGGCAGCCGAGGCTCAGCCCTGGCGGGCCTTGTAGCGCTTGTCGACCTTGTTGATGATGTACACGCGGCCGCGGCGGCGGACGAGCTTGTTGGCGCGATGGCGACCCATCAGAGCCTTGAGCGAATTGGCGATCTTCATTGGTAACCTCGGCTCGAAACAAAAAGAGGCGCGCCGCGCCCTTGAATTGCGGCTGTAACTAGAGGGAAACCCGGCCTCTGTCAACGCTTGCGGCCGGAGTTTTCGGGGGTTTGTTACGCCCCCGGCGTCAGCTCCAGCTCCCGCCAGCGGTGGCAGGCGACCATGCGGGCGCCGGTGCTTTCGAGCGGCGGGCGCTGCTCGGCGCAGATCGGCAACGCGTAGCGGCAGCGGGTGCGGAAGGTGCAACCCGAGGGCGGGTTGATCGGCGACGGAATCTCGCCCACCAGCCCGTCGATGGTGCGCTGCCGGGCTCGGCGCGGATCGGGAATCGGCACGGCCGTGAGCAGCGCCCTGGTGTAGGGGTGCTTCGGGTCGTCGTAGAGATCATCGCCGTCGGCGAGCTCGACGATGCGGCCCAGGTAGAGGACCATGATGCGGTCCGAGACGTGCCGCACCACGCTCAGGTTGTGCGAGATGAAGATCAGCGTCAGGCCGAACTGGTCCTTGAGGTCGGCGAGCAGGTTCAGGATCTGCGCCTGGATCGATACGTCGAGGGCGGAGACCGGCTCGTCGCAGACGATCAGCTTCGGCTCGGTGATGAGCGCCCGGGCGATGCCGATGCGCTGCGCCTGGCCGCCCGAGAACTCGTGCGGGTAACGATTGATCATCTCCGGCAGGAGGCCCACCGCCTCCATGATGCGGATGACGCGCTCGCGCCGCTCCTTCGCCTTGAGCTCGGGCATCAGCGTCCTGAGCGGGTCGGCGATGATCTCGCCCACCGTCATGCGCGGGTTGAGCGAGGCCAGCGGGTCCTGGAAGATGATCTGCAGGTCCTTGCGGTGCTTGCGCATCTCTTCGGGCGGCAGCGCTGCGATATCCTGCCCCATCCACAGCACGCGGCCATCGTCGGGGGTGAGCAGTTGCAGGATGCAGCGGCCCAGCGTGGACTTGCCGCAGCCGGACTCGCCGACGATGCCGAGCGTCTCGCCCCGCTTCACCGAGAAGCTGATGTCCTGCAGCGCCTTCAGTTGCAGCGGGCGGGAGAACATGCCCGCCGAGATGGAGAAGTACTTGCTGAGGTTCTCGACCTTGATCAGGTCTTCGGCCCGGTCGAGCATCACGCGACCTCCTCGTAGTTGAGTTCGCCCTGGTACCAGCAGGCCTTCTCGCGCACGTCCTCGACGGGCAGCAGCGGCGGCCGTTCGGCGAAGCAGCGCTCGAAGCGGAAGGCGCAGCGCGGGTGGAAGGCGCAGCCCTGCGGCAGGTGCTCGAGGCTGG
>JBQCFF010000319.1:0-2263 GCA_051959485.1 Devosia sp. | reverse complement strand
GGCGGCAGGAACATCGTCGCGATCAGCACCGCGAACAGCAGGTCGCGGTGCCGGAACCGGTACTTGGCGAAGGCGTAGCCGGCCATCAGGCTGGTGGTGATGATCGCCACCGTGGTGACCAGCGCGATGATCGCCGAGTTGAGGAAGGAGCGGCCGAGCTCGACCACGCCGGCGACCTGCGTATAGGCGTCGAGGCTCGGGCTGGCGGGCAGCCAGACCGGCGGCACCTGCATCGTCTCCTGCGGCGTCTTCAGGCTGGTGAGCACCATCCAGGCGAGCGGGAAGGCCGCCACCACCGCCGCGACGATGATCGCGAGCGTCAGCAGCCCGGTCGCCGGATTCACACGGTAGCGCGGGCGTTCGAGCATGCGGCGGTCGGCAACGGCCTCTACGGTCATTCGGCTTTCTCCCGCGAGCGCGCGAAGGCGAAGAGCGCGGCGATGGCGATCACCAGCGCCAGCATCAGCGTCACGGCCATGGCCGAGCCGACGCCGCCCTGGGCCCGCTCGATGCCGACGCGGCGGATGTGGTAGGTCAGCACGTTTGTGGCGTTGACCGGGCCGCCCTGGGTGATCAGCGCCACCGGCTCGAACACCTGCACGGCGTTGATGATGGCGATCACCGCCGAGAACAGCAGCGTGTTGCCGAGCAGCGGCAGGGTGATCGAGAAGAAGCGCTGCACTGCATTCGCCCCGTCGATCCGCGCCGCCTCGTAGAGCGAGGCGGGGATCTGCGTCAGCCCGGCGACGGCGAGCACGGTGAAATAGCCGACCTGCTGCCAGACATTGAGGATGACGATCGAGCCGAGCGCCGTCTGCGGCGCCGAGAGCCAGGTCTGCGGCGGAATGCCGACCCAGCCGAGGATCTGGTTCAGCGGCCCTTCGGTCGGCGAATAGAGTTTCGAGAACACCAGCGCCACCGCGATCATCGGTACCATGTAGGTGGAAAACAGCACGGTGCGCAGGAACACGCCGCCCGGCGCCAGCGTCTGGTGCACGAGCAGGCCGAGCAGCACCGAGAGCGGCAGGATCACCACCACCGAGGCGAGGGTGTAGACGCCGGTATTGACCAGCGCCGCCTTGAAGTCGCGCCCCACCGAATTGTTGCCGAAGATGTCGATGAAGTTCTGGATGCCGATGAACTGCGCCGTCTCGAAGCCGGTCTGGGTCGACCACTTGGTGAACGACAGCCCGATCGTCAGCAGCATCGGCACGATGATGAACACGCCCAGCAGCGCCGTGGCCGGCGCCAGCATGACGAACGCTGATCGGTGCTGGTTGCGCTGCATGTATCGGTCCATTCGCCCGGTCACTCCGGCGAAAGCCGGGTCGATCCTGGGGCGTCTATCACGCGTCGTGGCGTTGCTGGTCTGGGGCTGGACCCCGGCCCTTGCCGGGATCACGCCGCGATGGGGGTGGTCGGAGGCGGTTGCCCGCCTCCGATCGCGTTACTGCGCGTTGCGCTCGAGGATCTCGGTGGCGTCGGCCTGGGCGGTGGACTGCGCGTCGGCGGCCGAGAGCTGGCCGAACTGCATCGCCTCGAGGGTCTTCTGCAGCGATTCCGAGAATTCCTGGCCACCCAGCACCGTCGGGAACGGCTTGGCGTTGGCGAGGGTCTCGGTATAGCCCTTGAGGAAGGGGTCGCCGCCGAGCCGGTCGGCGAAGGCGGTGACGTCCGAGGTGCGGGTGGGCAGGATGCCCATCGACATCAGCAGGTCACCCATGGCCGAGGCGCCGGCCGGCGCGCCTTCCGGGGTCGAGTCCGGGCCGTTGAGCCAGGCGAGGAAGTCCCAGGCGGCAGCCTGCTCCTCGGCCGAGGCCTTGGCGTTCACCACCGTCATCCACGAGTAGGAGATCGAGCGGGCGGTGTCGCCCGACGGCCCGACCGGGATCGGGGCGGTGGCGACGTCGGCGAAGGCGTCGCCCATGCCGGCCTTCAGCGCCGATTCCCACCAGTTGGCCATGATGATCATGCCGGTCTTGCCCGACACGAAGCTGTCGAGGAACGGGCCGGTGGTGTTGGCGTCGGCAGTCGCCATGTTCGGGTCGGAATAGCCCGACTTGATCAGCTTCTCGTAGAGCTCGAAGGTCTCCTTGGCTGCCTGCGTGTCGAGCGTCGGCTTGCCATCGACGACGAGGTCGCCGCCGTTGGAGACGAGCAGCGAGGCAAACGGATGCAGCACGCCCGCCGCCCACGAGTTGATCAGGCCGAAGCCCTGCTGGCCCTTCGACTTGTCGGTCAGCTTCTCGGCGGCGGCGAGGAA
>JBQCFF010000318.1:0-2586 GCA_051959485.1 Devosia sp. | reverse complement strand
GGCGATCTGGCTCTGCAGATCCGGGGTCAGGACGGAGGACTGATCGAGGGCGGTCACCGTCATCAGCTGGGTATCGACCACGAGCAGTTGGGCGTCGTCCCTCTTACCAATGATAACATAGCGCATTTGACGTCTCCTGGGTTTTTGAGTGGCCTATTTGAAACCGGCCTGTCGCAGGGCCTCTACGTAGAAATCGACATCCGCGGGGTCTCGCTGCGGCATGCGCGAGGCCCATCGGGCGACATTGAAGTCCGGCTGCAGCTCTAGGGCTCGCTGCCGGTATTTGCGCGCCAGGTCCATGCGGCCGCCCATGGCAGCGGCTGCCGCCATCAGGCGGAGAGCAGGGTCCTGGTTGCGCATCTGGGTGAGGGCGTTGAGGGCTTCCTCGAAACGCCCGCGGAAGAAGTGGATGCCGCCGAGCGTCCACAGGTACTCGTCGGGCGGCACCGGGTTCAGCCGGATCGCTTCGTCGATCTTCTCCTCGGCGGCCGAGAAGTTGCTGTCATGCACCAGCGTGTCGGCATAGTCGGCCAGCAGGTCGGCATGGTGCGGCGCGAGCTCGGCGGCGACCTTCATATGCTTGAGGCTGAGGTCGATGTCGCGGTCGAACAGCGCCACGCGGCCAAGCTCGCGATAGGCTGTGCCGTCGCTGGGGTCGATCGCCACGGCGCGCTCGGCATGCAGCTTGGCCCGATCGAGCAGCGACTTGTCGGAACCCGAGCGCAGCACCCATTCGATGACGTAGGTGCGGGCCAGCGCGCTCTCGATCGTCGCCTGTTCGGGCTCGATCTCGCGCGCCCGCCGCAGCGAGTTGCGGCCGCGGCGGACCTTGGGCAGGTCGAAGGTCCGGAGGTTGTAGCGTCCGCTGAGGTAATGCCCGTAGGCATCGGGATCGCGCTCGGTGCGCTCGCGAGCCAGTTCCGCGGTCTCGATCGAATCGGCAAGGGCGCGGGCGATGCCACCGGTGAAGTCCCAGTAGCGCGCCGGCGCCGCGGTGGGCGAAAAGCTGTACTTGTCGGCCCAGACTATCTCGCGGTTGGCGCTGCGCACCAGGCGGATCGCGAGCGACAGCCCACCGGAAAAGTCCTGCGCCACCCGGCTCTCGACGGCGTAGTCGATCTGGTGCGAGCGCACCTCGTCGAGCGCGCTGAACGGATCGAGCTGCCAGGCGGTGTGCGGCGCGATCACCGAAACGGACCTGAGGCGGCTGAGCCCGATCGTCACGTCTTCAACGAGGGCCGGAGCGAGATGCCGGGGCAGGCCGTTCTTGTGCTCCTGCAGTGGCGGCAGCAGCACCACCCGCGGCACGAAGCCGGCCTTGTCCTCGGCTGGCTTCTGGGGCCGGCGCGCCCCCGCCTTCACGGGCGGTTCGGCCGGCCGGCGATGACCGCGCTCGAGCATTTCGCTGATCTCGGGGGCCGGTTCGAGCCCGAGCCCGCGCATCAGCCGGCTCCGAAACGTAGTCAGCGCGTTCCGTGCACCCGTCTCGTCGCCGCGGGTCAGATGCAGTTCGATCGTGGCGCGGCAGACCGCGTCCGAGTAGGGCAGGCGCTCCGCCAGCCTAAGCAGGGCCGCATGGCCGCCACTTCCGCCGATGCGGAGCGCCGCTTCGGTCGCCTGGGCCACGAACTGATCCTCGATCCGGGTGCGCTCCATGCTGAGCCACTGGTCGAAGCCTTCGCCGATGCCGTCCAGGCCGGCCAGCAGGTCGCCGCGGTAGAGCGTGATCAGCCGCTCGAGCTCCTGCGCGTCGGTGACGGCCCGAATGCGGCCAATCTCGCGCAGGTCGAGTGTGATCGTGCGGCTGAGTTCGATTTCGGTTGCATCGGCATCGAATAGTTCGAAACCAAACTTTGCTTCGAGGTCACGCGTGTGAAGCAGTGTTTGTCGAAGGTTGGTCAGAGCCTGTTCGGAGCTGCTCTGTTCCCAGACGCGATCGGCAAGCGTGGCGCGTCTGGTGCGGTCCCTGAATTCCAAGTAAAGCACTGCCGCCAGGGCATAGGCTTTCTGTCTGAGCTTGACGGCACTGCCATCGGCCAGGCGGAGGACGGGAGTCCCCAAGAGCTGCAATGTGGTCGTTTCACGCATGAATGTGATTCCGGTGCCAATTGCTTCCGGTAGAGAGGACGTAAGTTTACTTGACGAAGTAAAGCCGGAAGCGTAGCTACATAACGGTCAGATAACGCGGGCAAATAAGACGACGATCATCGCAGCCCGCAGCAACTATACGCGCCGAAGTGACGGGATGAGAGGGTGTCATCCTGCGCTTAGGGCGTGTTGTTCCCCATAACGGCCAACGTAACGGCCAGTCGAGGCGAAAATGGAAGCAAGTGCACCGGGTGCGGGTTCGTCCTCCAATTCGAATGGGCGAGCAGCCGACCCGCTGGTCGAACTCAGCGCGTCGCTGGTCGGAGCCTATGTCAGTCACAACGCCCTGAGCGCGGGGGATCTGCCCAGGCTGATCGCGCAGGTGCACCAGGCGCTGTCGGCGCTTGGCGGGGTGGCGCAGGTGGAGGCGGCGCCCGAAATGAAGCCGGCCGTGCCGGTGAAGAAGTCGATCACGCCCGACCACCTGATCTGTCTCGA
>JBQCFF010000317.1:0-2079 GCA_051959485.1 Devosia sp. | reverse complement strand
ATCGAGTTTGCGCGGCAGATCTCCAACCGCATCGTCTTTCTCGAAAAGGGCGTGCTGCTGGTCGACCTGCCGACCGACAAGTTCTTCGCCGACGATGGCGGCCTCGCACAGCCGCGCGTCGCGCAGTTTCTCTCCAAGATGCGGAAAGACTGACCATCATGTTGTTCATCGCCAATGCCGAAGGCTGGCCCGGCATCCCGACCACCGTCGAGATGCTGCGCGAGGGGACCGACAGCCTGACCGCCATGGTGGCCGGCATTTCCAAAGTCGAGGCAGAGACCAAGGTGCGCAGCGTCGGCCATGGCGGCTGGCCCAACCTGCTGGGCGTGATGGAGTGCGATGCCGCGGTGATGGACGGTACGACGCGCAATGTCGGCAGCGTCGGCGCGGTGCCCGATACCATCCCGGTGGCCCGCCTCGCCCACGAGGTGATGAAGGCGCTGCCGCACGTCATGCTGACCGGCGCCGGGGCGCGCCGCTTTGCCACTGAAACCGGTTTCTCGGTCGACGACGTGCTGCTCGAGGATTCCAAGCGCGTCTGGTGGGAACGGCTCGAACAGGAAATGACGCCCGAGCAGAAGGCGGCCTTCCCCAACACCCCGCTGGCGCCGCTCTTGAAAACCATCACCGACCCCGAGCGGGTGCGGGACACCACGGTGTATCTCAGCGCCGACGCGACGCGCGGCATTCACGCGGCGACCTCGACCTCCGGCTGGGCCTGGAAATATCCGGGCCGGCTGGGCGACAGCCCGATCCCCGGCGCCGGCTTCTACGCCGACAGCCGTTATGGCGCGGCCGCCTGCACCCACACCGGCGAAATGACGATGCGCTGTTCGACCAGCCGCACGATCGTCCTCGCCATGAAGCTCGGCTACTCGCTCAGCGACGCAGTCAAGCTCGCGGTCGACGAGCTCGATGAACTCACCGAGGGGTTCCTGGGCGGTGTGGTGATCCACGCCGTCGACGCCAAGGGAAACCACGAGGTGGTGAACTTCAGGTGCCAGGGCGAGATCCGCTACTGGCTCTGGGACGACTCGATGCCGGAGGCAGAACTCCGGGCAGCGAAGACTATCTGATCAAGGAGAGGAACAACCCATGAAGCGTATTCTCACGATACTTGCCGCGCTGGCGCTCGTCGCCACCACGGCCGTTCCGGCCTTTGCCGGCATGCTCGACGACATCCGCGGCCGCAACGTGGTGCGCATCGGCGTGTCGCTGGGCGGCGAGCCGATCGGCTTCCGCGACGACCAGAACAACCCGGTCGGCTACGACGTCGACGTCGCCAACATGATCGCCACCAAACTCGGCGTGCCGGTGGAATTCACCGACGTGTCGGGCGACGCCCGCATCTCGATGCTGGTCTCGGGCCAGCTCGACATCGTCGTCGCCAACACCTCGGCGACCCTCGAGCGCGCCAAGTCGGTGAACTTCACCATTCCCTACAACCGTGCGGGACTGCGCATCATCGTCCAGGCCGACTCGGGCATCACCGACCTCGCCGGCCTCGCCGGCAAGAAGATCGTGGTCGGCCGCGGCACCACCGGCGAAACGTTCATCAAGACTGCCGTGCCGACCGCCGAGCTGGTCTATGTCGACCAGTTCGCCCCCGACGGCGTGCTGCAGCTGCAGCAGAAGCGCGTCGACGCGGCGATCGAGGATTCGTCGCTGCTCGACTATCTCGCCACCAAGAACCCGAGCCTCGTGACCCTCCCGGGCCTCTATTCGCACGACCCGATCGGCATTGCCGTGGCCAAGGGCGATCCGGAATTCGTGCGCTGGCTCGACATGTTCGTGTCCGATTACATCCAGTCGGGCGCCTATGAGGCGAACTACAAGAAGTGGTGGGGCGAGACCGCCAACCCGCCGGCGCTGACCGCGCTCTGGTAAGACACCGGCCGGGCGGCGTCCTTCTCCCTTTGCCGCCGCCCATGCCGACTGCCGGGCCGTCCCCCAAGGCGGCCCGGAACCATTTGTGGGGGTGGTGGTGGCAGCCACCGCCCTGTTGAGGCCCCGAGCGACGCGGGTGACCACGGACGTTCCTTCCACCACAGGTGTCATCCCTGCGAAAGCAGGGACCCA
>JBQCFF010000316.1:0-3095 GCA_051959485.1 Devosia sp. | reverse complement strand
TCGACTGCGGTGTGTGCGAGCCCGAATGTCCGGCGGAGGCGATCAAGCCCGACACCGAAGGCGGCCTCGACAAATGGCTGGAAATCAACAGCAAGTATGCTGCTGCCTGGCCAAACATCACGGAGAAGCGTGACCCGCCCGCCGACGCCAAGGAGTGGGACGGAGTCGAAGGCAAGTTCGAGAAATACTTCTCCGAGGCGCCCGGCGAAGGCGATTGATTGTCGCCGGCTCTTCACAAGGCGTGCATGGCTAACCATTTGTGAACGGTGCCCACCCGGGCGCCGTCGCCATGATTCGCAGCTTTTGATTTTGCTGAAAAAATGTGCTAGGGTGCCCAAATGAATGGAGCTTGCCCGTCATCCAGAGCGTGCCTTTAGGCACCCTTTTTTTTGACACCACAGTAGTTGGGGCGCAATCGGCCGGGGCGCGGGCCACTCGATTGCGGGTCATGCCGTTCTGTCTCCTTTCTGAATGAAGGAGACGGGTTAAGCAACAACAAGGGCAAGCCCTTCCGCGAGGGGACCTGCCCGCCGGCGGCGTTTGATAGGAGTATCCTTAATGGTCACCAAGAAGTCTGTGACGCGACTGGGGTTCAAGACGGGTGAGTACATCGTCTATCCCGCCCACGGCGTCGGACTTATCACCTCGATCGAAGAGCAGGAAGTCGCGGGGCTGTCGCTCGAGCTGTTCGTCATTTCCTTCGAGCAGGACAAGCTGACCCTCCGCGTTCCCGTGGCCAAGGTCAAGTCGGTCGGCATGCGCAAGCTCGCCGAAGACGACGAGGTCAGCAAGGCGCTCGAGACGGTGACCGGCCGTGCCCGGGTGAAGCGCACCATGTGGTCGCGACGCGCCCAGGAATATGAGGCGAAGATCAACTCGGGCGACCTGATCGCCATCTCCGAGGTGGTGCGCGACCTCTACCGCTCGGACGATCAGCCCGAGCAGAGCTACTCGGAGCGCCAGCTGTTCGAGCAGGCGATGGACCGGATGAGCCGCGAAGTCGCCGCCGTCAACAAGCTGACCCTCACCGAGGCAGTGCAGCTGATCGAGAAGAACCTGCAGAAGTCCCCGCGTCGCGGCCCCAAGGCCGACGCCGCGGACGCCACCGACCCCGAGGAAGCTGCCGCCTGAGGGCAGTAGCAGACATGGTTTGGGAAGGGCCGGTGCTGCACCGGCCCTTCTTGCTTTGGCGTGCGGGCCCCTGCCCTTTCGAAGGCCGCCGCGAGCGCCTACATATGGCGTATCAATCCAGACATCCGGAGACTCAATGATGGACGGGACCACGACCTATCGCGTCACGCGGACCGATGCGGAGTGGCGGCAGTTGCTGACCCCCGAGCAGTATGTGGTGATGCGCGGCCACGGCACGGAGCGGCCGGGCAGTTGCGCGCTGCTGCATGAGAAGCGCCCCGGCACCTTCTCCTGCGCCGGGTGCGATACCCCGCTGTTCGAAGGCAAGGTGAAGTTCGAGAGCGGCACCGGCTGGCCGAGCTTCAACGAGCCGATCCCGGGCAGCACGGCCACCACCGTCGACCGCAGCCACGGCATGGTCCGCACCGAGGTGCACTGCGCCACCTGCGGCAGCCACCTGGGCCACGTGTTCCCCGACGGCCCTCCGCCCACCTATGAGCGCTACTGCATCAACGGCGTGGCGATGAACTTCACGCCCGCCGCGTGAGCAGCAGGGCGCCGGAGCGTCGCGCTCCCGCGCCTACTCCATCGAGACGATCTTGTACTTCTGCCCGGTCTTCAGCGTGTCGCCCGGGTAGAGGTTGTTGAGGATGTAGAACAGGTCGGTGCCGCGGCTGAGGCCCGCCATCTTGCGCGCCAGCGAATCCGCGGTGTCGACGCTGCCCGCCGTGACGGTGCGGATCACCAGGTGCTTCACCGCGTTGAGATCGCGCTGGCTGGTGGCGCGGAAGCTCTTCAGCGTCTCGCTGGCCGCCTTGGCGAAGCCCGGGCTGTCGAACTTGGCGGCGAAGATGAAGCGGTAGACCCGCCCCTCGTGCCGCACCACCGCGACCCGGAAATTCCACTGCGGCGTCACCGCCACGCCTGAGGCCATGTCGACGCCGTTGGCGCTCTCGCGCCTCACCGAGGCGGGTTGCAGCCCCGCAATCCAGCCCGACTTGAGGTAATCCTCGAGCGCCATGTTCTGCGGCACCTCGGCGCTGTCGAAGCGCACCGCCTCGCCTTCCCCGGCTACGCCGACCACGGCGCCCTTCGAGATCTGCAGGCCATAGTTCACGGGCACCGTGAAGGTGAACTTCAGCGTCGGGTTGATGTAACGCTGCCCCACCACCGCGCCCTGGCTCGGGCTGTCGCCGAAGGCGAGCCCGTCGACGCCGGCGAGATACCCGTCACGGTCGGTTTCGCCGAGCCCGGGCGCGCCGAAGAAGGCGCGCGCCGTCTCGATCGCCTTCTGGATGCGGTCGGGCGTCGAGGGATGCGAGGACAGGAAGTCGTCGGCCTGGGTCACGTCGCCCTGGCTGAAATGCGCGAACCGCCCCATGGCGCCGAGGAAACGGGCCGCCGCATGCGGGTCGTACCCGGCCTTGCCGGCCGTCATGATGCCTTCCTTGTCGGCCGACAGCTCCTGCGCCTGCGAGAAGGCGGCAAGGTTCATCTTGTTGCGGTTGGCGGTCTGGTCGGTATCGAGGTTGGCCCCGAACACGCCGGACACCACCTTGTCGACGATCTCGCTCTCGCGCTGCTTGTTGGTGCGGGCGCGGGCGTGCTTCAGCGTCACGTGGGCGATCTCGTGCGCCAGCACGGCAGCGATCTCCGACGTGTCGGAGGCGAGCGCCAGCAGCCCGCGGGTCACGTAGACATAGCCGCCGGGCAGCGCGAAGGCATTCACCTCGGCGGTGTCGAGGATGGTGACGGTGAATGGCTGGTTCGGCTGGTCGGCCGCCGCCAGCAGGCGCCCGACGATGCGCGCCAGCAGGATCTCAGCCTGCCGGTCGGCATAGATGCCGCCATAGGAGGCGACGATGCGCGGGTGCTCGCGCGCGCCGATGGCGTCCTCTTCCGGGTCGTCGCCCTGTGCCCGCGGGACATTCTGCCCCTCGGTACGCGTCACCGACACGCCCGGC
>JBQCFF010000315.1:0-4256 GCA_051959485.1 Devosia sp. | reverse complement strand
GCGTCGGACATGGGGTTAGCCGGATTTCCTTGAAGGGCGGCGGAACGTTGTCGCTTCGACTGTCGGAACCTCGCGGCGCTGATAGCCGCTCCACCTTACGCGCGCAAGCATGGCACGGTCGATGAGCCTCAGATACCAGGTGCTGATATGGGTGGGGCTGTTTCTCCTCGCCATCCTGCTGCTTTGGGTGTTCCGCTCGATCCTGCTGCCCTTCGTGGTGGGGCTGGCGCTCGCCTACCTGCTGAACCCGGTGGTGAACTGGCTGCAGCGCATCCATATCAACCGCGCCTGGGGCGCGATGCTGATGCTGACGCTGGTGATTGCGCTGATCATCGGGCTGTTCGTTGCCCTGGTGCCGCTCGTGCTGCGGCAGGGGCTGGAACTAGCAGGGCTGCTGCCGGGGTATATCCGCGACCTGCAGGGGCTGCTGCGCGAATGGGCGCCGCAGTTCACCGAATGGATCGGGCCGGAACGCGCGGCGCAGCTCGAGGGCAGCCTGACCGACCTGATCGGTCGTGGCATCGAGCTGGTGGGGACGATCACGGCGGGCCTCGCGGCGAGCGGCCTCACGGTGCTCAACACCATCGCGGTGCTGTTCATCACGCCGGTGGTGGCGTTCTACCTGCTGATGGACTGGGAAGGCATGGTCAAGAAGGTCGACGACCTGCTGCCCCGCAGCTACCAGTCCGAGATTCGGGGTGTTCTGGCCGACATCGACAAGGCGATGGCCGGCGTGATCCGCGGGCAGGGCGGCGTCATCCTGGTGCTGTGCGTCTATTACTGCACGGCGCTGACGCTGAGCGGGCTCAATTTCGGACTGGCCATCGGGCTGATCGGCGGACTCCTGAGCTTCGTCCCCTATGTCGGGTTCCTCACCGGCTTCGCGCTGTCGATGACGGTGGCGCTCGTCCAGTTCTGGCCCGAACAGTGGGTCTCCATCCTTATCGTGCTGGTGATCTACGGGATCGGCCAGTTTCTCGAGGCGAACATCCTCTACCCCAAGCTCGTCGGGCAGAGCATCAACATCAACCCGGTGTGGCTGATGTTCGCGCTGTTCGCGTTCGCGCTGCTGTTCGGCTTCGTCGGCCTGCTGCTGGCGGTGCCGCTGGCGGCGATCTCGGGGGTGCTGACACGGTACGCGCTGCACAAGTACCAGGCGTCGAGCCTGTATCTCGGCACCGACCAGGACGGCATCCTGCTGTCCGCGCCGCCACCGCCGGCCCCGGTCGAGCCCAACCCGGTGCAGCCGGTACGCCGCAGGCGTTCGGCGGTCAAATGACCGTGCCCCTTGCCGGCGACGACCGCCCCGGCCAGCTGGCGCTGGACCTGGGCCACGACGTGTCTCATGCCGAGGCGGACTTCATCGTCGGCGACGGCAACCGGCTGGCCTATGGGCACATCCTCGCCTGGCCGGACTGGCCGGGGCCGCTGACGCTGATCGAGGGGCCGCCGGGGGTGGGAAAATCCCACCTCGCGCGCATCTGGGCCGAACGGGCGGAAGCCGAATATGCCGCGCCCGACACGGCGGAGGAGCTGTCGCGGGCCGGCGGAACAAGGCCGCTGGTCGTGGAGGATGCCGACAGCGCCGGCTACGAGGAGGCGGCGTTGTTCCACCTGCTCAACCAGTCGATGCGCGACCGGCGGCCGCTGCTGCTCACCGCCCGGGAGGCAGTTGCCAACTGGCCGTTCGCGACCGATGATCTCAAGTCGCGGGCCCGGCTGGCGGCCCGCTTCGGCATGGCGTTGAGCAACGACATTCAATTGTCACAGATGTTTGTGAAGTTGTTCCAGGACCGTCAGGTTACCGTCGAACCCAAGACGATCGGCTATCTGGTAGCGCGCATGGAACGCTCACCGGCCGAGGCTGGCGCCCTTGCCGAGATGTTGGACCGCATGGCGCTCGAGCGGGGCGTGCCGATCACGCGTGCCCTCGCCGCCGAGGCGCTTGCCCGGCGGAGCGCGGCCGCCGACAGCGACCAGATGGCGCTCGACTTCGACGACGAATACCGGGATGGGGACGACCATGAATGAGATGAGCGAAATCGTCGAGGAGAGCGGCCTCGCTCCCGATGTCGCCGAGCTCAAGACGAGCCCCGCCCGCTTCGTCAACCGCGAGGTGAGCTGGCTGCAGTTCAACATGCGCGTGCTCGAGGAAGCCGGCAACACCCACCACCCGCTGCTCGAGCGGCTGCGCTTCGTGTCGATCTCGGCCAACAACCTCGACGAGTTCTTCATGGTGCGCGTCGCGGGCCTCAAGGGCCAGCAGCGCGCCGGCATGACCAAGCGCAGTGCCGACGGGCTGACCCCGACCGAGCAGCTCGAAGAGATCGCGACGCTGGCCCAGCACCTCCACCTCGAGCAGCAGGACCACTGGCAGCAGCTGCGCGAGGAGCTGTTCGCCGCCAACGTGGTGATCCACGAGGCGAACGACCTCAGCCCCGAGCAGGTGACCTACCTGCAGAAGCTGTTCCGGGAGGAGATCTTCCCGGTGCTGACGCCGATCGCGGTCGACCCGGCGCACCCGTTCCCGTTCATTCCGAACCTCGGCTTCACCCTGGCCTTCGAGATGGTCCGCCCGAGCTCGACGCAGACGCTGACCGCCCTGGTGCGCGTGCCCTCGAACCTCGACCGCTTCATCCGGCTGCCCAGCGAGTTGACCCTCGACAGCCGGATCGAGGTGGTGACCATCGACACCCTGATCAACCTCTTCATTTCCAAGATGTTTCCCGGCTACGAGGTGGCGGGATCGGGCGCCTTCCGGATCATTCGCGACAGCGAGATCGAAATCGACGACGAGGCGGCCGACCTGGTGGTGGAGTTCGAATCCGCCCTGCGCCAGCGCCGCCGCGGCCAGGTGATCCGGCTCGAGATCGAAAAGAAGATGCCGCGGGCGCTGCGCCGCCACATCTCGGAGCGGCTGGGCGTCGCTGCCAACGAGACGTTCGAGGTCGAGGGGTTCCTGGGGCTCGCGGATGCCTCGAAGATCTGCGACATCGACCGCCCCGACCTGAAGTTCCCGCCCTACCTGCCGCGCTATCCCGAGCGCATCCGCGACTTCAACGGCGACATCTTCGCTGCGGTGCGGGCCAAGGACCTGCTGGTCCACCATCCGTTCGAAAGCTTCGACGTGGTGGCGCAGTTCCTGATGCAGGCGGCGCGCGACCCGGACGTGGTGGCGATCAAGCAGACGCTCTACCGCACGTCGCGCGACAGCCCGATCGTCAAGGCGCTGGTGCAGGCGGCCGAGGCGGGCAAGTCAGTCACGGCGCTGGTGGAGCTGAAGGCGCGCTTCGACGAGGAAGCGAACATCCGCTGGGCCCGCGACCTCGAGCGCGCCGGCGCGCAGGTGGTGTTCGGCTTCATCGAGCTCAAGACGCACGCCAAGATGAGCCAGGTGGTGCGGCGCGAGAGCGGCAAGCTGGTGAGCTACTGCCACCTGGGGACGGGCAACTACCATCCGATCACCGCCAAGATCTACACCGACCTCAGCTACTTCACCGTCGATCCGGCGATCACGCGCGACGTGAGCCGGGTGTTCAACTTCATCACCGGCTATGCGCGGCCGACGGAGATGGAGGTGATCGCCTTCTCGCCGGTGACGCTCCGGCAGACGCTGCTCGACAGCATCGCCGGCGAGGTGGAACACGCGCAGCAGGGGCGGCCGGCGAACATCTGGCTGAAGATGAACGCGCTGGTCGATCCCGACATCATCGACGCGCTCTACGACGCCAGCCAGAAGGGCGTGAAGATCGAGCTGATCGTCCGCGGCATCTGCTGCCTCCGGCCCGGCATTCCCGGCTTCTCCGAGAATATCCGGGTGAAGTCGGTGGTCGGGCGCTTCCTCGAGCACAGCCGCATCTTCTGCTTCGGCAACGGCGAGGCGCTGCCTTCGCGGCGCGCCAAGGTGTGGATGAGCTCGGCCGACATCATGCAGCGCAACCTCGACTGGCGCGTCGAGGTGATGGTTCCCATCCTCAACAAGACCGTGCATAAGCAGATTCTGGACCGGATGATGGTCAACTACCTCAAGGACAACCAGCAGAGCTGGGAGGTGTTGCCGGACGGCAGTTCGGACCGGGTGCGGCTCAAGGAGGGTGAGGAACCCTTCAACGCGCATGATTATTTCATGACCAACGCGAGCCTGTCCGGACGCGGCAGCGCCTTGCAGCGGGACACCGAGGATAGCGACGATTGAACGAGTACTGGGGCGTTGACGCCGACCCCACCGCGCAGGGCCGCATCAAGGGTGCGCGTCC
>JBQCFF010000314.1:0-2481 GCA_051959485.1 Devosia sp. | reverse complement strand
TCCTCGAGGCCGGCGATCATGCGCAGCAGCGTGGACTTGCCGCAGCCCGACGGGCCCACCAGCACCACGAACTCGCCGTCCGAGATGTCGACCGACACGCCCTTCAGCGCTTCGAAATTGCCGTAGTGCTTGCCGGCCTTGTTGATGGTGACGTTTGCCATATGGCTCCTCCGAGGGGTGGGCGCATGCCCGCCGATGCTGGTGAACATCGGGTGACAGCGCGGAACGGGTCAAGCGACAATCGGCTGGCATGCGACGAAAGTCGTACGAAAGACTTATACCAAAGTCGTATGCGACGGGCGGGTGGCGACGGCTTGGCTTCCGGTTACGAGTGGAACATGCGCCAGTCCCTTGCCGACATCCGGGCCCTCGACCGCAACGACCCGCTCGCCCACCTGCGCGAGCGCTTCAGCCTGCCCGACGGGGTGATCTACCTCGACGGCAACTCGCTGGGCGCGCTGCCGCGGACGGTGAAGGCGCGGCTGGACGAGGTCGTGACCAGCCAGTGGGGCGAGGGGCTGATCCGCTCGTGGAACACGCATGACTGGATCGACCTGCCCGGCCGGGTCGGGGACCGGATCGCCGGGCTCATCGGCGCGGGCTTGGGAACGGTGACCGTGGCCGATCGCCGGGCTCCACCAGCCGCTGGCGGGCTGGCTCGGCCATGCCGCGCCGTTCAGCTTCGCGGAGTCCTACCGGCCGGCCGAGGGCATCGCGCGGATGCGGGTCGGCACGCCGCCGATCCTCTCCATGCAGGCGCTGGATGCGGCCCTCGACGCCTTCGACGGCGTCGACCTCGTGCAGGTGAAAGCCAAGGCGAATCAGCTGTTCGACCTGTTCGTCGACGCGGTCGCCGGTCTCGGCCTCGAGCTGGCGACGCCGCGCGACCCCGCCCGTCGCGGCACGCAGGTCTCGCTCCGCCACCCCGAGGCCTACGCGGTGATGCAGGCGCTGATCGCGCGCGGCGTCATCGGCGACTTCCGCGAGCCGGACATCCTGCGCTTCGGCCTGACCCCGCTCTACCTGCGTTTCGAGGACGTGTTCAGGGCGGCGCAAATCCTCGGCGACATCATCGCCACCGCCGCCTGGGACCGGCCCGAGTTCAAGCAGCGCGCCAAGGTCGTCTAGGCGCGACGGCCGCGGACAGCGCGCGGCTCAGAACAGCTCGGCCTCGCCATGCATGCCGTGCGAGCCGGTGCCGGAGAGGCCGGGGACGCGCAGCTCGTCGAGCACCAGGCTGGCCCAGATCTCGTTGTAGACCGCGTCGGGGGTGCCGGGCGGCAGCAGCGCGAACTGCCGCACCGCCAAGGCCATGTTCCGGCAGCGCTGCTCGATCCGGTCCTGGCCCTGCAGGGCCTGGACGATGACGCGGGACGCCTGGCGGCGGGCCTCTTCGGGAGCAATCGACTGGTCGGCGAGAATATCGAGGGCCTGCGCAACACCGTCGACCATGCCGGCGGTCTGCCTGGCCGTTTCGTCCAGCTCGCGCGCGAGCCTATGCAGTGACATAAAGGCGAACCCCCGAATTCATGACCGGACCGTAGCCGGCATTTCTGAATGGCTCCTTGCGAAAGCAGTTGGCGTTGGCCGGCACCTGCCACCGTTGGTTAGCGCTTCACTAACGATTGGACGATAACGATCCCATCCTGGTCTGTTCGAGGTCGCCTGAACGATGGTCCTGCCGGGTTCCCTGCCACCTGAATTCGATCGCGGGATCGTAACGACGGTGCACCAGGGGGATTGCCTCGTCTCGGGGCTGGCCGACCTGACCTACTCCACGGTGCTCGGCAGTTGCGTGTCGGCCTGCGTCCGCGACGTCGTCGCCCGGGTCGGCGGCATGAACCACTTCCTGCTCGCCGAGCCGTCGGGCTCCTCCCGAGATCGCTACGGCGCCTCGGCCCGCTACGGCGCCTTCGCCATGGAGCAACTGATCAACCAAGTGCTGACCCGCGGCAGCGGCAAGAAGACCAACCTCGAGATCAAGGTCTTCGGCGGCGGCAAGATCAACGCCGCGCTCGATGACGTGGGCGCCAAGAACATCGAGTTCGTGCGCGAGTTCCTTGCCAACGAAGGCTACATCCTGACCAAGGAAGACCTGGGCGGCGCCTATGCCCGCCGGGTGATGTTCAAGCCGGCGTCCGGCCGGGCCTTCGTCAAGCGCCTCGACAACTCGGCGAATGCCTCGATCGCGAGGGAAGAACTGGCCGTGGCGGCGACCCGCCGCCAGCTTCTGGTCAGCCGGCCGCCGCTCGACGACATCGAGCTGTTCTAGGCGGCGGCCCGCCGAGACTTACCAAATGCTTACCCGGCCCGGGCGTTCTATACGCTTGGTTAACCATGGGGCCCATAGGGTGCGTCCGAGGGGCCTGGGGAGGCCCGCCCGGGGTCCGTGATTCGTGCGCCGCCGCAGCGTTGCACTCATTGCCGGTTTCGCCTGGTTCGCCGCGGTGCTGCTCGCGGCGGGCGCCGTCATGCTGCTCG
>JBQCFF010000313.1:0-5678 GCA_051959485.1 Devosia sp. | reverse complement strand
CTTCACCAAGAAGGAACTGCTGCTGCTCTCCCGTGAGCGCGAGCGCCTCGAGCGCGACCTGGGCGGCATCAAGGACATGGGGAATCTCCCCAACCTGCTGTTCGTGATCGACACGAACAAGGAAGCCAATGCCATCAAGGAAGCCCGTCGCCTGGGCATCCCGGTGATCGCGATCGTCGACTCCAACTCCGATCCCGACACCGTCGACTACGCCATCCCGGGCAACGACGACGCCGCCCGCGCGCTCGAGCTCTACTGCTCGCTGGTGTCGCGTGCCGCGATCGACGGCATCGGCCGTTCGGCTGCCGGCCGCGGCGCCGATCTCGGCGCTTCGGAGACGGCTCCGGAAGAGCCGGCTCTGGCCGCTGCCGAAGCGGACGAGACCGGCTCCGCCAACTAAGTCGACGACTGGACGACTTCATTCCCCGAAGGCGCGGTCCCCAGGGCGGGACCGCGAGAAAGTGATATCGAAATGACCATTACTGCTCAGCAGGTGAAGGAACTCCGCGACCTGACCGGCGTGGGGATGATGGACTGCAAGAAGGCGCTGGCCGAGACCACTGGCGACATGGAAGCCGCCGTCGACTGGCTGCGCACCCGTGGCCTCGCCAAGGCCGCCAAAAAGGCCGGCCGGGTGGCCGCCGAGGGCCTGGTCGGCGTGGTCGTCGAGGGTACCCGCGGCGCCATCGTCGAGGTGAACTCCGAGACCGACTTCGTCGCCCGCAACGAGCAGTTCCAGTCCATCGTCGGCAGTGTGGCGCAGCTCGCCCACGATGCGGACGGTGACGTCGGCAAGCTGAGCGAGATGCCGTATCCCGGCACCGGCCGTTCGGTCTCCGCCGAGCTTACGGACGCCATCGCCAAGATCGGCGAGAACATGAACCTGCGCCGCAGCGCCACGATCACCGTCAGCGACGGCGTGATCGGCTCGTACGTGCACAACACGGTGAAGCCCGGCCTCGGCCGCCTCGGCGTCATCGTCGGCCTCGAGTCGACCGGCGACAAGGTCGTGCTGGCCAACCTCGGCAAGCAGATCGCGATGCACATCGCCAACACCAACCCGCTGTCGGTGTCGCCCGACGACGTCGATCCGGAGATCGTGGCCCGCGAGCGCGCCATCATCCTCGAGCAGGTCAAGGAATCGGGCAAACCCGCCGACATCGCCGAAAAGATGGTCGATGGCCGCATGCGCAAGTACTTCGAGGAAGTGACCCTGCTCGCCCAGGTTTTCGTCATCGACGGTGAGACCAAGGTTGGGGACGTGGTGAAGAACGCCGAGAAGGAAGCCGGCGCTCCGATCAGGGTGACGTCGTTCGTGCGCTACGGGCTGGGCGAGGGCATCGAGAAGGAAGCCACCGACTTCGCCGCCGAAGTTGCGGCTACCGCAGGTGTCCAGGACGCTCCGGCGAACTGATTCCAACTATTTCGGGCGGACTGGTTCGCAGTCCGCCCGAATGTGCAATAACCGCCGATGGTCAGCAGGATTCGCTGGCCGCGGTGCGATACAATCCGGGGAACTGACAAATGGCCCAATCCGCCTTCAAACGGATTCTGCTGAAAGTCTCCGGCGAAGTACTTGCCGGTGACCAGTCCTTCGGCATCGAGCCCGAGTTTCTCCACCACGTGGCCGACCAGATCGCCGAGGTGGCGCGCACCGGCGTCGAGGTGGCCATCGTCATCGGCGCCGGCAATATCTTCCGCGGCATGGCCGTGGCGGCCAAGGGCGGCGACCGCGTCACTTCCGACCTCATGGGCATGCTCGGCACGGTGATCAACTCACTGGCGCTGGGTGATGCCATCGAGCAGAAGGGCCTGAAGGTAAAGGTCTATTCCAACGTGCCGATGGAGACGGTGGCCGATACCTTCACGGCCCGCGACGCCAATCGGGCACTCGCCGACGGCTACGTCGTGGTGTGTGCAGGCGGTACCGGCAGCCCCTTCTTCACCACCGATACCGCTGCCGCGCTGAAAGCCATCGAGCTGCGGTGCGACGTGCTGCTGAAGGGGACCAAGGTGGACGGCGTCTATTCCGCCGACCCCAAGAAGGATCCGAGCGCCCGCCGCTACGAGACGATCTCGCACGAGGAGGCGATCTCGCAGGACCTGCGGGTCATGGATACGGCCGCCTTCGCGCTTGCCCGCGACAACGCCTTGCCCATAATTGTCTATGCCCTCGACGACCCGGCAGGCCTCACCGGCGTGCTGGAAGGCAGGGCCAAAAGTACACGCGTCGGCTAAGACGCCAGAATTCAGGAGTTTCGAACATGGCCCAGGCCCAGGCTTTCTCGCTCGACGAGCTCAAGACCCGGATGCAGAAGTCGATCGCGTCCCTGAAGGACGAACTGGCGGGCCTGCGGACCGGGCGTGCCACCCCGAGCCTGCTCGAGCCGGTCACCGTCGAAGCGTATGGCAGCAAGATGCCGCTCAACCAGGTGGCGACGGTCACCGTGCCCGAGGCCCGCATGCTCAGCGTGCAGGTCTGGGACCGTGGGCTCGCGAGCGCCGTGGAGAAAGCGATCCGCAACTCGGGCCTCGGCCTCAACCCGGCTTCGGAAGGCGCGGTGATCCGCGTGCCGCTGCCGGAGCTGAACGAGGAGCGCCGCCGCGATCTCACCAAGGTCGCGCATAACTATGCCGAGCAGGCGCGAGTCGCCGTGCGTCACATTCGTCGTGATGGCATGGACCTGCTGAAGAAGCTGGAGAAGGATGGGGACCTTGCCCAGGACGAGAGCCGCAAGCTTTCCGACCAGGTGCAGCAGGCCACGGACAACGCGGTCGCCGAGATCGACAAGGTGGTGTCCGTGAAGGAACAGGAAATCATGCAGGTCTAGTCTAGGCCGCACAACGCTGCCCGGGAGGGCGCTCAATGTCCGTGGACACCGTCATCGCCGAACAGGCCGGGCAGAAGCCCGGCCTCAAGATACCGGCGCATGTCGCGGTCATCATGGACGGCAACGGCCGGTGGGCCACGGCGCGCGGCAAGCTCCGCACCGAAGGCCATGTCGAGGGCGTCAAGGCGCTGCGGCGGCTGGTCGACCTCGCCATCCGCTACGGCGTCAAGCACCTGACGGTGTTCAGCTTCTCCTCCGAGAACTGGCGGCGGCCGGCCGACGAGGTGAAGTTCATCTTCGGCCTGCTGCACCGCTTCGTCGCCTCCGACCTCGCGACGCTGATCCAGAACAACGTGCGGGTGAAGATCATCGGCTCGCGCCGCGAGCTCGACGACGGGCTGCGTCGCCTGATCGACGACACAGAGCGGAAAACGGCGCACAATACCGGGCTCGAGCTCATCGTCGCCTTCAACTATGGCGGCAAGGCCGAACTGGTCGAGGCGACCCGGCATATCGCTGCCGAGGTCGCCGCCGGACGGCTCCGGCCCGAGGACATCACCGAGACGACGGTGGAGCGCGCCCTCTATACGCGCGGCATCCCCGACCCGGACCTGATCATCCGCACCTCGGGCGAGCAGCGGACTTCCAACTTCCTCATCTGGCAGGGCGCGTATTCCGAGCTGGTGTTCATCGAGGAAAACTGGCCCGATTTCGGCGAGGAGATCTTCGTCCGGGCGCTCGAGGAATATTCGACGCGCAAGCGCCGTTTCGGCGGGATCGAGACGAGGAGCCCGTGACCGAGTCCAGGTCCCCGCGCCCTGAGTTCAATCCGCTGGCGCGCCGGTCCTGGACCGACCTGGGGCCCCGTGTCGCGTCGGCTGCCGTGCTGCTCGTGATCACGATCGTCAGCCTCTACTTCGGCTCCTACCTGTTCGCGGCGGTCGTGGGGGCGGTCTTTGCCGGCTGCTATCGCGAGTGGGAGCGCATGGTGACGCTGCGCCCGCTGAGCGTGGTCGGTGGCGCGCTGATCGCGCTGCTGGCGTTCGCGGCGCTGGTGTTCCCCTGGCTCGGCGTTTCCGCCAGCGCCGTGATCGTGGTCGTGGCGGCGGTGGTGGCCGCGTTCGGCTCGTCGGGGACCCGGCTGTGGCGCATCGGCGGGGTCATTTTCTACGGCGCGGTGATCATCATCACCATGGCGATGCGCGGTCCCTCCACGTGGATGGACTGGGGCAGCTTCGACACCGGGCTCTGGGCGGGGCTGTTCCTCGGCGTGGTCATCTTCGCGACCGACACCGGCGCCTATTTCATGGGCCGGCAGATCGGGGGGGAGAAGCTCGCGCCCGACATCTCGCCGGGCAAGACCTGGTCGGGCGCCATCGGCGGCTTCGCCATCGGCACGCTGGCCGGCCTCGTGCTGTGGCTGGCGGTGGTGCCGAATTCGCCGTGGTGGATCGGGCTCATCCTGGCGGCCGCGATGAGCATCCTCGGGCAGATCGGCGACCTGACGGAAAGCTTCATCAAGCGCCGGTTCCGGGTGAAGGATTCGGGCGACATCATTCCCGGTCACGGCGGGTTGATGGACCGGCTCGACAGCCTGACGTTCGGGGTGATCTTCCTGTTCCTCGTCGGCTTCTGCCACGCCGGCTTCGACCAGATCGCGGCAGGCTTCCTGTTCTGGTGACCTTGCGCCGCGGTGCCTGTATCGCAATCTTAACGTAATCCACGCCTAGTTTCCCCCACGGGGGCGAGCCGAAAGTGACGACGAACCCATGGACTCCATCCTAGCGCTGCCAATGTCCGTGCTGCCCTTCCTGGTGGTGCTGACGGTCATCGTCTTCGTCCACGAGATGGGCCACTACCTCGTCGCCCGCTGGAACGGCATCGCCATCCAGACCTTCTCGCTCGGCTTCGGCCCGGAGCTGATCGGCTTCACCGACAAGAAGGGCACGCGCTGGCGCATCGCGGCGATTCCGCTCGGCGGCTTCGTCCGCTTCGTCGGCGACATGAACGCCGCGAGCCAGCCCGACCCGGAGTTCGCCGAGCATGCCAGCCCCGAGCTGTCGCGGCAGCTGTTCGTCAACAAGAACGTCTGGCAACGCATCGCGGTGGTGGTCGCCGGGCCGCTCGCGAACGTGCTGTTCACGCTGCTGATCCTCTACGCGCTGCTGCTCGGCTACGGCCGCTACATGGCGCCGGCGGTGCTGCAGACCATCACGCCCGCATCGGCGGCGGCGGAGGCGGGCCTGCAGCCGGGTGACAAGGTGCTGTCGATCGACGGCTTCGCCGTGCGCAGCTTCGACGACCTGCAGCGGCTCGTCGCCACGGCGCCGCAACGCACCATCACGATCGTGCTCGACCGGGCAGGGCAGAGCGAAACCGTGCGCGCCACCCCGCACTCGGGCGAAACCCGGGACAGCTTCGGCGGCGTGCATCGCGTCGGCGTGCTCGGCATCGCCAATACCTTCGAAGCCTCCGACTACGTGCTCTACAAGCCGAATCCGATCGAGGCGGTGGGCATGACGTTCGAGGAGGTGCGCTTCATCATCGACCGCACCGCCGCCTTCCTCGGCGACTTCTTCGTCGGCCGGGGGGACGTCGAGCAGCTCGGTGGGCCGATCAAGGTCGCGACCGTCAGCCAGCAGGTCGCGACGCTCGGAATCGTGCCGCTGATCAACCTCATCGCGCTGTTATCGCTCAACATCGGGCTGGTGAACCTGCTGCCGATCCCGATGCTGGATGGCGGCCACCTGATGTATTACCTGATCGAGGCAGCGCGCCGGAAGCCGCTGAGCCAGCGCGTGCAGGAGATCGGTTTCCGCTTCGGCCTGGCCATCGTGCTCACGCTGA
>JBQCFF010000312.1:0-6304 GCA_051959485.1 Devosia sp. | reverse complement strand
TGTCTGAGACGATGAAGGAAAGCGTGCTCGATGCTTACGGGCGCGCGCTGAACATCTGAGGAGGCGCCCATGACCCCGCCCGCTGACATTCCCGGCCTGCCGAGCGACATCACGCCGATCATCGTGTTCCTGGCGATCGGGCTGATCGCCGGCTGGCTGGCGAGCCTCGTGCTCGGCGGTGGCGGGCTATTGCGCAACCTGATCGTCGGGGTGATCGGTTCGTTCGTGGGCGGCTACGTGCTGAACCTCGCTGGCATCCGGCTGCCGATCGACAATGCCTGGGTCAGCAGCATCGTCACGGCCACCATCGGCGCGCTGCTGGTGATCGTGGTGGCGCGGGTGGTGGCGAAATGAGGCTGATCGCGGCGCTCGGGCTGGCCATGCTGGCGACGCCGGCGCTGGCGATCGACTCGGGCGCAGCGACCGTCACCTGCACGGGCGCGGTAACGACCGGCATCGGCGGCCACCTGGAGCTGCGCGATCTGACCCCATCGGACCTGCCGGTGCTGGCCTATGCCGAGCTGCCACGGGACAGGCAGTTCAAGCAGCTGGCGAAGATCGGCGGCGAGGCGATCCGCCTCTACGTCTACCGGGTGAACGAGCAGGTGCTGCACATGCAGATCTTCGCGCTGGACGGGGATGGCAAGCACGTGCTGGCCGATACGCCAATGGCCGGCGAGGTAGCGGAGCTCACCTGGGCGCCGCTCGGCGGGGACGAGATGGTAACGGCCTACTGCTATTGAGAGGTTGAACCAGCTATGTCGGATCGCGATATGCCGGGCAGGGCTGAGTGGTCGCGCTTTCGAACTGGAAAAGTCAGCGACTTTTCCCGAAAGCGCTTCGGGGGCAAACTGGGGTAAGACATGAGTATTCCGCAGAAATTCGGGGGAGAGGTCGCTATGGGTCGTATGGATACGCGTTCGCTGGTCATCTTCCTGGTGATCGGCCTCGTGGCTGGCTTCCTGGCCAGCCTGGTCGTCGGTGGCGGCGGACTGATCACCTACCTGATCAGCGGCGTCATCGGCGCTTTCGTGGGCGGCTGGTTGTTCTCGGCGCTGAAGATCAACCTGAACATGAACCCGATCGCCGCCCAGATCATCACGTCGACGGTCGGCGCCATCATCGTCGTCATCATTGCCCGGTTGATTGCCGGCTAGGATTTTCCCTTGGTCACACTGATCGACAGCATCGATACCCGCCCGCGGCATCCCGAGAAGGCCCATCGGCCCGAGAACGAGATCCTGCGCAAGCCGGACTGGATCCGGGTGAAGGCGCCGGGGTCTCCCATCTACAAGGAGACCCAGCAGATCGTGCGCGAGAACAACCTCGTCACGGTATGCGAGGAGGCAGGCTGTCCGAACATCGGCGAGTGCTGGAGCAAGAAGCACGCGACGATGATGATCATGGGCGAGATCTGCACCCGCGCCTGCGCCTTCTGCAACGTGCGGACCGGGTTGCCGACGGCGCTCGACCCGATGGAACCGGAGAACGTCGCGACGGCAGTCGAGAAGCTGGGACTCGCCCATGTGGTGATCACCTCGGTGGACCGGGACGACCTGCCGGACGGCGGGGCAGAGCATTTCGCCCAAGTGATCCGGGCGATCCGTGCGCGGACGCCGAGGACCACGATCGAAGTGTTGACGCCCGACTTCCTGCGCAAGGAAGGCGCGCTCGAGGTGGTGGTGGCGGCCAAGCCCGACGTGTTCAACCACAACCTCGAGACGGTGCCGTCGAAGTACCTAAAGGTCCGTCCGGGCGCGCGCTATTTCCACTCGATCCGGCTGCTGCAGCGGGTGAAGGAGCTCGATCCCACGATGTTCACCAAGTCCGGCATCATGGTCGGGCTGGGCGAGGAGCGGAACGAGGTGCTGCAGCTGATGGACGACCTCCGCTCGGCGGACGTCGATTTCCTGACCATCGGGCAGTACCTGGCGCCGACCCGGCAGCACCATCCGGTCGCCCGCTTCGTGACGCCGGAGGAGTTCAAGTCCTTCGCGACCGTGGCGATGACCAAGGGCTTCCTGCTGGTGTCGTCGAGCCCGCTGACCCGCTCGTCGCATCATGCCGGCGAGGATTTCGAGCGGCTGCGTGCTGCCAGGATGGCCAAGCTCGCCCATGCCTGACCTGTTTCTCGAGCGGCACGTGCCGCATCTGCCGCAGGCGATGTTCGACCTCGTCAACGACCTCGATGCCTATCCGCGCTTCATCCCCAATTGCCGGGCGATGGAGGTGCGGCAGCAGGGCGACGGGTCGAAGCTCGCCAGGATGACGATATCGTTCGGGCCGATCACCCAATCCTACACGAGCAAGGTGACGGCCGACCACCAGGCGATGACGATCACGGCGGTCGCGGTGGACGGGCCGTTCGCCTACCTCGACAGCAAGTGGACGTTCACGCCGGAAGGCGAGGGGACGCGCATCCGGTTCGACATCGACTTCAAGTTCTCCAACCCGCTGATCGCGGCAGTGGCGGAACCGGCCTTCGCCAGCAAGCAGAACGAGATCGTCGACGCGTTTGGCGAAGAGGCTGATCGGCGGTTCGGGGGGTAGGGCGCTCAGAGGTGGTGCCTCGCCCTCGTCCTTCGACAAGCTCAGGATGAGGGCTTGAGGGGCTGAGGATGAGGGCTTGGGGTCTAGGATGAGGGCCTGAGGAGCTCAGGATGAGGGCTTGGGGAACTCAGGATGAGGGCTTGGGGAAGGTGGTGCTTGCTGCAAGAAGCACCGCACCTCAACGCCTCATGGTGAGCTTGTCGAACCACGAGGCGCCGCGCTGACGCCTTACCCCTTCGCCGCGTCGCGCAGCAGCTTCAGGGCCTGAACCACGGTGGCGTGCCGGACGCCGTCGCGGTCGAGCTTGGGGAACACCTTGCGTACGTGTGTCGTCTCGGCGTCGCTGGCCAGTGCGAAGTGTACCAGGCCGACCGGCTTGTCGGCGGTGCCACCGTTCGGGCCGGCGATCCCGGTGACGGCAATCGCGAGGTGGGTGCCGGCCGTGCCGAGCGCGCCCTCGGCCATGGCGATGGCGACCTGCTCGGAAACGGCGCCATACTGCTTCACCAGCGCGTAGGGAACGCCGATCTGGCTGATCTTGGCTTCGTTGGCGTAGGTGATGAAACCGCCATAGACGACCTCGGAGGAGCCGGAGATGGCGGTCAGCGCGCCGGCGATCAGGCCGCCGGTGCAGCTCTCGGCGGTCGCGACCGTGAGGCCCTTTGCGGTCAGTGCCTTGATCGCCTCGGCGGCAAGGGCGGCGATATCGGGGGGCAGCTTCATTCGGTCCTCGGCAGTTCGATGGCCGCAGTAGCCATGGCGACGATCCCTTCCTCGCGGCCGATGAAGCCAAGCTTCTCGTTCGTCGTGGCCTTCACGGCGACGCGCGACGGGGTGGTGTTGCAGATGCCGGCGACCGCTGCCCGCATCGCCGCAACGTGCGGGCCGATGCGCGGCGCCTCCGCGACGATGGTGATGTCGAGGTTGACGATGCGGCCGCCGCGCTCGGCCACGAGGCCGGCGGCGTGCGCGAGGAAGATCGACGAGGCGGCGCCTTTCCATTGCGGATCGGACGGCGGGAAATGCTGGCCGATATCGCCTTCGCCGAGCGCGCCGTAGATGGCATCCGTCAGCGCGTGGAGCGCCACGTCGGCGTCGGAATGGCCTTCGAGCTTGTGGGTGTGGGGGATGCTGACGCCGCCCAGCCAGACGGCGTCGCCCGGCGCGAAACGGTGGACGTCGTAGCCCGAGCCGACACGAGTTTCCATTGCGGTGCCCAGTTCTCCGGTTCCCGCGAGGAGCCGCTCGGCGCGGGCAAAATCCTCGGGGTGGGTAATCTTGATGTTACGGGTGCTGCCCGGCGTGAGCGCCACGGCAAGGCCCGCCCACTCGGCGATCGCCGCGTCGTCGGTGAACTCGCGGGGCAGGCGGCTGGCCCGCAGGTGGGCCGAGAGGATCTGCGGGAAGCGGAAGCCCTGCGGCGTCTGCGCCGCGAAGAGGGTGTTCCGGTCTTCGGTCGCGTTGACCGTCCGGCCATCCAGCGAGCGCTTGATGGTATCGGTGACGGGTACGACGGGCAGCGCGGCCTCGGCCGACGCAAGCGCGGTGACGACGCCGGCGATCACCTCGGGCGAGGTGAGCGGCCGGGCGGCGTCCTGGATCAGCACCAGATCGGGGCGCCGCGGCCCAAGGGCCTGCAGGCCCGCAAGGACCGAGCCCTGCCGCGTCGGCGCGCCGGTGACGGGCGGCAACAGGCGATCGTCGGCTAGGCCGAGGGCGTCGTACCGGGCGGCGTGGTCGGGGTGAATCACGGGAATGACCCAGTTCACCTCCGGGCTGGCGAGGAAGGCGCGGATGGTCCGGCTGAGCACCGCTTCGCCGTGCAGGGTGCGGTACTGCTTCGGTTCGAGTGCCGCGCCGGGGCTGGCGCGCTCGCCGCGGCCGGCCGCAACGACTATGGCGGCGATGGTTCTGGTGCCCGTCATGTCTTTCCGTAAGCCCGCCCACCGGGGCGCTGCTGGTCTATCGGCGACCCGCCGGATCAGCAAGTGCGATGCCTGCCATGCGCTGTCGGTAGTTGCGCGCCGTGGTGGTTTGACTATTGTGCGGGCAATTCCTCCAAATGAGCAAATCTGGGGCAGTTGGTGTCTGAGTTTGCCTGCGCTTTGAGCATTGCCGGCCACGAGCTGCCCAACCGCGCCTTCCTAGCACCCATGGCCGGCATTACCGATGCGCCGATGCGCCGGCTGGCCGAGCGATTCGGGGCCGGGCTGGTGGTGTCGGAAATGATCGCCAGCAACGCCCTCGCGACCGGGCAGGAGCTGATGGTGCGCAAGCTCACCAAGTCCGGGTCGCTGCCGCACGTGGTGCAGCTCGCGGGCTGCGAGGCGGAGTGGATGCGGCGAGGGGCCGAGATCGCGTACGCCGCAGGGGCAGACATCATCGACATCAACATGGGCTGCCCGGCCAAGCGCGTGACCAATGGCTATGCCGGCTCCGCACTGATGCGGGTGCCGGACGAGGCGCTGAAGCTGATCGACGCGGTGGTTGCGGCAACGCCGCTGCCGGTGACCGTGAAGATGCGGCTCGGCTGGGACGACGCCAGCATGAACGCCCCCGAGCTGGCGCGGCGCGCCGTGGATGCGGGGGTGCAGATGATCACCGTGCACGGGCGGACGCGGCAGCAGTTCTACAAGGGCGAGGCGCGCTGGGAACCGGTGCGGGCGGTGGTCGAGGCGGTGACGGTGCCGGTGGTGGTGAACGGGGACATCACCTCGCTGGAGCGCGCCCGCGAGGCGCTGCGGCTCTCGGGGGCGGCGGCGGTGATGATCGGGCGCGGTGCGCAGGGGCAGCCGTGGAAGGTCGGGCAGATCGGGGCAGGGCTCACCGGCAGGCCGGCCAACGATGCGCCGTCGGGCGAGGCGCTCGTGGCAGTGGTGGCGGAGCACTACGACGGCGTGCTGAGCGAATACGGCACGCAGGTGGGCGTGCGCGCGGCGCGCAAGCACCTCGACTGGTACCTCGAGGCAGCGGGAATCGTGCTGGAGAAATCCGTGCGTTCGGTGCTGCTCGGGTCGGAGGACCCGGCGGAAGTGCATCGACTGATCCGCTCGATCTACGGCGAGGGCTGGAGTGCGGCGGCATGAGCAATGCCATGCAGTCCGATCTACCCACCGCCGTGCTGCAGGCGCTGCCGCAGCCGGTGATCGTCTGCGATGCCGAGCGCCAGATCGTATTCGTGAACTATGCGGCGGAGGCGTTCTTCGGTGCGTCGCTGAGCGTGCTGGCGCGGCAGCGGCTCGATGACCTGATTGCCTTCGGCTCGCCCATCATCGGCCTCGTCGACGCGGTGACGGAGCGGCATGCGCCGATGACGGAGTACCGGGTCCGCGTCGGCTCGTCGCGTTTCGGCGATGCTGCGGACGACCGGGTGGTGGACGTGTTCGCGACGCCGCTGGAAGGTGACACGACGATCGCCCTGCTGTTCCAGGAGCGCACCATGGCCGACAAGATCGACCGGCAGCTGGTGAGCCGCGGCGCGGCGCGTTCGGTCACCGGGCTCGCTTCGATGCTGGCGCACGAGATCAAGAACCCGCTCTCCGGCATCCGCGGCGCCGCGCAACTGCTCGAG
Source organism: Devosia sp. (assembly GCA_051959485.1). GTDB lineage: Bacteria > Pseudomonadota > Alphaproteobacteria > Rhizobiales > Devosiaceae > Devosia_A. Next base: position 183 of record JBQCFF010000312.1, on the reverse strand, counting down.
CAGAGCGTCACCGCGGACGAGCGGCCGCTGGCGCGTCTGGTGCGCGACGAGGTGGATCGCATCGTGGAACTGATCGACCGGGTGGAGGTGTTCGGCGACGACCGGCCGATGGAGAGCGAGCCGATCAACATCCACGTGATCCTCGACCGGGTGAAGCTGCTGGCCAGGAACGGCGTCGCCAAG
>JBQCFF010000311.1:0-5575 GCA_051959485.1 Devosia sp. | reverse complement strand
GCGTCGACGATCTCCGCGAGCGCGCCGTCGCGCAGCACCGCGATGCGGTCGCACATGCCGATCAGCTCGGGCAGGTCGGAACTTACCAGGATCACTGCCATCCCCTTGGCCGTCATGTCGCGGATGATGCTGTAGATATCGAATTTCGCGCCCACGTCCACCCCGCGCGTCGGCTCGTCGAGCAGCAGCAGCTTCGGCTTGCCGCCGAGCGCGCGGGCGAACACCACCTTCTGCTGGTTGCCGCCGCTCAGTTCCTGCGCCAGCTGGCGCGGGCCGGCCGAGCGCAGCCGCACGTCGGCGCCGAGCGCAGTGGCGAAGCGCCGCTCGGCCCGCGGCGTCAGCAGGCTGCCGCCGAGGCTCTGCTGCGCGAGGTGGGCCAGCGTCACGTTCTCGAAGATCGGCCGGCTCAGCATCAGCCCCTCGCTGCGCCGCTCGCGCGGCACGTAGGCGACGCCGGCCTGCCACGCCGCCGAGGGGCCGTACGGGCGGTAGGGCCGGCCGTCGAGGCTCATGCTGCCGCTGCGGATCGGCAGGTCGCCGAACAGCGCCCGCACCAGCTCGCGCTGCCCGGAACCCGAAAGCCCGGCGACCCCGAGGATTTCACCGCGCCTGAGCGCGAACGAGCTCGGCTGCAGCCGCCCGGCGGCGAGGCCGCGCACTTCGAGCGCCACCGCCTCCGCCGGGGCGGCGCCGGCCGGCGGGTAGGCCTCTTCTACCTTGCGGCCGATCATCAGCGCCACCAGGTCGTCATGGGTGATGTCGGCCATCCGCCCGGTGTCGATCGTCGCGCCGTCGCGCAGCACCGTGGCCCGGTCGCACAGCGCCATTATCTCGTCGAGCCGGTGCGAGACGTAGAGCACCGAGCCGCCCGCCGCGCGGATCTCGCGCAGCACGCGGAACAGCCGCTCCGATTCGTCCCGGGTCAGCGCCGCCGTCGGCTCGTCCATGACGTAGAGCCGCGCCGGGGCGTCGGGCTCGCTGAGGAAGGCGCTGGAGATGCGGACCAGCATCTGGTCGCCCGGCGCCAGCCGCGCCATCTTGGCCCGCGGGTCGATATGGGTGATGCCGAGCCGCTCGAGCGCGTCGCGGGCGGTGGCGTGCAGCGCCCGCCAGTCGACCAGCACGCCGCCGCGGGTCGGATAACGGCGGCCCATGAAGATGTTCTCGGCCACCGACACCGCCGGCACCACGTTGAATTCCTGGTGCAGGAAGCGGAAGCCGAGCCGGTGCGCCTCGTGCGGGCTGCCGATCGTCACCGGCTTGCCGTCGATGCGGATGTCGGCGCTGTCGGGCGCCACCACGCCGGCGAGGATCTTGATCAGCGTCGACTTGCCGGCGCCGTTCTCGCCCATCAGCGCGTGGATCTCCCCCGCCTCGATGTCGAGGGTGACGCGGCGCAACGCCGGCACGCCCGCATAGGCCTTCGCGACGTTCTGGAGGGAAAGAAAGCTCATCGTCTGTTCCTGGCCGGCCGGCCACTGGATACCTTCCCCCTTGCGGGAAGGGGTGCCCGTTGCCGCCCCCTCCACCAGCTTCGCTGGTCCCCCTCCCCCGCTTTGCGGGGGAGGATCAGCGCGTGGCATCGACGGTGACGGCACCGGATCCTCCACCGCGCAGCGGGGGAGGGGGACCACCCGAAGGGTGGTGGAGGGGGCGGTCCCGAACACTGCGGTCCATGCGCCCCCGGCAACCCTACTCGGCCGCGTTGTCCTTGGTGATCAGCTTGGTCGGCACGTAGATGACGTTCGACTCGGGCGCCTTGCCCTCCAGCAGGCCGGCGACGGCCTCGGCAGTGGCGGTGCCGATGCCGGCGAAGTCCTGCGCCACGGTGGCCTCGAAGTTGCCGCCCTTGGCGACTTCCTCGCGGGCCTGCGGATTGGCGTCGATGCCGGTGATGACGATGCCCTCACCCTGGCGGCCGGCCGCCTCGATGGCCTGCAGCGCGCCGAGCGCCGGCTGGTCCCAGGCGGCCCACACCGCCTTGATGCTGCCCGCCTCGGGGTTGGCGGCCAGCACCGCCTCCATCTTGGCGCGCGAGTCGGCAATGCCGCCGTCCGAGACGTCCGGGGTGATCCGGTCGAGCACCTTGATGCCGGCATTGGCGGCGAAGATCTCGTCGGCCTTGGCGCCGCGCACCTGCACCGGCGGGAAGGCGTCGAACACGAACATCACCACGTTGCCTTCGCCGTTGATGCGCTTGACCACGTAGTTGGCCGTTTCCTCGGCCATGGCGACGCCGTCGGAGGTGACGTTGGTGGCGAGCAGCGGGTCGCTGCCGGCATCCATGCCGACCACCGGGATGTTGGCGTCCTTGGCGGTCTGCAGGCCGGCGGTCACCTGTGTCGGGTCGACGTTGATGACGATGGCGTCGACGCCCTGGTTGACCACGTCCTCGATGCGGCTGATCACCGCCGCGACGTCGCCGGCGGTGTCGATGACGTTGACGTTCCAGCCTTTTTCCTTGGCCACGGCCTGGAAGGCTTCGACATAGGCCTGCGTGCCCGGCTGCGCCATGTAGGGCGTGACGACCGCGACCTTGGCCTGCGCCAGCGCGGCGCCGGTCGAGCCGGCAACGAGGGCGGCCGCCGCGAAGGCGACGCCGCGGACGGTCCTGGAAAGTGTGGTGAGCATGGCTTGGGTGGTCCTCCTGCGCCGTTGCGCTGCTCGGCGCAAACGGCTGTTTTCCTTGTGCCGCGGCCGACTATAAGGGAGCGGGCCGCGGGCGGCCACTGGCATTTGGGAGAACGGCGTGGCGGCAACCACCCTCATCGGCATCGACGTCGGCACCACCGCGATCAAGGCGATCCTGATCGACGGACGGGGCAACCGCCTCGCCACCTTTTCCCGCCCGTACCCGATCGCGCGCCCCGCCGAAGGGCACGCCGAGCAGGACCCGCGCGACTGGATGGAGGGCGTCCTCGCCGCGCTCGGCCAGTTCGCCGCCGGGCACGATCTCGGCGGCCTCGCCGGCATCGGCATCTGCTCGCAGGTCAACACCCATGTGTTCGTCGACGCGGCCGGCAACCCGCTGCTGCCGGCCATCCTCTGGCAGGATGGCCGCTCGGCCCCCGATGCCGCAGCGCTCGATGCGCAGGTGACGGCCGGGCAGAAGCTCGAATGGTTCGGCGGCCCGGTGCCGATCGACGCGAGCCACGCCCTGTCGCGTATGGCGGACGTACAGCGCATGCACCCCGAGCTCTACGCGCAGACCCGTCACGTCCTCTTGCCCAAGGATTACTGCGTGCTGCAGCTGACCGGCGCGGTCGGCAGCGATCCCGTAGCCGCCGTCGGCCTCGTCGACCGGCAGGGCTACGTGGCGCCGCTGCTCGAGCTCGTGCCGGGCGCCGCCGAACGACTGCCGCCGCTCCATCCCTTCACCTATGTGGCCGGCCGGGTGCGCGCCGGGCTGCCCTGCGCCGGCGCGCCGGTGGTGGTGGGCGCCATGGACGCCTGGGGCGGCATGTTCGGCACCGGCGTCGCCGCCGATGGCGACGCCATGTACCAGAGCGGCACCAGCGAGATCCCCGGCATCGTCTCGGCCACCGTCAACCCGACGCCCGGCGTCATCCTGTTTCCGCCCTACGAGGGCATCGTCATGCACGCCGCCCCGACGCAGACCGGCGGCGCCGCGCTCGGCTGGCTCGGCAACATGCTGGGCCGCAGCCCGGCGGAGATGTCGGAACTGGCCGCCGCGATCGCGCCCTCGTCCGCCGTGCCGCTGTTCCTGCCGCATCTGCAGGGCGAGCGGGCGCCGCTCTGGGACAGCACCAGCCGCGGCGTCTTCGCCCGGCTCGACAACCGCGCCGGCGCCGCCGAAATGGTGCGCAGCGTCATGGAGGGGGTGGCCTTCTCGGTGCGCTGGGCCTTCGAGGCGCTGCAATCCTCGGCCGGGCGAACGGTGAGCCTCGCCAATCTCGGTGGCGGTGGCTCGCGCTCCGACGTCTGGTGCCAGATCCGCGCCGATGCGCTCGGCATGACGCTGCGCCGCACCGCCGCCCCCGAAGCCGCCGCCCTCGGCGCCGCCATGCTGGCCGGCGTCGGCAGCGGCACCCTGCCGTCGATCGCCGTCGCGGCGCGCGAACTGGTGCAGTTCGACCGCAGCTTCGAACCCGACGCCGCGCTCGCCGGCTACTACGCCGACAAGTTCGGCAAGTACCGCGAGCTCTACGAAACCCTGAAGCCCTTCAACCGCTGAGGTCCGGACTTGACCGGGATCAGGGTAGTGCGCAACGCAGCCAACAGCGCCTCCTCTCCCCGACGGGGCGCGGCGGCGCTGCTCGCTGCCCCTCGGGGTTGTTATTGGCAAAGCCAATACCCGATGCGGTATATTGACATTATTCAAGCGTATCTGCGCGATTTTGGGCCAACGTCAGTGGCTTGACTCATAACAGCCATGTGGCAAGGATGCGTGTCGTACCGTCGGCGTGGCCGGCGAGCGGGGTCAGGGAGGATCCTGTGAGGTACGTGCACCAACGCCGCTGCATGCGGCTCAGGGAGGACCATATGAAAAGAATTGTCAGCCTGGCGGCCGTGCTGGCCGCGGGCCTGGCGCTGTCGACCGGCGCCATGGCCCAGGACAAGCCGAAGCTCGCCTTCGTCGTCAATATCGCGGCCGATTTCTGGAAAGCCGCCGAGGCCGGCACCAAGAAGGCCCAGGCCGAACTGCCGAACTACGAACTGCTCTTCAAGTATCCCGACCAGTCCACCGTCGCCATCCAGAACCAGATCATGGACGACCTCGTGACTGCCGGCGTCAAGGCGATCATGGTCTCGCCGATCGACCCGAACGCCGTCGACACCCTCAACAAGATCGCCGACCAGACCGCGCTGTTCACGATGGATTCGGACGCGCCCAAGAGCAAGCGCATCGCCTATGTCGGCTCCTCGAACACGGCACTGGGCGAGCAGGCCGGCCAGATCGCCAAGGAAGCGCTGCCCAACGGCGCCAAGTGCATGGGCTTCGTCGGCCACCTCGACGCGGCCAACTTCACCGAGCGCCGCGACGGCTTCAACAAGGGCGTCGAAGGCGCCAACATCACGCTGGTCGACACCCGTTCGGATGGCGGCGACCAGACCGCGGCCAAGAAGAACGTCGAGGACGTGCTCGTCGCCAACCCCGACATCAACTGCATGGTCGGCTTCTATTCCTACAGCACGCCAGCCATCTACCAGGCGCTGAGCAATGCCGGCAAGCTGGGCCAGATCACCGTCATCGCCTTCGACGACGATCCGATCACCCTCGGCGGCGTCAAGGACGGCTCGATCGCCGGCACCGTGGTGCAGCAGCCCTATCAGTGGGCCTACCAAGGCTTCCACCTGATGGCCAAGTACCTCGAGGGCGACAAGTCGGGCATCCCGGCCGACGGCATCGTCATCATTCCCGGCCAGATTCTCCACGCCGGGGACATCGATGCCTACGTCGCCAACCTGAAGTCGATGCAGGGCGGCTAAGTCGGACCGGTCCGGCGCGCCCCGCGGGCCGGACCGCTCCACCCGGGGCGATCTTGGTCGCCCCGCTTCGAGTCAGGTCAGGGCCCAAGAAGACCCATGAATCCCATGAGTAGCCTCGCTGCCA
>JBQCFF010000310.1:0-5782 GCA_051959485.1 Devosia sp. | reverse complement strand
TCTTCCCAGCTCAGGTCGTGCACCACGACATCGGCGCCACGCGCCGCGAGCTTGCGCGCCATGACGCTGCCGAGCCCGCGGCCCGAGCCCGTAACCAGAGCGATCTTACCTGCCAGATCCTTTGCCACTGTGGCCTCCAATTCTCATCTGAAGTCGCGTTCGGGTTCGGCTGACTACATCAGCCCCTGAGCCTTGAGGTTGGCCGCGCTCTTGCGGTACTGCCCCAGCTCGTAGTCGATCAGTTCGTGGTCGGCATTGCGCTCCCACGGGGTGCGCCACTCCTCGCCCGGCTCGAAGCGGTTCTGCTGCGCGGCGAGCAGGCAGGCGGCCAGCTCCTCGGCGGGCTTGGGCGCATAGCCGTGCCACCAGTCGGGGGTCAGCAGCTTGACGTAGCGGTTGTCGAGCGCGCCGATCTCGATGCAGGCGATCATCTCGTCATTGTGCTCGGCGAGGATGTCGAACATCGCCTTGTGCGGCACGCAGCCATCGCCCGACGGGCAGCGCACGAGGCGGAAGCCGTCCGGCTCGATCACGGCGCGGTAGTCCTTGACGTGGCAATGGCGGACGTAGGGGGCGATGACGCGGGTGAAATCGAGCGGGCTCTCGGCCACCGGGAAGGTGTTCGCCATGTCGAAGACGATGCGCACGTGCGGGCCGTACTCCTCGCAGAGGCCGACCAGTTCGCGCGAGGTGAAATCCTGGTGGTTCTCGATCAGCAGGGTGACGCCGGCCGCCTCGAGCTTGGGCACCACGGCCTCGAGCTTCTGGTGCACCGAGGCGACGAGGTCGTGCCACTTCTGGCCGGCCGCGGCGCGGTCGCCGCAGAGGATGGGGGTGAGGGCGACGCGGATGTACTTGGCCTCGAGCGCCTGGGCGCAGCGGATCAGCAGGTCCATGTCGCCGTGCTGCAGGCCGGACGAGAGCACGCGCTTCCAACCGAGCCCGTCGAGGCGGGCCCTGAGCGCCGCGAGGTCGGCGTCGGACATGGTCTTGAACCAGCCCTCCCACAGCTCGATCGCCTTGCCGCCCAGTTCTTCGGTGAGCTTGATGAAGCCCTCGAGGCCGGCGCCATCGGGATTGTGCCGCGGCGTGCCGGCGCCCTGCAGGCCGAGATACCAGGTGAGGCCATACGGGTTGAGGCCGGTCGTCAGTTTCATGCAGTTCCCCCGATCTTGCTGTTTCGCCGGATACCGTCGGCCGACGGCCCCTCCCCGGCCCTCCCGCTGGAGAGGGTGAAGGGGTGGCACACTCCGCCCGGCAGTGCACGTACCTCTTTGTGCGAATACCGCATCAACGCCGTTGCCATCAGCGCAGACCCGCGTCGACGGTGAGCGACTGCTTGGTGATCATGCGGCTGTCGTCGGAGGCGAGGAACAGTACGGTGCGGGCGATCTCCTCGCCCAGCAGCACGTGGTGCAGCGACTGGCGCTCGACGATGGCATCGATCTGCTTCGGATCGGGATACCAGAGGCGCTTCTGCTTTTCGGTGACGACGGCGCCGGGCTCGATCGAGTTGACGCGGATGTTGTCGGCACCGAAGCCGCGGGCGAGCGCCCGGGTCAGCCCGATAGTGGCGGATTTGGCGATGCCGTAGACCGGCATGTTGGCCGCGCCGCCACGCCAGGCGATGGACGAGAAGTTGATGATCGAGCCGCCGCCGAGCTCGCGCATCATCGGGCGGACGGCCTGCGCGGCGAAGAACTGCGGCTTGAGGTTGAGGCCGAGGGAATTGTCCCAGTATTCCTCGGTGACGGCGTCGATCTCGTGGCGCTGGTCGTTGGCCGCATTGTTGACGAGCACGCCGACGGGACCGAGGCGGCTGCGCGTCACCTCGATCGCGGCCTTCAGCGCACCGATATCGGTGATGTCGCAGGGGATGAACTCGGCGCCGGTCTCGCCGGTGAGCGCGCGGCCCTCGGCTTCGAGGATATCGACGAACGCCACCTTGCTCTGCTGCGCGGCGAAGGCCCGGACGATGTCGGCGCCGATGCCGCTGGCGCCGCCGGTGACGAACACGACCCGTCCGGCGAGGCTCGGATATTGTGCGAAAGCAGGAATTTTCTTGAAACCTTCGAGGAGTGGACGGCGGGCTCCCCTCCCTCCCCCTTCGGGAGGAGAGCCCGCGGGAAGCCGGCGGTCAGATGAGTTTCTGGGTCGCCGGGTCGAACAGGCAGGCGCGCGTCATGTCGATGGCGAGCGGCATCGTCTCGCCGGTCTTCGGCGCCTGGTCGGGACTGAAGCGGCCGACGACCTCGCGGTCGCCGAAGCGCAGCACCGCCATGGTCTCGGCGCCGGTGGGCTCCACCACTTCGACCGGGGCCGACATGGTGGCGATGCCCGGCCGCCCAACGGTGGCGGGGCTCTGGCGGCTGAGGTGTTCGGGACGAATGCCGAGCACGACCTTGCGGTCAGTCGCCCGCTGTGCCGCGCCGTTGTGGAGCGGCAGGCTGGCGGAATTGCCGTCGGACAGCGGGAAGATCACCGACGGCGTGCCGTTGCTGGTCGAGATCTCGGCCTGGATGAAGTTCATCGAGGGCGACCCCATGAAGCCGGCGACGAAGATGTTGGCCGGCCGGTTGTAGATGGTTTCGGGCTCGTCGAACTGCTGCACCTGGCCCTGGTGCATCACGGCGATGCGCGAAGCCAGCGTCATGGCCTCGACCTGGTCGTGCGTGACGTACACCGTGGTCTTGCCGACGCGCTGATGCAGCTTCTTGATCTCGGTGCGCATGTCGACGCGGAGCTTGGCGTCGAGGTTCGACAGCGGCTCGTCGAACAGGAACAGCGCCGGGTCGCGCACCAGGGCGCGGCCCATGGCGACGCGCTGGCGCTGGCCGCCCGAGAGCTGGCCGGGCTTGCGCGCCAGCAGCGGCTCGATCTGCAGCAGCGCCGCGACCCGCGCGATGGCCGCCTTCTGCTGATCCTTGGGGATGCCGCGGCTTTCCATGCCGAAGGCCATGTTCTCGCGCACGCTCATCGTCGGGTAGAGCGCGTAGGACTGGAACACCATGGCGATGTCGCGGTCCTTCGGCGCGACCGAATTGACGATGCGGTCGCCGATCCAGATTTCGCCCGAGGTGACCGTCTCGAGGCCCGCGATCATGGCGAGCAGGGTGGATTTGCCGCAGCCCGAAGGCCCGACCAGCGCGATGAACTCGCCGGTCTGGGCTTCGATATCGACTCCCTTCAGCACTTCGACGAGGCCGAAGTTCTTGCGGAGGTTGCGGACAGTCAGGGATGCCATTTGAAATACGCCTCCGAACTTATTGGTCGCGGCCGACGGCCTGGCTGAGGGCGATCATTTGATCGCCCCTTGCGTCAGGCCGCGGACGAAGTACTTGCCGCCGAAGAAGTAGACGAGCAGCGGCGGCAGCGCGCCGATCAGCACGGCGGCACTCATCACGTCGTAGGTGCGGACCGTCGTGCCGTTCAGCGCCAGGGCCACCAGGGCCGCGGTGATGGGCTGGTTGGCGCCGGAGTTCAGCACCACGCCGAACAGATACTCGTTCCAGATGCCGGTGAACTGCCAGATGACCGTGACGATGAGGATCGGCGGGGAGATCGGCAGGATGATGCGGTAGAAGATGCGCCAGAAGCCGGCGCCATCGATGCGGGCGGCTTTCACCAGGTCGTCGGGAATGCCGACGAAGTAGTTGCGGCAGAACAGCGTCGTGAAGGCGAGGCCCTGGATGCAATGCACGAAGACGAGGCCGAAAACCGAGTTGGCGAGGCCGATCTTGCCCAGGATGAAGGCCCAGGGAAGCAGAGCGATCTGGCCGGGCATGAAGACGCCGAGCAGCATCATGCCGAAGATGATCTCGCTGCCCCTGAACTTCCACTTGCTGAGCACGTAGCCGGCGATGGCGCCCATGGCGGTGGAGATGATCGTGGCGGGCACGACCATCATCACCGAGTTCCAGAAGTAGCGCTGCATGCCGTTGCACTGCCCGCCGATGCAGAACTCGCTCCAGGCCTGCGGCCAGGCATCGAGCCGGAAGGTCTGCGGGAAGGCGATGAGGCCGTGTGCCGAGATTTCGGGCAGCGTACGGAACGAGTTGAACACCACCACGCAGAGCGGAATGAGGTAGATGAGCGCGAAGCCCGCCAGCAGTGCGTAGATGACGATGCGGCCGATCAGGTGCCGGCGGCTGGCGCGGGCGGCTTCGAGGTCGACGGCGTGAGCGGTCGGCGACAGAACAGCTTCAGACACGGGTTCTCTCCTGCCGACGGCGCCACGCGAGGTAAAGCGAATAGGGCACGAGGACGACGGCCAGGGCGGCGAGCATCATCATGGCCGCCGCGGCACCCTCACCGATCTGGCCGCGCTGGAACATCAGGTCGTAGACGTAGGTGGCCGGGAAGGTGGTGGAGATGCCGGGGCCCGAGTTGGTCAGCGCCACGGCGAGGTCGAAGGTCTTGATCGCCGCCTGTAGCTGCACCACGGCAACGGCGAGGAAGATCGGCGTGATCGAAGGCAGGATCACCTTGCGATAGATCCGGAAGGTCGAGGCGCCATCGATCTGCGCGGCCTTGATGATGTCGCCGTCGACCGAGCGGAGCCCGGCGAGGAACAGCGCCATGGTGAAGCCGGCGCTCTGCCAGATGCCGGTGATGATGATCGCCCAGATGGCGTTCTTGCGGTCGGTCGTGAGCGCGAAGTGGAAGTCGGTCCAGCCGAGCTGGTTGACCAGAAACTGGATGCCGGACGTGGGGTTGTAGAGCCACTGCCAGACCGTACCGGTGACGATGAAGCTCACCGCCAGGGGGTACATGTACATGGTGCGCCAGAAGCTTTCGGCGCGGATCTTCTGATCGAGCAGCAGCGCCAGCAGCAGGCCGACGGCCATGGTGCAGATCACATAGAGGCCCGAGAAGAAGAACAGGTTGGAGTAGGCGACGCCCCAGCGGCGGTTGGCCCAGAGGCTCGCGTAGTTCTCCAGGCCCTTGAAGCCGTAGGTCGGCAGCAGGCTGGAATCGCTGAGCGAGATGTAGAGCGTCCAGCCCGAGAAGACGAAGACGTAGACGAAGGAACAGACGACGGCAGGCGCGATCACGAATATCGGCGTCCAGCGCTTCAGCTTTTCCCACAAGCTGTTTCCGCCAGCCATGGCGGCATATCCGGCACTACTCAACGGCCCACCCTCCGGCACAGAGTCGAGAAGCCGGCTGCGGGGGTCCTGTGGTCGCGCCCTCGGATGGAAAAGTCTGCACCTTTCCCGAGAACGCTGGCCCCCGCAGCCGGCACGTCACGTTGACTACATCTGGGCTTCGACCGCGTCGGCCATGGCGTTGGCGGCGTCAGCCGAGGACATGTCCGGCGTGTTCACGAACTCGGTGATCAGGTCCATCATGGCGCCGCGGTACTTCTGCAGCACGGTCATGTTGTGGGCCATCGAGCGCACCAGCATGCCATCGTCGATCGACGCCTTCAGGTCTTCCTGGCTCTTGATCTGGCAGGCGTTGAAGCCATTGGAGGCGAGGTCGATGTCGAGGCGGGCCGGGATCGACCCCTTCTGGATGTTGAACACCTTCTGGAAGTCGGGGCTCAGGATCAGGTGCGCGAGCAGCTTCTGGCCCTCGATGTAATCGGGGTTCGTCTGCTTGAAGAACACCACCGAGTCCGAGTTCAGGATGAAGCCCGGCTTGCCCCAGTCGGTCGGGGCCTGGCCGCAGAGGATGTCGCCACCCGGCTCATGGCCGACGGCCTTGATGGTGCCCAGCTCCCAGTCGCCCATGATGAAGAACAGCGCATCGCCGTTGATCATCATGTTGGAGGCGGTGT
>JBQCFF010000309.1:0-9272 GCA_051959485.1 Devosia sp. | reverse complement strand
TGGGCGGCCGGCGACGGGGCATCACCCACATTCGCCACCTTTCCCGGCCGCCTCATGCGTGGCAGCCTTGCCCCCTGGAGCGCTCCGCATCGAGCCCTCCCCGCGTCTGCAGCGGCTTGACCGGCGAACCGGCCCATGCCGAGGTACTTTCGACCTGGCCCGGGACGACTCCCGAACCACCCGACCTCCCCCGCACCAACCACTCGTCATGATCTCGCTTCGGTGCAGCGGATGAGGGCAGTGTCGCACAGCTGGAAGGCGCGGGGATAAGTCGGTAAGTGGTTGTGGGGGTTGGGGTCATCCCGGTGCAGGCCGGGATCCAGCCTGAGGGGCAGCCGTGGGGGAATCGGGGTGGAGAGCGGTCAGGATGGGCCCCGGCCTGCGCCGGGGTGACAGTGGGTGTGGGTTGGGGGTGCCTTGAGTTGGCGTTGCGGTCCCCGGCCCTGCGTTTGTTGCTCCCCCCTTCCGCCCTGCCGGGCACCTGGGGACCGCTGGAGGCGGTGGAGGGGGGGCAGCAAACCCGACGAGGCGTAAGGGCGCTGGACCAGAGCAGAGCCGGCGAACGGCTCAGTAGGTGGGGTGGCCGTTGACCATCAGGCGCACGGCGTAGAGCGACGTGGTGCCGCAGATGTAGAGGATGTTCAGCTTCGGTCCGCCGAAGCAGACATTGGCGACCACTTCGGGCACCTTCACCTTGCCGATCAGCGTGCCGTCCGGGTCGTAGCAATGCACCCCGTCGGCCGCGCTGGTCCAGATCCGGCCCTCGGTGTCGAGGCGGAAGCCGTCGAACAGCCCGGCCGTGCAGGTCGCGAACTCGCGCCCGCCGGAGAGCTTGCCGTCGGCGCCGACGTCGAACACCCGGATATGCCTGGCATGCGCGGCGCCGTGGGTGGCGCCGGTATCGGCGACGTAGAGCTGCTTCTCGTCGCGCGAGAAGGCGAGCCCGTTCGGCCGCACCATGTCGGTGATCACCGCCTCGATCGCGCCGGTGGCGGGGTCGACCCGGTAGACGTAGCAGGCGCCGATCTCGCTGACGGCCTTGTTGCCCTCGTAGTCGCTGTCGATGCCGTAGCTCGGGTCGGTGAACCAGATCGAATCGTCCGATTTCACCACCACGTCGTTGGGCGAGTTGAGTCGCTTGCCCTGATAGCGGTCGGCGATCGTCACCACCGTGCCGTCATGCTCGGTCCGGCTGACCCGGCGGCCGCCATGCTCGCACGAGACCAGCCGCCCCTGCCGGTCCACCGTGTGGCCATTGGTGTTGCCGGCCGGGCTGCGGAACACGCTGACCGAACCATCCGCCTCGTCGTAACGCAGCATGCGGTCGTTCGGGATGTCCGACCAGACGAGGTAGCGGCCGGCGGCGAAATAGGCCGGGCCCTCGGCCCAGCGGCAGCCGGTATAGAGCCGGTCGACCTGCGCGTTGCCGTTGAACAGCCGCCCGAACCGCGGATCGAGCACTTCGTAATAGTCGCTGGTGGCCATCCCCCACTCCCTCTTCTGGTGACGCCGGTCGCCCCGGCGCACGGCGGCCGGAGATCAGCACGATCGCGCGGCGTTTGCAAAGCCCCGGTCCCGACCGGCGCCGTGCACCTCAGTAAAGAATGTACGAAAACGATATAGTTCGTGTACGGTCAATCGTTGACTCCGCTAAAAACCCGTGTAAGCGTTGGAGAAACAAGGGGAACCGGGACGTTCGGGAGCAACGTTCCGTGTGGAGGAAACACTCGGGCCAGCCGTAACAGGCTGGTGGGAACTCGCCGCAGATTTCAAGCAGTTGACGCTGCGCTGGCCACCTTGCTCGAGAGCGACGGGGCCTTGGCGCTGGTGACGTTGGGACGACCGACGGACTGCTCGACCGGCGCGGGGCGAATATTGCGGCCGCCTTTCCAGGTGGCTGCCGGAGGACACGGGTGAAAGCCTGTGATGGAAGGGCTGCACGGAGCGCGCGCCCTTCATGGGAGTGATGACGACGCGACGGGCTATCGGCTGACGATCTGGGGGCAAAGGCTGGTCCTCCCCTCGCTGCCGCGCCGGCATCACAAACGATCCATGTGACATGGGAGGATATGTCTGATGAAGAGTTTGAAACTGGCTGCTGCCGCCGTCGTGGCGGTCGCGGCCTTCGCGATGCCGGCGGTCGGCTACGCACAGGACGCGGTGGCTGCCACCGACATCGTCCCGTCGAGCCCGATTCCCGACCTGCCGCGCAACCAGCAGCTGGTGCTGGGCTGGGGCGTTGCCGGTGGCACGTCCATCGGCACGACGAACCCCTGGGTCCTGCCCGGGTACACCCATCAGGAAGGCAACAACCTGATGTGGGAGCCGCTGATGTACTTCGGCATCTACAAGAACGAGTACATCCCGTGGCTGGCCGACTCGATGGAGTACACGGACGACACGTTCACCTCCCTCGAGATCAAGCTGAACAAGGACGCCCAGTGGTCTGACGGCACCCCCGTCACCTCCAAGGACGTCGTCTACACCTTCGAAGGCCAGATCAAGTACGAGACGCTGCCCTACCACACGCAGTTCTCCGACCTGGTCGACAGCGTGACGGCCAAGGACGACCTCACCGTCGAGGTGAAGTTCAAGCAGCCCTCGCCGCGCTTCAAGTTCGAAGTGCTGACCGAGAAGTTCGATACCGGTATCCCGATCGTTCCCGCCGCCTACCTGTCGGCCCAGGCCGACCCGACCAAGGCTCCGGGCCGTGACGAGATCCCGCACTCGGGTCCGTACAACATCGTCGCCTGGAACGTGAACCAGAAGATCTTCGACGTGCGTCCCGACTGGTGGGCGGTCAAGGCCGGCCGCATGGCCGAGCCCGCCGTGAAGCGCGTCGTCGTGGTGAACATCCTCAACCAGCCGATCGACACCGTGGCCCAGCGCCTGGTGAACAACGAGTTCGACTCGGCGGTCGACATGCGCGCCCAGATCATCCAGAACATCCTGCAGCAGAACCCGGAAATCCAGTCCTGGACTGGCAGCGAGTCGCCGTACGGTTACCTGGACTGGTGGCCGAACTCGCTGTGGATGAACGACCAGCTCGAGCCCTACAGCGACCCGAACGTGCGCAAGGCCATCAGCCTCGCCATCAACCGCGACCAGATCAACGAGGTGCTTTACGAAGGCGCCAAGATCGCGACCATCTACCCGTTCCCGCTCTACCCGAACCTGCAGGCGTTCGCTGACTCGCCGGCCGTCCAGGCCGAAGAGGAGAAGTACCAGCCCGGCAAGTACGACCTGGACGAGAGCGCCAAGCTGATGGAAGGCGCTGGCTGGGCCAAGAACGGCGACGGCATGTGGGAGAAGGACGGCAAGACGTTCGATGCCACGATCCAGGCGTTCGAAACCATCCACGGCGACATCGCCCCGGTTCTGGCTGAAATGCTGCGCCAGGCCGGTTTCGACGCCAACGTGAACTTCGGTACCGACGCCTACCAGAACATGGTGGACGGCAAGGCTGGCCTCTACATGTTCGGCCATGGCGCTTCGCTGTTCGACCCGTTCGAGGCCCTGAACCTGTTCCACGGCAAGTACTCGCAGTCGATCGGCACGGGTGCGGGCAACAACCGGTTCTCGCGCTACAAGAACCCGGAATACGATGCGATCCTCGACGAGATCGCGCCGCTGTCGTCCGACGATCCGAAGTTCCAGGAAGGTGCCGCGAAGGCTCTGGGCATCTACTGGCGCGACACGATCGACGTGCCGGTCATCCAGTGGCTGCACCGCATCGCCTACAACAACCACTACTGGAAGAACTGGCCGTCGGCCACCAATGTGGGGATGGGTGAGAACGGTGCGTTCTGGGCTCACACCGGCCTGCTCGTCATGACCGGCCTGCAGCCCTCGGGCGCGCAGTAAGCTCTGATCACCAGGGGCGCGGGCTTCGGCGCGCGCCCCTTCTCGCCGACCTGCGATAGGTGGCGAGCCTTATTCAGGCTACGGCCATCGGGAAGTATCAATGAACGTCAAAGTCGTCGTTAAGCGCCTGCTATTCTTCGCTCTGGTCGTCTGGGCTGCGTCGACCATCGTCTTCTTCGTCCCCCGGCTTTCGACCCGCAACGCCATCCGCGAACGCTTCGGCGAACTCGCCCGGTCCGGCGGCTTTTCGCCCGGCGACGTCGAGAAGCTCATCGCCTCGATGAACAAGTCGTTCGGCCTCGACAAGCCGCTGCTCGACCAGTACTGGCAGTACCTCAACAACATCATCCACCTCGACTTCGGCTATTCGCTGTCCAAGTACCCGACCACCGTGACCGAGGTGATCGCGCAGTCGCTGCCCTGGACCATCGGCCTGCTGCTCGTCACCACCATCCTGGCGTTCGTCATCGGCACCCTGCTTGGTGCAGTCTCGGCCTGGCCGAAGGCCCCCGAGTGGCTGCGCGGCGTTGCCAACGCCTTCATCATGCTGACCGGCGTCCCCCCCGTCATCATGGCCATCCTGCTGGTGTTCTTCATCGGCTTCCGCCTGCAGTGGCTGCCGCTGGGCGGCGCCTATTCCCCGGGCATGGTGCCGACCTGGTCCTGGCCGTTCTTCTTCGACCTGATGCAGCACCAGATCCTGCCGGCGCTGTCGCTGATCCTTGGCTCCGTCGGCGGCTGGGTGCTGTCGATGCGCGGCATGGGCATCACCATCCAGGGCGAGGACTACGTGAACTTCGCCGAGCACAAGGGGCTGGGCGGTCACACCATCTTCCGCGACTACTACCTGCGCAACGCGCTGCTGCCGCAGGTGACGGGCCTCGCTCTGGCGCTCGGTACCGTGATCACCTCGGCGGTGGTCGTCGAGGGCCTGTTCGGCCTGCCGGGCATCGGCACGGCGCTGAACCTTGCCATCCGCGCCAACGACTTCCCCGTTATCTACGGCATCGTGATCTTCATCACCATCGCCATCGCCCTGCTGATGCTGATCCTGGAGTTCGTCTATCCGCTCCTCGATCCCCGCATTCGCAACAGCTAGGAGAGCACCATGACCACTGCCACAATGGCCGCTGCCGAGCCGCAAGCCGTCCGCCAGCCTTCGAGCCTAGTGCTCTTCCTGCGCTACCTGCGCCGCAACAAGGGGCTCGCCGTCGGCGTGCTCATCCTCGTCGGGCTGACGCTGTTCACCGTCATCGGGCTCCTGGTGATCAACCCCAAGCACGCCTATCCGCTGGCTGCCGCGATGAAGCAGGCGCCCAGCCTCAAGTATCCGTTCGGCACCGATTTCTTCGGCCGCGACCTGCTGCCCGCCATGGTGATCGGCATGTGGCAGACCGCGCTGATCGGCATCCTGGCCGGTGGCATCGGCACTGTCGTCGGCGTGATCCTGGGCTTCATCTCCGCCTATTTCGGCGGCTGGATCGACGCCACCATCCGCACCGTCTGCCAGATCCTGACGCCCATCCCGGTGCTCCTCATCCAGGTGGTGATCGCCGGCTCGCTCGATAAGCGCGACGTCACCATCTACACCATGGCCATCATCGTCGCCCTGCTGGCCTGGATGGGGCCGACCCTGGTGATCCGGGCCCAGGTGATGACGATGAAGGAGCGCCAGTTCGTCTCGGTCGCCAAGCTGTCGGGCGTCTCCGACATGGGCATCATCTTCAAGGAGATCATGCCCAACCTGCTGCCCTTCATCGCCGCGTCCTTCGTCGGACAGGTGTTCGGCGCGGTGTTCGCCACCTTCTATCTCGCCGTCCTCGGCCTCGGCCCGCTGCGCGAGCCGCTGCTCGGCAACCTGATCTGGGCCGCCCAGAACCAGGGCGCCTTCTTCAACGGCTGGTGGTGGTGGCCGCTGATCCCCTCGTTCGCGATGATCCTCATCCTCGCAGCCCTGGCCCTGGTGAACATGGGCCTGGACGAACTGGCCAATCCGCGCGTGAGGCGTACTGAATGACTATGGATACCACTACCACCCGCGTGCCGAAGCCGGGCAGCGCCAACCAGGGGCTGGCCGAGCCGATCCTGCGCGTCGAAGGGCTCGAGGTCACCTACTACACCGACCTCGGCCGCGCCCGGGCACTCGACGATGTCGGCTTCACCCTCAACTCGGGGGAGAAGCTCGGCATGGTCGGCGAGTCCGGTTCGGGCAAGTCCACCCTGGCGCTCGCCATGATGCGCATGATCAAGCCGCCGGGGCGGATCGAGGGCGGCAAGGTCATCGTCGGCGGCACCGACCTGATGGCGCTCGACGACGAGGGCATGCGCAAGGCGCGTCTCAACAAGATCGCCTACATCCCGCAAGGCGCGATGAACTCGCTCAACCCGGTGATCCGGATCGGCGCCCAGATGTCCGACGCCATCCGCGCGCACGTCAAAGCCGAGAGCAAGTCATCCATCGACGACCGCATCGCCCATGCGCTGCGCTCGGTGGACCTCGATCCGGGCGTCGCCCGCATGTATGCCCATGAGCTGTCGGGCGGCATGAAGCAGCGCGTCTGCATCGCCATCGGCATCCTGCTGCAGCCCAACGTCATCATCGCCGACGAGCCGACCAGCGCGCTCGACGTGGTGACGCAGCGCCAGGTGATGGAGACCATCACCCGCGTGCAGTCCGAGATCAACGCCGCGGTCATCCTGATCGGCCACGACATGGGCCTGATGGCCCAGGCCGTGGACAAGGTGGCGGTGATGTATGCGGGCCGGCTGGTGGAGCTTTCGACGGTGCGCGAGATGTTCACCGACCCCAAGCACCCCTACTCGCAGGCACTGATCAGCTCGCTGCCCAACCTCGACAACAAGGGCGTGTTCCAGGGCATCCCCGGCCTCGCCCCGTCGCTGCTGCGCCTGCCGTCGGGTTGCGCCTTCCACCCGCGCTGCCCGTATGGCCAGCGCGAGCTGCAGCGCACCGTCCGTCCGGAGGCGATCACCCTGCCGGGCGGCCGCATGGTGGCCTGCCACCTCTATTCCGAAGAAGGTCACGCCCAGGACCACGCCCAGGACCACGCTCATGAGTAAGAACCTGCTTGAGATCCGCAACGTCTCGAAGGTCTACCAGCGCGGCCTGTTGAGCCAGAAGGCGACGGTCGCCCTCAAGGAATACTCGCTGACGCTGCCCGAGGATAACCCCTCGATCCTGACCGTCGCCGGCGAGTCCGGCTCGGGCAAGACGACGCTCGCCATGCTGCTGCTGGGCTTCATCACGCCCACCACCGGCGAGATCATCTACCGCGGCAAGAACATCCGCACCCTCGAGGGCAAGGACAAGCTGGCCTACCGGCACGAAGTGCAGGCGGTGTTCCAGGACCCCTTCGCGGTGTTCAACCCGTTCTACACGGTGGACCACCTGCTGACCGTGCCGATCAAGCACTTCAAGCTGGCGAAGAACCGCGCCGAGGCGACGCGGAAGATGGAAGAGGCGCTGACCGCGGTGGGTCTTCGCCCCGAGGACGTGCTGGGCCGCTTCCCGCACCAGCTGTCGGGCGGCCAGCGCCAGCGCATCAACGTCGCCCGCGCCCTGCTGCTGAAGCCCCGGCTGCTGATCGCCGACGAACCGGTATCGATGGTGGACGCGTCGCTGCGCGCCAACATCCTGGAATCGCTGCGCAACCTGCACCGCGACCAGGGCGTCACCATCATCTACATCACCCACGACCTGACCACCGCCTACCACGTGGCCGACAACATCGTGGTGCTCTACAAGGGCGACGTGGTGGAATCCGGCGACGTCGAGACGGTGATCCGCAACCCGCAGCACAACTACACCCGGCTGCTGGTCGACTCGATCCCCTGGCCCGACCTCAACAAGAAATGGGGCGAGCCGCTCAGCCCGCGCGAAACCGCGTAGCCGTCGCGCTTCAAGCTTTCCTCCCGGGCGCTTCGCAGTGCCCGGATTCCCGCGGCTTTGCGCCGCTGCCACCAACTTTCATGTGAAGAAATGCTCGAGATCGCAGAGGTCATTCCTCCCAAGTATTCGCCCGTCTGGAAACTCGCCAAGCAGTGCGGCGTCGACCTCGCCGTCGCCGGCCTCCCCTTCGACAGCCTGCAGGCCGGCGAGCGCGTCTCGTCGCTGTCGGCGCTGCAGCGCATGCAGGACGAGTACGTGAAGGGCGGCTACCAGATCCGCGTGATCGAGGCGCGGCCGCCGCTGAACAAGGCGAAGCGCGGCCTCGAGGGCCGCGACGAGGAGATCGACGTCGTCTGCGAGCTGCTCACCAACATGGGCAAGCTCGGCATCCCGGTGTGGTGCTACGAGTGGATGACCGACTTCAACTGGGTCCGCACCAACATGGCCACCCCCTCGCGCGGCGGCTCGGTGGTGACCAGCTTCAACGTCGACGACGTGCCGGATTCGATCACCTCGAACCCGCCGATTTCCGAAGAGAAGCTGTGGGAGACGCTGGAGTATTTCCTGCGCCGCGTGCTGCCCGTCGCCGAAAAGGCCGGCGTCAAGCTCTCCATGCATCCCGACGATCCGCCGATCACCCCGATCAAGGGCGTGAGCCGCATCATGCGCACGGTGCCGAACTTCAAGCGCCTCGTCGAGATGCTGCCGTCCGACTACAACACGATCACGCTCTGCCAGGGCAACTTCACCCTGATGACCGACGACCTGCCGTCGGTGATCCGCAGCTTCGGCAAGAAGAAGATCAGCTTCGTGCACTTCCGCGACGTCGAGGGCGTGCCGACCAACTTCCGCGAGACCTGGCACGACGCCGGCAAGACCGACATGCTGGCCACCATGCAGGCCTACAAGGACATCGACTTCGACGGCGTGCTGCGCCCCGATCACGTCCCCACCGTCGAGGGTGACAGCAACGAGAACGCCGGCTACTCGGCCTTCGGTCGGCTCTACGCCATCGGCTATATCCGCGGCCTCCACGAAGCCGTGTACGGAAAACAAGGTGCAATGAAATGAGGATCGCCCTCACCGGGTCATCGGGCGGCGTCGGCCGCGCCATCATCAAGGAGGCGCGGGCGCAGGGACACGAGCTGGTCTGCATCGACCGCGTCGCCGCGCCCGAGACCGAGGAAACCAGGGACCTGCACTTCGTGCAGGCCGACATGGACGAGTACGAGAAGCTCGTCGATGCCTTCAAGGGCTGCGACGCCGTGATCCACATGGCGGCCATCCCCTCGCCCGGCCGCCACCCCGACCACGTCGTGCACAACAACAACGTGGTGGGCAGCTACAATGCGCTGCAGGCGGCCGTCGAGAACGGCATCATGCGCATCTGCCAGGCCTCGAGCGTGAACGCCATCGGCCACGCCTACAGCCGCGATCCGCACTACGACTACCTGCCGATCGACGAGGAGCATCCGAACTACTCCGAGGATCCGTACAGCCT
>JBQCFF010000308.1:0-2808 GCA_051959485.1 Devosia sp. | reverse complement strand
TTCTACGGGGCGGTCGGCTCGGCGGCCCGCAACGGGCTCGAGTACCTCGCGATCTACCTGGGGCCGACGCTGGTGTTCGTGGGCTGGTGGTTCATCCTCCGTCGGCTCGTCCGCATCAGCCACAACCAGCGCATCACCTCGATCGCGGACCTGCTGTCCTCGCGCTTCGGCAAATCGAGCCGCCTGGCGGTGCTGGTGACGGTGATCGCGGTGATCGGCATCGCGCCCTACATCGCGCTGCAGCTCAAGGCGGTGACCTCGTCGATCCAGGCGGTAGCCGACGCCTCGGAGTTCAGCCGCGGCAGCTTTGCCGGCATCGACGAGGTGGGGATCGCCTTTGGCGTCGCGGCGGCGATGGCGCTGTTCACCATCCTGTTCGGCACTCGCAACGTCGACGCCAAGGAGCAGCACCACGGCGTCGTCGCCGCCATCGCCTTCGAGGCGCTGGTGAAGCTCGCGGCGCTGCTGGCGGTCGGGATCTTCGTGGTCTGGGCCGGTGGCGGCTTCGAGGCGATCTTCGCGCGGGCCGAGGCGCAGGGCATCGCCATCTATTCGCGCGACACCTTCGGCGACCGCTGGGTGGCGATGAACGTGCTCTCCATCGCCGCCATCATCTGCCTGCCGCGGCAGTTCCAGATCACGGTGGTGGAGAATTCCGACGAGAACCACCTGCGCACGGCGGCCTGGGCGTTCCCGGCCTACCTGCTGCTGATGAGCCTGTTCACCCTGCCGATCGCGCTGTTCGGGCTCACGACGCTGCCGGCCGGGGCCAACCCCGACATGTTCGTGCTCACCCTGCCGCTGGCGGCCGACCAGCAGGGACTGGCGCTGTTCGCCTTCATCGGCGGCTTCTCGTCGGCGACCTCGATGATCATTGTGGAGTCGATCGCGCTGTCGATCATGGTCTCCAACCACATCGTCATGCCGATCGTGCTGCGCTTCACGCAGGGGCAGGGGGTGGGCGACGGGCGCGGCGTCAGCCGGCTGCTGCTCAACTCGCGCCGCTTCTCGATCGGCGTGATCCTGTCGCTGGGGTTCTTCTATTTCTACCTGACGCGGGGCAGCGACGCGCTGGCGCCGATCGGGCTGATCTCGTTCTGCGGCGTGGCGCAGTTCCTGCCGGCGATCGTCGCGGCGCTGTTCTGGAAGGATGCGTCGCTCAAGGCGGCCACTGCGGCGGTGGCGGTGGGGTTCGTCGTCTGGGCGTGGTCGAGCTTCATGCCGTCGTTCCAGTCGGCCTCGCCGATGGTGGCGCAGTTGATGGCGGAAGGGCCGTGGGGCATCGGCTGGCTGCGGCCCGAGGCGCTGTTCGGGCTCGACGGGCTCGATCCACTGGCCAACGCGGTGTTCTGGAGCCTGTTCCTCAACACCGCGACGCTGGTGGTGGGGTCGCTGTTCACCAGCCAGTCGGCGCTCGAGCGGGTGCAGGCGACGCTGTTCGTCGACCTGTTCCGCCGGCCGGCCGCGGCCGGGGCGCTGATCCGTGGTTCGGCGACGACGCGCGACCTGAAGTTCGTGGCGCAGCGGGTGCTCGGCACCGAGCGGGCGATCACGCTGTTCGAGAGCGCCGGGGCCGAGGCGGGCAACGCCTCGAGCGAGCCGACGCCGGAGTTCATCGACCGGCTGGAGCGCGAGCTGGCCGGTTCCATCGGCGCTGCCTCGGCCCACGTGATGCTGTCCAAGGTGGTGGCGGGCGGCGCGGTGTCGCTCGAGGAAGTGCTGCAGATGGCCGACGAGACGCAGCAGGCGATCGAGTATTCGCAGCAGCTGGAACGCACTTCGGCCGAGCTGCGCGACACGGCGCGTAAGCTCGAGGAGGCCAACCGGCAGCTGCGTGAGCTCGACAGCCAGAAGGACGAGTTCCTGTCGCAGGTCAGTCACGAGGTGCGCACCCCGATGACCTCGATCCGCTCGTTCTCGGAAATCCTGCTCAGCGAGCAGCGGCTCGACGAGGCCGAGCGGCAGAAGTTCCTCGCCACCATCCACAAGGAGAGCCTCAGGCTCACCAAGCTGCTCGACCAGATCCTCGACCTCAATGCGCTCGAGCGCGGCGAGGCGGGATGGCAGAACGTGCCCACCGATGCGGAGGCGGTGCTCGACGGCGCCGTCGAGGTCTGTTCGGCGCTGGCCCGGCAGCGCCCGGTCCGCCTCGTCGTCGACAAGCTGCCGGGTCCGGTCCGGGTCGATGCCGATGCCGACCGGCTGAGCCAGGTGCTGATCAACCTGATCTCCAACGCCATCAAGTACAATGACGCGCCCGACCCGGTGGTGGAGGTGCGTTCGCGCGGCTCGCGCCGGCACTACATCATCGAGGTCGCCGACAACGGTCCCGGCATCGCGCGCGACGAGCGGGCACTGGTGTTCGAGAAGTTCGCCCGCGGCGCCACCGGCACGGCCGCCGCGCCGGGCGCGGGGCTGGGCCTCGCCATCTCGCGGCAGATCATCAGCCACATGAACGGCAAGCTCGAACTGGTGCCCACCCGCTCGCGCGGCGCCTGCTTCCGCATCAGCCTGCCGCTGTCCGACGTGGCCGAAATGGCGGAATAGGGCACACCCACCAAAGCGCGCATCGACGCGGCGGCAATTCCGGCCTATGTGATGAAACCACCATCATCGATGCCGACCGAACCGACCATGCCCACCTCCCCAATGCCCGGCGACGCGCTGCTGGCGCTGCTGCGCAGCTTCGTCGGCGCGGCCCACGTGCTCACCGACCCGCGCGCCAACCGCCGCTTCCGCAAGGGCTACCGCTACGGCGAGGGCAAGGTGCTGGCGGTGGTGCGGCCGGGGACGCTGCTCGAGCAGTGG
>JBQCFF010000307.1:0-9260 GCA_051959485.1 Devosia sp. | reverse complement strand
GGCGGCCTGCTGCCCACCAGCTTCCTGCTCTTCGCGCTGGTCGGCGGCTTCGGCGTCATCGTCCACATGGGCACGCTGTGGCTGGCGCATGAGCGCGCCGGGCTCGAGTTCGTCTGGGCCCAGACATTGGCGGTGGTCGTCGCCATGACTTTCAACTACATCGTCAACAACGAGCTGACCTACGCGAACCGGAAGCTGAAGGGCTGGCGCTTCTACACCGGCCTCCTCACCTTCTACGCGGTCTGCTCGATCGGCGCCCTGGCCAACGTCTCGGTCGCCAGCTGGATTTATGCCTTCGATGGCCAGTTCTATCTCGCCGGCCTGCTCGGCGTGCTGATGAGCGTCGTCTTCAACTACTCGGTAACAAGGGTCTTCACGTGGCGGTAAGCGCAGAACTCGAAATCAGGCTCCGTCGCACCGGCGGCGTCGGTCCCAACACCAAGTGGGACTGGTCGCTGGTCGACGCCGACGGCAGCGTCGTGAAGAAGGGCTCGGCCCTCGGCGAAGAAGCCAAGGCCTTCGCCACCGCCAAGAAGATGCGCGACAAGCTCGCCAAGGGCTAGGCCGCGCCGCGCTTGCCCTCCATCTCGGCCCAGGCCTGGCGCTTGCGGTAGATGGTGGAGGGGCTGAGCTCCAGGGCCTGGGCGGCAAGCGCAATGTTGCCGCCGAAGCTCTCGATCGCTTCCTCGATGATCCGCTGCTCCTGCCGCCACATCGGCAGCACTGCCGTGCGCCCCGCGCTGGCAGGCGTCTCCGGCTCGCCCTGCGACTCTGCCGGCCGCTCCGCCTCGCCGCCGCCGTCGATCGTCAGCACCCGCGATTTGCCGTGGCGGGCGGCGATCTCCTGCACCCGGCCGGCAAAGGCGAGCCCGCCCAGCGGCCGGCTGAGATGGTCGTGCGCCCCGGCCCGCATCGCCGCCATCGCCCGCGACACCGAAGCTCCGTCGGAAATGGCGATCACCAGCGCCGCGGGGCAGAGCCGCACCACCCGCGCCACCGCGATTTCCGTGTCCTCCGACAGGTCCCGCAGCGAGGGCAGGTCGAGCAGGATCACGTCGACCGTCCCGGCGCGCAGTTGCTCGAGCGCCTCGACCCCGCTTGCCACCTGCATGATCACCGGAATCTGCCGCAGCACCGGCCGGATGCCGATCGACAGCAATGGTCCCGCCGCCACGTCGCTGTCGACGAGCAGGATTCGAACGATCTCGGTGCCGGAGCCGGCGAAAGTCATCGGAAGCGGTCCCTGGACGCGTATGGTCTACCGAGTGTTGACGATCAGGGTAAATATTTGGTTGGAGTGGACGAGCCGGCCGCCTGCCTTTCAGCCACCGTCCGCCGATGCTATGACGAACGGGCGTCAACCATCCGTCTCCCACTGGGGCGCCGAGCGCATTGCAGGCACTGGTCTACATCTTCATCGCGCTCTCGGCCCTCGGCGTCGCCGCGACGGGCTATTTCGCCCTCACCTTCTCGCCCATCGAGGCGGTGGTGACGGCGCTGGCCTTCGGCGCCGTCGCCGTCATGCTGATGGAGCGGCAGCTGCGCCAGCGCTCCGAGGCGCGGCTGGAAAAGGCGGTGGAGGACCTCGCCCGCCTGCTCTCCACCGATGCGAAGGCCGGGCAGGTGCTGAGCCAGCGCGTCAACGCCATCGCCGATGCCAATGTTGGCAGCCGGCTGGAGGCGATCGAGGCCGATATCTCGGTGCTCGGCACCGTCACCCGTCAGCTGGCCGAGGCCCTCGCCGAGTTCGAGGAGAACCGCAAGAACGGCGCCGCCGCCCTGCCCATGCCGGCCGACGCGCCGCTCCCGCCGGCCCCCGAGGACGATGACGGCCTGCCCGAACCGCTGGTGCCCGAGGCCGAGCTGCGCGCCGCGCTCGATGCCGACCGCCTCGTCTTCCATATCGAGCCGGTCGTCGCCCTGCCGCAGCGCCGCCCCGTCGGTTACGACCTGGTGCCGCGTCTGCAGCGCGAGGACGGCAGCCTCGCCGACGCGGTCGATTTCATGCCGCGCCGCGGCGGCGAGGACATCGTTCGCCGCATCGAGTCGCTGGCCCTCGACGAAGCGGTCACCATCGCCCGCCGCGCCCGCACCGCCGGGCAGCCGATCCGGCTGGCCCTGCAGCTCAGCCGCGCCACCATGCTCGATCGCCACATGCTGGAGCAGGTGGGCGCCGTCCTCGGCGCCAATCAGGCCATCGGCCCCTCGCTGAGCTTCGCCATCCCGCAGGCCGAGTGGAAGGCCATCGGGCCCGCCGAGAAGCGGCAGCTGTTCGAGTTCCGCAGGGCCGGTGCCGGTTTCGTGCTTACCGAGGCGCAGTCGCTGCGCGTCGATTTTTCCGAGCTCGAGGGCCTCGGCTTCTCCACCGTCCGCTTCGACGCCACCCGCTTCCTGCGGCAGCCGGAAAGCTTCACCGATTTCCACACCGCCGACATCGCGCCCTACGCCAAGCGCTTCCAGATCGAGCTCTGCGCCACCGGCGTCATCGACGAGCAGCAGCTCTTGAGCCTGTTCGAGGATGGCATCGTGCTGGTCCAGGGGCCGCATATCGGCCGCCCCGGCCCGGTGCGCGCCGACCTCCTGGTCGAGCGCCGCCCTGAACCGAAGCGGGCCGGCGCCCAAGCCTGAACCCGGAGCGCTTTTCGGGAAAGGTCGCAGACCTTTCCGCTTCGATAGCGCCATCCCAGCCAACCTGAAGGACCCTGCAAATGAACGCGCTTCACGGCCTGCGCGAGATCGCTCCCAACTACGACGCCATCCTCTCCGACGTCTGGGGCGTCCTCCACAACGGCGCCGTCGCGCATCCCGGTGCCGTCGAGGCGCTGGTCAACTACCGCCGGCAGGGCGGCCGCGTCGTGCTGATCACCAACGCGCCGCGTCCGGCGCCGCCGATCATCGAGATGCTCGACGGCATGGGGATCGTCCGCGAAGCCTACGACGCGCTGGTCTCCTCGGGCGGCGCCACCCGCGCCATCCTCGCCGCCGAGTATCGCGGCAAGACGGTCCACTATGTCGGCCCGCCGGTGGAGAACGATGCGCTGTTCGAGGGCCTCGACATCACCCTCGGCCCGGCCGAAGCGGCGAGCGCCGTCGTCGTCACCGATCTCGACGACGATGACGAGACGCCGGACATGTACGAGGACCGAATCCGGCTCTGGCTCTCGCGCCACCTGCCGATGCTCTGCGCCAACCCCGATCGGGTGGTCGAGGACGGCGACCGCATCATCTATTGCGGCGGCGCCATCGCCGACCTCTACGAAGCGCATGGCGGCATGATCCGGATGATCGGCAAGCCATACAAGCCGATCTACACCGAGGCGCTGCACCAGGCCGAGCGGGCCATCGGCCGCCCGCTCGAGCGCTCCCGCATCCTCGCCATCGGCGATTCCGTGCGCACCGACGCCATCGGCGCCGCCGGCGCCGGCCTCGACCTGCTGTTCATCACCGGCTCGATCCACGCCGCCGAACTCGACGCCTTCGGCCAACCCGACCCCAAGGCCATCGAGGCGCTCCTCGCCCCCAGCGAAGCCAACGTCGCCGGCTTCATGGCCAAGCTCGCCTGGTAGGGCAGGGCGCCAGCGATCCGGCCGCCTCGCCGCCCGCCATTGCGGGGGACCGGATCCCACGCGCGGATCCTCCACCGCGCCAGCGGGGGAGGGGGACCACCCGCAGGGTGGTGGAGGGGGCGGCAACGCACCCCGGCCTCCGTCCTCGGGCAGGAGCCAGCGCCGCCAAGCGCCTCACCCCCGGTCATCCCGGCGCAGGCCGGGATCCAGCCTGAGGCGTAGCCATGCCCTCACTGAGGTCGAAAGCCCTCAGGATGGGCCCCGGCCTCCGCCGGGGTGACCCCTCAACGGAACCGTCACCGTAGCGAAAAACCCTAGAACAGGCTCGACTGTCCGTTGTCGTCGTCCGAGCGGACACGGGGGCGGTGGCGTGGCACCGGGCCGCCGCCGATGGTGGCCGGCAGCGTGCCGTCCGACAGCATCAGGTGCACCTGCTCGCCGATCTTCACCTGGTCGGTCTGACGCACGATGTCGCCGGCCTCGTTGGTGACCACGGCGAAGCCGCGGGCGAGCACGTTCTGGTAGCTCACCGTCGCCAGCAGCGTGCCGATCGCCTCGAGCCGCTGTCGCCGCTGCTCCACGATCCGGCTGAAGGCCGGCGTCAGCCGCTCGGCGCAGGGCTGCAGTTGCGTCCGCGAGTGGCGGATTTCCGCCTGCAGCGCCATGGGCGAGAGCCGCGCCGAGGCAGTGGCGAACGCCGCCCGCCGCCGCTCCAGCACCCGCGTCGCCGAGGCCCCGGCCCGGCGGCCGGCCTCGGCGAGCCGCACGCTGAGCTCACGGCTGCGCTGGCGCAGCAGCTGCAGGTTGAGCCGCGGGGCGGTGCGGCCGAACTCGATGCGCTTCTTCTGCCCGGCATGGCGGAGCGCCGCGGCAAGGTTGGAGGCGGCATGGTCGAGCCGCTGCCGTGCCGTGGCCAGCAGGTCGGCCGGGCGCGGCAACCCGGCGCTCACCGCCCGGTAGCGGTCGCGGGCCTGCGACGCGATGCGGCGCGCCGCGTAGCGCTCGCGGCTGCCCAGTTCGTCGACATAGCCGAGGAGTTCTGAACGCACCGGCACCGCCGCCTCGGCGGCGGCCGTCGGCGTCGGCGCCCGCCAGTCCGACGCATAGTCGACCAGCGTCGTGTCGGTCTCGTGCCCCACCGCGGTGATCGTCGGGATGCGGCTCGCCGCCACCGCCCGGACCACGATCTCCTCGTTGAAGCCCCACAGGTCCTCGATCGAGCCGCCGCCGCGCGCCACGATCAGCACGTCGGGCCGCGGGATCGGGCCGCCCGGCTGCAGCCGGTTGAAACCCTCGATCGCGGCGGATACCTCGGCCGCGGTGGTCTCGCCCTGCACGCGCACCGGCCATACCACCACGCGGCTCGGGAAGCGGTCGGAGATCCGATGCAGGATGTCGCGGATAACCGCCCCCGTCGGCGAGGTGATGACGCCGATGACGCGCGGCAGGTATGGCAGCTCGCGCTTCCGCTCCGTCGCAAACAGCCCTTCCGCCGCCAGTTTGCGGCGCCGGTCCTCGAGCAGCGCCATCAGCGCGCCGGCGCCGGCCGGCTCGATCTGCTCGATGACAATCTGGTACTTCGACGAGCGCGGATAGGTGGTGAGCCGCCCGGTGGCGATGATCTCCAGCCCTTCCTGCGGCTTGAAGCGCAGCCGGGCGAAGCTCGTCTTCCAGATCACGGCATCGAGCGCCGCGTTCTCGTCCTTGAGCGTGAAATAGGCGTGCCCGGACGAATGCACGCCGCGGAAGCCGGAGATCTCGCCGCGCACCCGCACGTGGCCGAACTCGTCCTCCACCGTGCGCTTCACCGCATTGGCGATCTCGGAGACGGTGAACTCGGCGGCATTGGTCAAGGGGACAACCATGCCCGACAGGTGCGGCATAGGCTTGAGTCCGTCAAGGCTTGGCGCACCGATCGGGCAGGTGCTAGAGGGGCGCGGGGCTTTGCTGGCGAAGGGTTCTCAATGCGTATTCTGGTGATCGGATCGGGCGGCCGCGAGCACGCCCTGGCCTGGGCAATCGCCCGGTCGCCGCAGTGCGGGAAGCTGTTCGTCGCGCCGGGCAATGGCGGCACCGCAGTCATCGCCGAGAACGTCCCGCTCGACATCACCGACCACCCCGCCGTGCTGGCTTTCGCCAAGGCCAACGCCGTCGATTTCGTGGTGATCGGCCCCGATGCCCCGGCCGTCGCCGGGCTGGCCGATGACGTGCGCGCGGCCGGGCTGCTCTGCTTCGGGCCGAGCCGGGCCGCGGCGCAGCTCGAAGGCTCGAAGAGCTTCACCAAGACGCTCTGCGACGAGGCGGGCGTGCCGACGGCGCGCTATGGCCGCTTCGACAACGAGGCCGACGCGCTCGCCTACGTGCGCCGGCATGGCGCGCCTATCGTCATCAAGGCGGACGGTCTGGCGGCCGGCAAGGGGGTCACGGTGGCGACGACCCAGCCCGAGGCCGAGGACGCGGTGCGCGACTGCTTCTCCGGTGCGTTCGGCGCGTCCGGCTCGACCGTGGTGATCGAGGAATACCTCGAGGGCGAGGAAGCCTCGATCTTCGCGCTCTGCGATGGCACCGACGTCGTGCTGCTGCCCAGCGCCCAAGACCACAAGCGCGTCTGGGACGGCGACCGCGGCCCGAATACCGGCGGCATGGGCGCCTACTCCCCCGCCCCGGTGATGACAAAAGCGGTGACGGCGCGGGTGCGCGACGAGATCATCCTGCCTTCGGTGCGCCGCATGGCCGAGCGCGGCACGCCCTTCACCGGCGTGCTGTTCGCCGGCATCATGGTGACCGCCGACGGCCCCAAGCTCATCGAATACAACGTCCGCTTCGGCGACCCCGACTGCCAGGTGCTGCTGCTGCGGCTCCGGTCGGACCTGCTCGAGCTGCTGCTCGCCACCGCCCGGGGCGAGCTCGCCGGCGTCACGCCGGAGTTCCGGCCCGAGGTGGCGCTCACCGTCGTGCTGGCCACGCGCGGCTACCCGGTCAACGTGCCGAAGGGCAGCGAGATCAGGGGCGCCGACGATCTCGACGGCCCCGAGCTCAAGGTCTTCCACGCCGGCACGGCCCGCTGCGACGGCAAGCTGATCGCCAATGGCGGGCGGGTGCTGAACGTCACCGCGCTCGGCCGCACGGTCGCCGAGGCACAGGCCCGCGCCTATGCCGCTGTCGACAGGATCGACTGGCCCGAAGGCTTCTGCCGCCGCGATATCGGCTGGCGCGCGGTGGAGCGCGAACGCGGTCGCTGACTATCCGGGTTAACTTCACCGGCCGATAGTGGAACGCTCCGGGGTGTGAACCCCTTATAAAGGGACAGAGGGTAACCTACGTCCTTATCGTGAAACACGAGCTTCCACAGGCCGATCCGATGACTCCGCTGCAGCGGCGGGGCCTCGAGATTGTGCAGAAGCTCCGGGGCGAATACGTCGAGCTGCCGCGGCCGCACGGCGGCGATCCGAGGATCGGCGTAGCCCTCGGTGGCGGCTCCGCCCGCGGCCTCACCCACGTCCCCTTCATCGAAGCGATCGAGGAACTCGGGCTCCGGCCGCACGTCATCGCCGGCACCTCGATCGGCGCGCTGATCGGCGCCGGTTGGGCCAGCGGCATGAGCGGGGCGGAACTGCGCGAGCACACCGTGTCCGTCTTGGGCACGATGAAGATCATCGCCAGCCGGCTGTGGGGGGCGCAGGTCCGCCACCTCGGCAATCTGTTCGGCATGCAGCTCGATGCCCGGCGCGTCGTCGATGCCTTCCTGCCCCACCCGTTCCCGTACGAGTTCTGCGAGCTGCAGACGAAGTTCTACGTCGTGGCGACCGATTTCCAGAGCTGGCACCAGGCGGTGTTCTCCGACGGACCGCTGCGCGACGCGATCGCCGGCTCGATCGCCATCCCCAGCCTGTTCAAGCCGGTGCCCTTCGCCAACCACCTGCTGGTCGATGGTGGCGTGGTGAACCCGCTGCCGCTCGACCAGGCCTCCGCCGACACCGACATCGTCGTCGGCATCGACGTCAACGGCGACCCCTCCGAGCAGATGGACAAGATCAACCACTCGGTCGTCGACACCTGGTTCGGCTCGGCGCAGATCATGATGCACTCGCTGACGGCCCATATGATGGCCGCCTATCCGCCCGACGTGTACATCCGCCCCCGCCTCAACAGCTTCGGCGCCCACGAGTTCTGGCGCGTGCGCGAGATCATGGCGCATGTCGAGCGCGACAAGGACAACCTGAAGCGCGCCCTCGAGCGCAAGGTCGAGCTGTTCATCCAGGGCACCGCCTCCACCAGCCGCGCCGAGGAGCGGTAACCCGCTACCGCAAGCGCTGGAAGAAGGCGCGCAGCAGTTCGGCCGCCCGGCGCTCCCCGATCCCCGCGACCACTTCGGGCCGATGGTGGCAGTTCGGGCTCTCGAACAGCCGCACCCCGTGCTCCACCGCCCCCGCCTTCGGGTCGGCCGCGCCGTAGACCACCCGCCGCAGCCGCACATGCGCGATCGCGCCCGCGCACATGGCGCAGGGTTCGAGCGTCACATAGAGGTCGCAGCCATCGAGGCGTCCGGTCCCCCGCGCCGCCAGCGCGCTGCGAATCGCCATCAGCTCGGCATGCGCCGTCGGGTCGCTGAGCTCGCGCATGCGGTTGCGCTCCGCCGCCAGCACCCGCTCGCCTTCCACCACCACGGCACCCACCGGCGCCTCGCCGGCAGCGGCGGCCTCGGCGGCGAGTTCGAGTGCAAGGTCCATCGGGCTGCGCATCCCTCGCATGTAGCCCGGAACGCTCCCGACCGCCAGCCGAGGCGTTCCAGGCCCGTTCATCGGCGTGGCCAATTTCCGGATCGATTGCGGCAACCCACCGGATTTTCGTTTGCACTCAATGCCTGGCATCACTCGAAGCTGCCACAATTCTCCCGACGGTCCGGTACCCCAAACTCTGCTATTCTCCGGTCCAGGAGAATCGCCCGTGCCCATTCGCCAGCTCCCTGAAGACCTGATCAACCGCATCGCCGCCGGCGAAGTGGTCGAGCGCCCGGCAAGCGTGGTCAAGGAGCTGGTGGAGAACGCCATCGATGCCGGCGCCCGCCGCATCGCCATCACCACCGCCGGTGGCGGCGTCGCCCTCATGCGCATCGAGGACGACGGCGTCGGCATGGACGAGACCGACCTGCGCCTTTCCGTCGAGCGCCACGCCACCAGCAAGCTCGCCGACGACGGCCTCGATGACATCCGCACGCTCGGCTTCCGTGGCGAAGCGCTGGCCTCCATCGGTTCGGTGGCGGAACTCACCATCGCCACCCGGCAGGCCGATGCCGAGACCGGGCTGCGCCTCGCCGTCTGCCATGGCAGCAAGGGCCGGGTCGCGCCGATTGCCATGAACCGCGGCACCATCGTCGAGGTGCGCGACCTCTTCGCCAACGTGCCGGCCCGCCGGAAATTCCTGAAGTCCGAGCGCGCCGAGGCAGCGGCGATCGGCGACATCGTCCGCCGCCTCGCCATGGCCAACCCGCAGGTGCATTTCGTCCTCGACGGCGCCGACCGCTCCGCCTCGAACTGGCCCGGCCGCGAGGGAGAGGGGGCGCTGCGGGCCCGGCTCGGCGATGTCATGGGTGCCGATTTCGGCGAGAACGCCGTGCCGCTTGCCACCGTCCGGCACGGGCTGGTGGTCACCGGCCTCGCCGGCCTGCCGACCTACACCCGGGCCAACTCGCTC
>JBQCFF010000306.1:0-12597 GCA_051959485.1 Devosia sp. | reverse complement strand
CGAGGTGGATCGCATCGTGGAACTGATCGACCGGGTGGAGGTGTTCGGCGACGACCGGCCGATGGAGAGCGAGCCGATCAACATCCACGTGATCCTCGACCGGGTGAAGCTGCTGGCCAGGAACGGCGTCGCCAAGGGCATCACCATCACCGAGGACTACGACCCGTCGCTGCCGCCGGTGGCGGGCAACCGCGACCAGCTGATCCAGGTGTTCCTCAACCTCGTGAAGAACGCCGCGGAGGCGCTGGGACATACCAGCAAGCCGGAGATCCGTTTCTCGACGGCATTCCGGCCGGGCATCCGCATCTCGGTGCAGGGCGTGTCGGAGCGCATCTCGCTGCCGCTGGAAATCGTCATCGAGGATAATGGTCCGGGCATCGCTACGGACCTAGTGCCGATCATCTTCGACCCCTTCATCACCACCAAGGCGAACGGCTCCGGACTGGGGCTGGCGCTGGTGGCCAAGATCATCGGCGACCATGGCGGGGTGCTCGACCTCGACAGCCGGCCCGGCCGGACGCGGTTCCGCATCCTGCTGCCGGTCGCCGCCCGATCCTCAGTGTCTGAGATGAGTGAAGAGGCCATGGCGCAATGAGCCACACCGTCCTGCTCGCCGACGACGACGCCGCCATCCGCATGGTGCTGAACCAGGCGCTGACCCGCGCCGGCTACGAAGTGCGCCCGACCGGCAACCTGTCCACGATGTGGAACTGGGTCAGCCGCGGCGAAGGCGACCTGCTGATCACCGACGTGATGATGCCCGACGGCAATGCCTTCGACATCATGCCGAAGGTGAAGAAGCTCCGGCCCGACCTGCCGGTCGTGGTGATGAGCGCGCAGAACACCTTCATGACGGCGATCCGCGCCAACGAGGTCGGCGCCTACGAGTACCTGCCCAAGCCGTTCGACATCACCGAGGTGCTGTCGGTGGTGTCGCGGGCGCTGGCGGACGCCAGGAAGTCGACGTCGGCCGACAAGAAGCCGGACGAGCCGGGCGAGACGATGCCGCTGGTCGGCCGCTCGCCGGCGATGCAGGACATCTACCGCGCGCTCGCCCGCCTGATGCAGACCGACCTCACGGTGATGATCACCGGCGAGAGCGGTACCGGCAAGGAGCTGGTTGCACGCGCGCTGCACGATTTCGGCAAGCGCCGGAACGGGCCGTTCGTCGCCATCAACATGGCGGCGATCCCGCGCGACCTGATCGAGGCGGAGCTGTTCGGGCACGAGAAGGGCGCCTTCACCGGCGCCACGGCACGCTCGTCGGGCCGCTTCGAACAGGCAGAGGGCGGCACGCTGTTCCTCGACGAGATCGGCGACATGCCGATGGATGCGCAGACGCGCCTGCTGCGCGTGCTGCAGGAGGGTGAGTATACCATGGTCGGCGGGCGTACGCCGATCCGATCGAACGTCCGCATCGTCGCCGCCACGCACCGCGACCTGGGCCAGATGATCCGGCAGGGGCTGTTCCGCGAGGACCTGTTCTATCGGCTCAACGTGGTGCCGATCCGCCTGCCGCCGCTGCGCGAGCGCGTGGACGACATCAACGACCTGGTGCAGCACTTCCTCCGCGCGGCCCAAGGGGAGGGCGAGCCGGTGAAGACGATTGCGCCCGAGGCGATCCGGCTGATGCAGAACTACAGCTGGCCGGGCAACGTCCGCGAGCTCGAGAACCTGGTGCGCCGCCTGTCGGCGCTCTACGCCGACGAGAACATCTCGGTCGAGATCGTGCAGAACGAGCTCAACCTCGCCGACCGCCAACCGGCGCCGGCCGTCGCGGGACCTGCCGATGTAGCGAGCGCGATCGAGACGCATGTGGCGCAGGTGCTGCGGGAGTACGAGCCGAACCTGCCGCCAACCGGGCTCTACCAGCGGGTGCTGGACCGGGTCGAGGCACCGCTGATCGCCATGGCGCTGAACGCGTGCGGAGGCAACCAGATACGCGCCGCCGACCTGCTCGGCCTGAACCGCAACACCCTGCGCAAGAAGATCCGGGCCCACGCGATCGAGATCGTGAAGCAGTCTCGAAGGCAGGGCTGACCTGCACACGGGTTCGTGACGATAGCCGCACGTGTTGCAGAAATGCCCGTGGACCGGTACTGACGGGCATCCCGCTAGATCCCCGTTCGGACGGGGTGTCACATTTTGGCAACAATTATCTTGAAGGGTCGCTCGAACTGGGCGACACTGCAAGCTTATCGCCCAAGGCGGCCTTCGGATCGATGACAACGCTCGTAAGCGACACATTACCGGAGCCGATGCACTCTGTGCCACAGATGAAGCGGTCGGCTCGACCGATCTTCGCCGATGCCGGCCGGCAGGCGATCCGCACACTCGGGCTCATCGTGGTGCTGCTCTCGGTGTTCGTGTCGTCGGGCTCGTTCCTGGTGATGACCGGGGCGACCGACATCGAGCCGACACCCGAGATCTGGACGATCATCTGGGTGGTGAACGGCCTGCTGGTGCTGGTCGTCGTGGCGCTGGTGATGACCGAGGCCACGCTGCTGATCCAGGCGCGGCTGCGCGGGCAGGCGGGATCCGGACTGCAGGTACGCATGGTGACGATGTTCGCCATGGTGGCCGCCATCCCGGCAATGATCGTCGCCATCGTCGCGATGATCTCGCTGAACCAGGGGCTGGACCAGTGGTTCAGCGAACGCACCCGGACCATCGTTGACTCGTCGCGCGTTGTCGCGAGTTCGTACCTGCGGGAGCACTCGCAGGTGCTGCGCGACGACATCATCTGGGTCGCCAACGAGCTGGAGCAGTCCCGTGCCACGTTCGAGACCGATCGCGAGACCTTCCAGCGCATCCTGACGGCGCTGGCGACGACGCGTTCGCTGCCGTTCGCCTACCTGATGTCCTCGGACGGCGACGTGCTCATGCGGGCGCAGATCAACGTGCCTGGCTCGGCGCCGCGCCTTTCCGGCGCACTCACCACCGACGTGCAGGAGGGGGTGCCCACCGAGATCGCCCCCGGCCGCACCAACATGGTCGGCGCGGTGGTGAAGCTGCGCGGTTACGACAATACCTATCTGCTGGTGGCACGGCCCGTGGACCCCGAAGTGCTGGAGTTCATGCGCCTGACCGACGAGAACATCACCGAGTATCGCGAGTACGCGAGCAACCGCGTGGTGTTCCAGATCACCTTCGCCCTGATGTATGTCGGCCTCGCGCTGGTGCTGCTGCTCGCGGCGGTATGGATCGGCATCGCGCTGGCCAACCGCTTCGTCGATCCGATCCGTAACCTGATGATCGCCTCCAACCGGGTCTCCGAAGGCGACCTGGACGTACGAGTGCCGGTGCAGGCGGGCAGGGGGGACCTGCGCGACCTCGCCACCCGCTTCAACACCATGACCCAGCAGCTGAAGTCGCAACGCGTCGAGCTGCTGGAGGTCAACGAGATCAACGAGAAACGCCGGCACTTCACCGAAGCCGTGGTGGAGGGCGTGTCGGCCGGCATCATCGGCCTCGACCCGTTCGGCACGATCACCCTGGTGAATGCGCGCGCCGCCGAGATGGTGGAGAGCGACGAAGTCTCGCTGGTCGGCCGGCGCATCGAGGAGGTGATCCCGGTGCTGGCGCCGATCATCGACCGCGCCAAGTCGGCCCGCCGCGGCCAGGTGCGGGACCAGGTGGAGATCGGCTCCGGCCCCGATTACCGCACCTACCAGGTGCAGCTGACGCGCGAGGGCACCATCACGGAGTCGAAGGGCTTCGTGGTCACCCTGGACGACATCACCGACCTGCTGTCGGCGCAGCGAACTGGCGCCTGGGCCGACGTGGCGCGCCGCATCGCGCACGAAATCAAGAACCCGCTCACCCCGATCCAGCTCTCGGCGGAGCGCCTGCGCCGGCGCTACGGCAGCAAGCTCGCCGACGATTTCGAGGTATTCGACAAGTGCATCAACACCATCATCCGGCAGGTTGGCGATATCGGCCGGATGGTCGACGAGTTCTCGTCGTTCGCCCGCATGCCGGA
Organism: Devosia sp.; assembly: GCA_051959485.1. Classification (GTDB taxonomy): domain Bacteria; phylum Pseudomonadota; class Alphaproteobacteria; order Rhizobiales; family Devosiaceae; genus Devosia_A. The sequence goes on along the minus strand of JBQCFF010000306.1, from coordinate 8,615 downwards.
GGCGAAGCCGGTGTCGGGCGACCTGACCGACGCGATCCGCCAGGCCGTGTTCCTCGAGAGTGTCCGGCTGCCTGAGGTGGCGGTGACCATGAAGCTGCCGGAACAGCCGATCATCGCCATGTTCGACGGCCGGCTGATCAGCCAGGTGCTGACCAACCTGATCAAGAACGCGGTCGAGGCGATCGAGGGAGCCGGCATCGAGGCGATCAAGGATCCGCGCATCGTGGTGGAGGCGCATATCGAAGGCGAGATGGTGCGCCTCACGGTCTCCGACAACGGCAAGGGCTGGCCCAAGGAAAATCGCAACCGCCTGCTCGAGCCCTACGTTACGACGCGCGACAAGGGCACCGGGCTGGGGCTGGCGATCGTAGCCAAGATCATTGAACAACACGGCGGCAAGGTAGACCTGGTGGATGCCGAGCCGGACGAGAACGGGCGCACGGGCGCCGCGTTCACCTTCACTCTGCCGTTGCGCCGGGCAGAGGGGGACGAGGGGGATGTCGATCCATCCCCAGGCGCCGGAGCGGAGCAGCAGGCCGCGCCGGTGACCGAAGGTGCAGCGGGCGGGGCACAACCTGGAGCCGAAAAACAAGGGGAGCCGCAATTGCGCGCGGTTGAGAATAGCTGATGGCCCTCGATATCCTGATCATCGACGACGAGGACGACATCCGCGACCTGATCGCGGGCATCCTCGAGGACGAGGGTTATGAAACCCGGCAGGCGCACGACGCCGATTCCGGGCTGAACGAAATCGCCCGGCGACGGCCGAGCCTTGTGTTCCTCGACATCTGGATGCAGGGCAGCCGGCTCGACGGCCTGCAACTGCTCGACGTGTTCCAGGCGCAGCACCCCGACATGCCGGTGGTGATGATCTCGGGGCACGGCAACGTCGAGACGGCGGTGAGCGCCATCCGGCGCGGCGCCTACGACTACATCGAGAAGCCGTTCAAGGTAGACCGGCTGCTGCTGATCACCCAGCGGGCGATGGAGGCGGCGCGGCTCAAGAACGAGGTCGCCGACCTGCGCGAGCGCTCGAGCAAGACGGTGGAACTCGTCGGTGGTTCTCCGCCGCTGCAGCAGGTCCGGGCGGTGATCGAGAAATCGGCGCCCACCAACTCCCGCATCTTCATCTCCGGGTCCTCCGGCACGGGGAAGGGGCTCTGCGCCCGGCTGATCCACCAGAAAAGCCTCAGGGCCGAGGCGCCGTTCGTCGAGATCAACTGTTCGCTCTACTCGCCCGACGAGGTGCAGGTGGTGCTGTTCGGCCGGGAGACGCGCGAGAAGACCGGCACGCTCCGGACCGAGGTCGGCGCGCTGGAACGGGCACACGGCGGCACGCTGTACCTGTCGGAGGTCGGCACACTGCCCCCGGCGGCGCAGCAGGCGCTGCTCCGCACGCTGGTCGAGAGCAAGTTCAACCGGGTCGGCGGCGCGGTGGCCGTGCCCATCGACGTGCGCGTCATCTCCTCGAGCTCGCAGAACGTCGGCTCGCTGATCGAGACGGGGCAGTTCCGCTCCGACCTGTTCCACCGGCTCTCGATCGTGCCGCTGCAGCTGACGCCGCTGAAGGAGCGCCGCGAGGATATCCCGCCGCTGGTGGACGTGTTCATCGAGCAGATCTGCAAGCTGCACAACCTGCGGAGCCTGTCGGTCGGGCCGGATGCGGTGGCCGTGCTGCAGGCGCAGGACTGGCCGGGTAACGCGCGGCAGCTCCGCAACTCGATCGAGCGGCTGCTGATCCTGGTGAAGGACCAGGCGCCGGCCGACGGGGTCATCACGGCCGCGCTGCTGCCGCCCGATATCGGCGAGGTCCTGCCTACGGTGGGCGACAGCGACTCGTCAGCCCACCTGATGAGCCTGCCCCTTCGCGACGCCCGCGAGGTGTTCGAGCGCCAGTATCTGCTCGCGCAAATCGAACGCTTCGGCGGGAACATTTCCAAGACCGCGGAATTCGTGGGCATGGAACGCAGTGCGCTGCATCGCAAGATCAAGTCACTCGGACTCTGATCCTCCGCCAGCGGGCGGGTAGGCAGGAAAACTCTTCTGTGTCATACTGCTATGCGAGTGGGGGGAGACTAAACGCAACGGGGGCAGGGATGGCGGTCCGGTGCCCGCAAACACCAATGTGGCCGGTTGCCTGAGCGGCGCGTGCCACAACAAGAGGCCTAAGAATGCCCAGCGAAAAGACCCAGAACCTCCAGGATGCCTTTCTCAACCACGTCCGCAAGCAGAAGGTCCCGGTCACGATTTTCCTCGTGAACGGGGTGAAGCTGCAGGGCGTCATCACCTGGTTCGACAATTTCTGCCTGCTGCTCCGCCGCGATGCACAGTCGCAGCTGGTCTACAAGCACGCCATTTCGACAATCATGCCCGGCGCGCCGATCCAGCTGTTCGACCCCGAGCACGCGTCGGACGACTAAGGACCGAATGACAGACGATTTCGATGACGAAGCCCCGAAGGTCGGCCGCGACAGGACGGTCGACCAGCGTGCTGTGCCATGGCGCGTCGGCGTGGTGGTGCCGGACGTGCGGGCCCTGCCATCCAGCCACGCCATCGAGGCGCGACTGGCAGAGTTCGAAGGGCTGGCCCAGGCGATCGGCGTGACCGTGGTGTTCGCCGAGATCGTGAGGGTGCGGGAGGTCAAGCCCGCAACCTTCATCGGCGGCGGGCACGTGGAAGAACTCAAGCAGCGGGTGCAGGCCGAAAAGCTCGACGTCCTGCTCGTCGATGCGGCGCTGCACCCGATCCAGCAGCGCAACCTCGAGAAGGAAACCGGCGCCAAGGTGCTGGATCGTACCGGGCTGATCCTCGAGATCTTCGGCGACCGCGCCGCCACCCGCGAGGGCGTGCTGCAGGTCGAACTGGCGCATCTCAACTACCAGAAGAGCCGCCTGGTCCGCAGCTGGACCCACCTGGAGCGCCAGCGCGGCTCGGGCGGCATGGGCTTCATGGGCGGCCCGGGCGAAACGCAGTTGGAAAGCGACCGCCGGCAGCTGCAGGACCGGATCAAGATGCTCGAAGAGCGTCTGGAGAAGGTCCGCCTGACCCGCAGCCAGCAGAAGGGCAGGCGCGATGCCATCGCCTTCCCGGTGGTGGCACTCGTCGGCTACACCAACGCCGGAAAATCCAGCCTGTTCAACGCGCTGACCGGGGCAGGGGTGTTCGCCAAGGACCTGCTGTTCGCAACCCTCGACACGACGGTGCGCAAACTCGCCCTGCCGCATGGACGCGAGGTGATGCTGTCCGACACCGTCGGCTTCGTCTCGGAACTGCCGCACGACCTCGTCGCCGCCTTCCGCGCCACGCTCGAGGAAGTGACGGACGCCAACGTCATGCTGCACGTCCGCGACATCGCCAACCCCGACAGCGCAGCGCAGGCCGCGGACGTGCTGAAGGTGCTGGACGAACTCGGCGTCGACCCCGATCGCACGCCGATCGTCGAGGTCTGGAACAAGGTCGACCTGCTGCCGGCGGCGGACGAGAACGGCGTGCCGCCGCTTTCGACCATGCATCCGATGGGCAAGGTCGCGGCCACCGTGCCCGTATCGGCGTTCACCGGGCAGGGCCTCGATGCGCTGCTCGACACGATCGAGAAGGTGCTGGGCGCCCAGGCGCGGACCTATCGCGTGACGGTGCCGCACACGGCGGGCGCCGACCTGGGTTGGCTCTACGGCCATGCGGAGATCATGTCGCGCGGGGAGCCCGACGATTTCGGCCAGCTCTACGAGGTGCGGATCGAGTCGCGCTACCGCTCCGAGTTCTCGCAGCGGTTCGCCGGGCGGATCGAAGGCGGCGAGGCCGCCTGACGGTCAGCCGCGCTCGCGGGCGCGAATCTCGTTCCAGTAGCCGTCGAGGCGATCGAGCCCGGCATCCGCCAGCGCCACGTCGTCCTCGGCCGCCCGCTGCTCGACATAGCGGAAGCGGCGGGTGAACTTGGCGTTGGCGTCGCGGAGCGCCGCCTCGGGCTCGATGCCGAGCTTGCGGGCGAGGTTGGCGGCGGCGAACAGCAGGTCGCCGAGTTCTTCCTGCACCTTGGCCTTGTCATCCGCTTCGGCCGCGGCCGCCACTTCGTCTAGCTCCTCGTGCACCTTGGCGAGCGTCTCGCGCCAGTCGGGCCAGTCGAACTGCACCGACGCAGCGCGGCGGCTCAGCTTCTCGGCACGGGCAAGGGCAGGGAGCGCGTTGGGGACATCGTCGAGCACCGAGGTTGAGGCCGACTGCCTGCGCGCCGCCTTCTTCGCCCGCTCCTCGGCTTTCACCTCGTCCCACTTCGCCTTGGCGCCGCCGGCGTTGCGTGCCGCTGCTTCACCGAACACATGAGGATGGCGGCGTATCAGCTTCTCGGTGATGGCATAAATGACGTCGCCGATATCGAACAGGCCTTGCTCGGAGGCCATCTGCGCATGGTAGACGGGCTGCAGGAGGAGGTCGCCGAGTTCCTCCCGCAGGTCCGAATAATCCCGCCGCTCGATGGCGTCGGCGACTTCGTAGGCCTCCTCGATGGTGTAGTTGGAAATCGAGGCGAAGTCCTGCTCCAGGTCCCAGGGGCAGCCGCCGTCGGGATTGCGGAGCGCCGCCATGATCTCGAGCAGGCGGTTGAGGTCGCGGGATGGCTCCATGGGAGAACTCCGAGCAGGAACAAGGCGTCAGGCGAGCGTGAACTCGACCGTATGGCTGCCGAGCACCGCCTTGACCCGACCGGGGCCGGGCGCCGGCACGAGACCGCAGAGCGAGCCCGTGGTGACGATGCTGCCGGCCTTCAACGGATAGGCCGGGACCTGGTTCTTCGCATAGGCGATGAACGAATTCAGCACGTTGCCGAAGCTGTGCCTGGCGCTAGCTGAATGCAGCTGAACGCCATCCAACGACAGCTGCACGTCGAAATTGTCGACGTCGGCGCCGGATTCACGCTCGGCCGGATTGATGACGTAGCCATAGGACGACATGTTGTCCGCGAGGCCGGCCTGGACGCTCGCCGCCAGCCGGTCGCGGTAGCGCGTGCCGCAAACCTCGATGCCGACGAAGTAGTGATCGATGGCCTCGATGATGGCCGCTTCGTCGGTGTTGGCGGTTTCGGCCGAGAGGTCGGCGCGGAGCACCATGCCGATCTCGACCTCGAGCCCGGTGACGGTGGCGCGCGACAGCGTGAAGTCGCCGGAGCGGCCGAAGTGCGACGCGAAGATCGGCGCTGCGATGCCGGTGCCGTCGGGCTGGATGGCGGTCTTGATCAGCGCCGGAGTTTCGCCGAGGGCTGCCAGCACGCCGGACTGGACGCGGTAGGCTGCAGCCCGGTCGAGGTCGGCGAAGAGGGCGGCATCGACGGTGGGCTGGCTGGCACGCTGAGCGGCGACAAGCTGCTGGATGAGGTCGGCCTCGGTGGTCATTCTACGCGCATCCTTCATTCGCATAAGATATATTATGGAACTGACAGCTTGCCCTGACTGGGTGCGGCTGTTACCTTCGACTCGATCCCTGGCCCGGCAGAGATCGCATCGGAGCTTGTATGGCACATCGGCGGGATGCGGGGATATCTCGACGTTCGGCCCGCCGCCCCTGCGCCGATGTTCGAGTTGGTGCGCGCGAAGTTGTGCTGCTACGGTCTGGCGATGAGGCCGCATCCGCTGTTCAAGAACCGGGCAATTCCCGTCGTCCATGCGCTTGGCGACGTTACGCTGCACGCGCTGTCGGTTCATGACCTCGAACGCGATTTCAGCGCCGTGATGGAAAGCGCGGCGGACATCAAGGCGGCCAATCCGGGATCGAGCTGGCCCGACGGGCTGACGATGGAAAAGAACCTCATCGATCTCGCCTGGCACCAGCGTGAGTTCGAGGCGCAGCGCAGCTTCGCCTGGGTGATCGAGGACGCCGGCGCCAGTTACCTGGGCTGCCTGTATGTCTATCCCTCGATCGCCGGAGAGCACGCCGCGGACGTGGTCTGGTGGTGGCGATCCGGGGCCACGGTCGACAAGCCGGGATTTCGGGAGCTGCTGGAGGAATGGCTTGCCGGCGACCCATGGCCACCCCTGACCTACAGGCTGTCGTCCGGGTGAGCCTGGCGAGGCACCGGTGGTCGACCCGATCCCAGCCTTTGTCGAGCCTCTTCCCAGCGGGTTCTTGTCGTGAAACTGTCGCGGTAGCGATTGACGCGGTTCCTTGGGCCGCGCAATTTGTCGACAAGATGCATGCACTACTGCATCGGACGTGTCTGCCAGCCTCCGGACCGGAGGCGGAATTCTGTGCGGCGAGGGAAAGAGCCGCAAGATTGGGAGAGAACAAGACATGCAAAAACTACTGAAGTCTGCCGCCGGGCTGGCCCTGGCGCTCACGCTGGGGGCTCCGGCGATCGCACAGGACACGCTGACCATCGGGCTGCTGGTGCCGACGACAGGTTCCGAAGCGACCTATGGGCAGGACATGGCCAACGCCGCCAACCTCGCCATTTCCGAAATCAACGCGGCGGGCGGCGTGCTCGGCAAGCAGCTGGCCTCGGTGGTGGGCGATGACGCCTGCGACGCCCAGCAGGCGGTGAACGCGGCGAGCAAGCTCGCATCCTCCGGTGTCGTCGGCATCGTCGGCGGCTACTGCTCGGGCGCGACGCTGCCGACGCTGAAAATCTTCGGCGACGCCAAGCTGCCGATGATCATCCCGGCGGCCAACTCGACCAAGCTGATCCCGGCGAACCCGGGCAACGTGTTCATGATCAACTCGACGGGCAACGACCAGGTCGCGAAGGCCATCGAGTACTTCACGGCGCACAACATCAAGTCGATCGCCATCGTCAACCAGGGCGACGCCTATTCGCAGGACCTCGCGGACCTGACCAAGAAGAACTGGGAAGCGGCGGGCAACACCGTGACCTCGTTCGAGACCACCAACAAGGGCGAGCAGGACTATTCGTCGGTGGTGACCTCGATCAAGTCGGGTAACCCGGATGCGGTGTTCTGGACCGCCTACTACGCCGATGGCGGCCTCTTGATCCGCCAGCTGCGCGAGCAGGGCTACCAGGGCCTGATCGCCGTGGGTGACGGCTCGAACTCGCCGGAGCTGTTCAAGATCGCCGGCCCGGCGGCCGAAGGCGTGATCGGCTTCTCGAACCCAACCGCCGAGTTCCTGCCGGAGGCCAAGGCGTTCGCGGACAACTACCAGAAGGCCTATGGCACCGCGCCGGGCCCCTACTCCACGCTGACCTACGACGCGACGAAGCTGCTCGCCTGGGCGTTCACGACCGCCGGCAGCACCGAGTTCGACAAGGTCGTGGCAGCGCTGCAGGGCGCCGACTTCACCGACACGATCTCCGGCCCGATCTCGTTCACGCCGGAGAAGACCCTCGCCCGCTCCAACTTCGTGGTGCTGGAAGGCAAGGGCGGCACCTGGACCCTGGCGCAGTAATCGGCTGAACCCGGCCGGCGCCCCCGGGCGCCGGCCTCAAGTCTGAGTGGTCGCGCTTTCGAACCGGAAAAGTCGGCAACTTTTCCTGAAAGCGCTCCATAGGCGGAGCGTCCATGGGCCTGTTCGACATCTTCACCCACCAGCTCGTGAACGGCATCGTGCTGGGCTCGTTCTACGCGCTGGTGGCGCTCGGCTACACCATGGTGTTCGGCGTGGTGAAGCTGCTCAACTTCGCCCATGGCGACCTCTACATGGTCGGTGGCTTCGGCGGCTTCCTGATCCTCAGTTTCCTCGCGCCGTTCGTCGGACCCGGCTGGTTCGGCGTCGCCGTGTCGATGGTGTTCGCGATGATCGCGGTCGGCATCCTCGGCGTGGTGATCGAGCGCGTGGCCTACGCGCCGATGCTGTCGGCGCCGCGGCTTTCCATCCTCATCACCGCGCTCGCGGTGTCGCTGGTGCTGCAGAACGGCATGCTGACCATCACCAAGGGCCAGTATGTCCCGTTCGGCGCGGCGCTCGGCTTCGGCGGCGTGAACCTGGGCAAGCTCTTCATCAGCTACAACCAGATGATCCTCGTCGGCGTGTCGCTGCTGCTGATGGCGGGGCTCGAGCTGTTCGTGTCGCGTACGCAGTATGGCCGCGCCATGCGCGCCGTGTCGGTCGACAAGGATATGTGCCGGCTGCTGGGTATCAACGTCAGCGGCGTGATCGCCGTCACCTTCTTCGTCGGCACCGGGCTGGCCGCGGCAGCCGGAACGATGGCCGGGGCCTATTACGGCTCGCTGTGGTACTTCATGGGCTTCCTGATCGGCCTCAAGGCATTCACTGCGGCCGTCATCGGCGGCATCGGCTCGATCACCGGCGCCATGCTCGGCGGGCTGATCCTTGGCCTGCTCGAGAGCTTCGGTACGCAGCTGCCGGGCGTCGGCAGCGAGTGGAAGGACGTGTTCAGCTTCTCGGTGCTGATCCTGGTGCTGGTGTTCAAGCCGACGGGCCTGCTTGGCAAGCCCGAACAGGAGCGCATGTGATGCCGGAGACCCGACCGCGTGCCATCATCCGGCCGAGTGCCTGGGGCGGGCTCACCGCCATCCTCGATACGCCGCTGAAGCGCGGCATCACCATCGTCGTGATCCTCGTGGCCATGGTCGTGGCGCCGCTGCTGCTCGGGCAATACGCGACGGTGATCCTGACCAACGCGCTGCTCTACGTCGTGCTGGCGCTCGGG
>JBQCFF010000305.1:0-7242 GCA_051959485.1 Devosia sp. | reverse complement strand
GTCGGCGAAGGCCGGGTCCAGCTCCTCGATATTGGCGCTCTCGCACAGGAAGCGGTTCTGCTGCATCAGGATGCAGTAGATGGACTCCTGCACGCCGGTGGCGCCGAGCGAGTGGCCGGTCAGCGACTTGGTCGCCGAGATCGCCGGCACGGCCGCGCCCGAACCGAACACGGCGCGGATCGCTTCCATTTCCTTGAGGTCGCCAACCGGCGTCGAGGTGGCGTGCGGGTTGATGTAGTCGATCTTGCCCTGCACCGTCTCGAGCGCCATGCGCATGCAGCGCTCGGCGCCTTCGCCCGACGGCGCGACCATGTCGTAGCCGTCGGAGGTGGCGCCATAGCCGACGATCTCGGCGTAGATGGTGGCGCCGCGCGCCTTGGCGTGCTCCAGCTCCTCGAGCACCAGCACTCCGGCGCCGCCGGCGATGACGAAGCCGTCGCGCCTTGCGTCATAGGCCCGCGAGGCCTTCTCGGGCGTCGCGTTGAAGTCCGACGACATGGCGCCCATGGCGTCGAACAGGTCGCTCATGGTCCAGTCGAGATCCTCGTGGCCGCCAGCGAACATCATGTCCTGCTTGCCCCACTGGATCAGCTCGTAGGCGTTGCCGATGCAGTGCTTGGAGGTCGCGCAGGCGGAGCTGATCGTGTAGTTCACGCCCTTGATGCCGAACGGCGTGGCGAGCGTCGCGGAAGCGGTGGAGCTCATCGCCTTGGGCACCGCCGTCGGGCCGATGCGCTTGGGCCCCTTTTCGCGGGTGATGTCGGCGGCTTCGACCACCGTGCGGGTGGAGGGGCCGCCCGAACCCATGATGATGCCGACGCGCGGGTTCTGGTAGTCGGCCTCGGTCAGCCCCGCGGTGCGGATGGCCTCCTGCATGGCGATGTAGTTCCAGGCGGCGCCCTTGCCCATGAAGCGGGTGGTGCGGCGGTCGAGCACCTCGAAGGGGTCGAGCTTGGGTGCGCCATGCACCTGGCAGCGGAAGTTGAGGTCCGCGTATTCCTGCGCGAACACGATGCCGGGCTTCGCCTCTTTCAGGCTCACCAGCACCTCGTCGAGATTGTTGCCGATCGAGGATACGATCCCCATTCCGGTAACGACGACACGTCTCATCTATGCTCTCCTGGCGCGCGGGTCAGGTGAAGAGGCCGACGCGCAGGCCGGACATCTCGTAAATGATGTTGCCGTCGGCCTTCACCCAGCCGTCGGCAATGCCAAGCACCAGCTTGGATTTCATGACGCGCTTCAGGTCGATGCCGTACTCCACCAGCTTCACGTCATTGGTGATCTGGCCGGAGAACTTCACCTCGCCGCAGCCGAGCGCGCGGCCCTTGCCCGGGGAACCGTCCCAGCAGAGGTAGAAGCCGAGCATCTGCCAGACCGCATCGACCCCGAGGCAGCCGGGCATCACCGGGTCGCCGACGAAGTGGCACTGGAAGAACCACAGGTCCGGGTTCACGTCGAGTTCGGCGCGCACCTGCCCCTTGCCGTGGACGCCGCCGTCATGGTCGATCCGGGTGATCCGGTTGAACATCAGCATTGGCGGGGCGGGGAGCTGGGCATAGCCGGGCCCGAAGAGCTCGCCTTTGCCGCTCGAAATCAGCTCGTCGTAACCGTACGCGTTCTTGCGCTCCACCATGCGGGCGGCCTTCTCCGGATCGGGTCTCAGGGCTGTGTTAGTAGTGATGGCCAGAGGGTTAATCAAGCACAGGCCGTCGGCCGCGACGGTGCGCCGCTTGTGTGAAAGCGGTGCAAAAGCTATAAGTTCCGCTGAAAACTCAGATTTCCGTCACAGGAACCAATGCCTGACCGCAGCTTGAATGCCCGGCCCGTGCCGTCACGCAGACCCTGCCTGACCGCCGTGCTCCGCATGGCGGGCCTGAGGCCGACGCGCCAGCGCGTCGCCCTCGCCGAACTGCTCTTCGGTGGCACGCATCGCCATGTCAGCGCCGAGCAGCTGCATGCCGAGGCGCTTGACGCCAATGTGAACGTGTCGCTGGCGACAATCTACAACAGCCTGCATCAGTTCCGCCTGGCGGGCCTGCTGCGCGAGGTGGCGGTGGATGCGTCGCGCTCGTACTTCGACACCGACACGTCTGACCACCACCACTTCTACCTCGAGGACGAGCAGCGGGTGATCGACATCCCCGCCTCCGCCATCGTGATCCAGAACCTGCCCGAGCCGCCCCAGGGCATGAACATTACGCACGTGGACGTGGTGGTCCGGGTCCGGAAGGCGCGGGCCGACAACTGAGGCGCCGCGGCGCCGTTCAGAATCGCTTCATCTTCATGGCAGAATGCCGGGCAGAATAGGGCACCTTTGCGGAAAACCGTTTCGGATCAACGGTCTGTTCCACGTGAAACTGCCTCAGTCGAACTTCTCGTTCTTGTACACGCCCCACAGTTCGGCCTGGTGCAGGTAGCCGTCGAAGGCCTGCGGGTTGCTGCCGGCCGGGTGCGAGGTTGCCACCACCTTGCACCAGCTGCCGTCGCATTCCTTGATGTCGACGCGGAACTTGGCGGTCAGCCAGGCGCGGACGCCGGCGTCGTCGGATGGCCCCCGCAGCAGCGCGACCTGCTCGTCGTCCGACTTCCAGGGTGCGACGAGGCCGGCGCGGTTGCCGACCAGCAGGTTCTGGTGCAGCCAGCCCTCGGAGCCGTCGACATCGCGGATCTTCCGCCAGGTGTCGAACTCCTGGATGATCTCCACCGGCGTGCCGGCCTTCACGTAGACCCAGGCGACGTCGTACCTGGTGCCGGGCCCGACGCGGACATTGATCGGCGTCGAACGGGTGGTGACGAAGCGCGGCAGCGGCAGCCCGCTCGGGTTGGTGGGAGCGGAAACGGCCGGTGCGGCGGGCAGCGCCGCGATCAGCAGGCAGGTCAGGGCGGCACCCAGAATCGCTCTGGTTCCACGCCCGTTCTGGCGCCCGGCGCGGGCAGCGGGGATGAGCTTCTCGAACATGGCTTTGCAGGGATGTGCTTTTTTTCTATCACTAGTCAAAAGACCTTAATGGTCGCTGAAAGGCCCCCGAATTGACCTCCAGCCGACCCAGGATTTTCGTCACCCGACGCCTGCCGCGGCAGATCGAGGCGCGCATGGCGGACCTGTTCGACGTGACCTTTAAGCCGGTCGACGGCTGGCTCAGCGCCGACGCAATCATTGCCTCGGCCGAGGGGCAGGACGTGCTCGTCACCTCGATCAACGATCCGCTCGACGCCGCGCTGATCGCGCGCCTGCCGCGCTCGGTGAAGCTCATCGCCCAGTTCGGCAACGGCTACGACAACATCGACATCGAGGCGGCCTATGCCGCCGGCCTCACCGTCACCAACACGCCGTCGGTGCTGACCGAAGACACGGCCGACATGGCGATGATGCTGATGCTCGCCCTGCCCCGCCGGCTGGTCGAGGGCTCCGGCGTGTTGCCGCGGACCGGCGAGTGGCCCGGGTGGTCGCCGACCTGGATGCTCGGGCGGCGGCTCCGGGGCAAGGCGCTCGGCATCGTCGGCATGGGGCGAATCGGCACCGCCGTGGCGACGCGGGCGCGAACCTTCGGGCTCAACATCCACTATGCCTCGCGCGACCGCCGCCCGCCGCAGGTGGAAGAGGCGCTCGGCGCCCGCTACTGGGAGTCGCTCGACGCGATGATCCCCGAGGTCGACATCGTGTCGCTGCACCTGCCGCTCAACCGGCTGACGCAGGGCATCCTGAACGCCGCGCGGCTCAGGGCGATGCGGCAGGATGCGTTCGTCGTCAACGTGTCGCGGCCCGAGCTGATCGACGAGGCGGCGCTGATCGCGGAGATCGAGTCCGAGCACCTGTCGGGCGCCGCGCTCGACGTGTTCGAGAACCGCCCGGCGGTCAATCCGGCGCTGCTCGCGCTGGCCCAGGCCAACCGCGTGGTGCTGACGCCGCACATGGCCTCGGCCACGCTCGAGGCGCGGGTCGAGATGGGCGAGACGGTGATCGTCAACATCCGGGCCTTCATCGACGGCGCGCAGCCGCCGCACCGTGTGCTGCCCGAGAGCAAGGGCCGGCTGGCGCGCAGCTAGTTGCCGAGCGCCCGGATACGCCGCTCGAGGAAGCGCCGTTCGGCCTCCTGCTCGGTGAACTCGAGCGCTGCCTGATACGCCGCCACCGCCTCGGAGCTCCGGCCGAGGCGGCGCAGCAGGTCGGCCCGCGCGGCATGCGCATAGCGGAACCTGCCCAGTTCGCCGCGTGCGAGCAGCGCGTCGATCAGTTGCAAGCCGGCTTCCGCTCCGTCACGCATGGCGATCGCCACGGCCCGGTTGAGCTCCACCACCGGCGACCGGTCGGCCTCGAGCAGCAGGTCGTAGAGCGCGGCGATCTGTGGCCATTCCGTCTCCTCGGCCGTGGCGGCGTCGCAGTGGATGGCGGCGATGGCGGCTTCGATCGTGTAGGCCGAAACCGGCTGGACCGCGAAGGCCCGCTCCACGAGGGCAATACCCTCGGCAATCTGCCGGCGGTCCCACAGTGACCGGTCCTGGTCGGCGAGCAGCACGATGTCGCCGTCCGGCCCGAGGCGCGCGGCCTTGCGGGAATCCTGCAGCAGCAGCAGCGCCAGCAGCCCGAGCGCGACGGGCTCGGGCCTGAGTTCCACCAGCTGGCGGGCGAGGCGGATCGCCTCGGTGCAGAGGTCGGTACGGATCGCCGCCGCCCCGCGCGTCGCCGCATAGCCCTCGTTGAAGATCAGGTAGATGACGTGCAGCACCGCATCGAGCCGTGGCCCCAGCTCATGCGGCTCCGGCACCTCGTAGGGCAGCGCCAGTTGCCTGATGCGGTTCTTGGCCCGCACGATGCGCTGCGCGATGGCGGGGGTGCGCGACAGGAACGCGGCGGCGATCTCCTCGGTGGTCAGCCCCGCCACCTCGCGCAGCGTCAGCGCGATCCGGGCATCGGCCGGGATTTCCGGGTGGCAGCAGGTGAAGATCAGCCGCAGCGCGTCGTCGGTGATCGGCTCGGCGTCCTGGGGCATCTGCGCCTCCTCTTCGGTGGCGGCAATTTCGCGCGCGATGTCGGCGAACCTGGCGCGCCGCCGGATCCGGTCGATCGCCTTGAAGCGCCCGGCCGACACCAGCCAGGCGCGCGGATTGGCCGGCACGCCGGTCCGCGGCCACTGCTCCTGGGCGGCAAGGAAAGCGTCGTGCAGCGCCTCCTCGGCCCGGTCGAAGTCCCGCAGCAGGCGGATCAGGGTGGCCAGCACCCGGCCCGACTCCGCCCGCCAGACGGCCTCGATGTCGCTCACGGGCGTTCCGGATCGGGGATCAGGTACACCGGGCGGACCTCGATCGTGCTGTACTTGGCGATCGGGATGCCGGCCGCCAGCCGGATCGCTTCGTTCATGTCCCGCGCCTCGATCAGGATGAAGCCGCCCAGGTGCTCCTTGGTCTCGCTGAACGGACCATCGGTGACCGAGATGTCGCCACCCCGCACCTTCACCATCACGGCGCTCTGCGGACCTTCGAGGGCATCCGAGGCGACGTAATGCCCCGCTGCCTGCAGCTCCTGGTCATACGCCAGCGAGTCGCGGTCGAGCTGCCGCTGGTCGGACTCGGAGAGGCCGCTGAAGGCGTCGGGGGCCATGTGGACGAGGCAGAGATAGCGCATTTCGGCATCCTTTCGGTGGTTGATGCCATCTGGTCGAAACGTGGCCGATCAATTCGACACCGGCAAGCACCCGCCGATCGGAAAAATCTTAACGGTTCGGTAAGGGCCCGCTTCACCAGCCGGCTTCACGTCGCGCTAAGCGCTTTGCCGGATGGCAGCACGGGTTTTCCGCACGCTCGGGCATTATCTTCCGGACCCATAGCGCCGAGGCTTTGCCGAACCGTGTTCCCGAGCCTGTTCCGTTCCGCCGGCAATGCCGGGCTGCCCCCCATGCCGGTGCGCTCGCGCATGCTGAGCGTAGCGACGATCCTGCTGGTGTTCACCGTGATCGCCGCGTCGATCTATGGGTTCAACCACGTCTCGGCGCAGCAGGAGGCTCTGACCGGGCTGCGCCAGCAGGCAGCCCAGCTGCGCGACATGCAGCAGGCACTGGTACAGGCCGATGCCGACATCCAGCACGTCCTCGCCGGCGAAGCCGCTCCACTCGCCGACTATTTCGCACGCATGCAGTACCTGACCGGCGACGCCACTCGGGTGCTGGCCGAGCTCGCGCCGGTCACGGTGGACGGAATCGACGCGCCGCAGCCGGCACCGGCGCTGGTCGCCGCGCTCGACGCCGGCTGGACCGAGGCGGTTCGCCTCAGCTCGAGCGGCGACCGCGACGGCGCCTATCGGCTGCTCGGCGCGCGCCACGCCACGTCGATGGTCTTCGCCCTGTCGGCGCGCCTGCAGCGGCTCGGCAGCGACGCCGATGCCAGCTTCCGCCTGCACGAGGAGCGCATCCGCTACGGCACGCTGCTGGTGCTGATCCTGCAGCTGGGTGGCGGGTTCCTCGCCGTGCTCGGGCTCATCTACGCTTTCCGCTCCTCCGTGTCGGAGGCCGACGGCCGGGCGGCTGCGGTGGCCTCGGCCGACGCGTCGCGCGAACAGGTGACGCGGCTCTTCGCCATGGCCGACGTGCTGCAGAGCGCCACCGATCATGTCGATGCCAACGCCGTGCTGAAGGCGACCGCCGCCGACCTGCTGCCCGGCTTCCCCGGCGCGCTCTACGTGTTCAACAACTCCCGCGACCGGCTGGTGCTCTCGACGCACTGGGGCCGCGCCGGCGAACCCAATGGCGGCTTGAGCGAGACGATCAATCCCAATGCCTGCTGGGCCCTGAAACGCGGCAAGCCGCACCTCAACCGGGCCGACGGGACCAAGCTCTGCTGCAGCCATCACGCCCATGACGAGGCGACGGTGCTCGAGATCCCGATGATCGCGCGCGGCGAAATCGTCGGCTTGCTGCAGCTCTTCGCCACCGGTGCGGACGCGGAGGCACGGCTCGACACCGTCACCGGGCTCGGCTCGGCGCTCGCCGACGGCATGAGCCTGGCGCTCGCCAACATGGCGCTGCGCGAGAAGCTGCGGAACCAGGCACTGCGCGACCCGCTGACCGGCCTCTACAACCGGCGCTTCATGGAGGACAGCCTGCAGCGCTTCGTCCGCCTCGCCGACCGCGAGCAGCGCGAGATTTCGCTGCTGATGGTCGACCTCGACCACTTCAAGCGCCTGAACGACGAGCACGGCCACGCCTTCGGCGACCAGGTGCTGCGCGAGACCGCCACCACGCTGCT
>JBQCFF010000304.1:0-14477 GCA_051959485.1 Devosia sp. | reverse complement strand
CGCGGCGATCAGGCGGTTGCCGGGCAGGGCGGTCTCGTGGAATTGTTGGCGCACTGTCTCGGGGGCGTCACGACATGGCCTACAAACCCTTCGATGCCGATGCGCTGCTCGATGCGTCGGCCCTGCTGCTGCAACTGCGGATCGAGCCCGAATACCGGGCCGGGATCAGGGCCAACCTGAAGACGGCCAGCAAGATGGCGGCGCTGGTCGAGCGGATCGAGCTCGAGGACGAAGCCGAGCCGGCGCCGGTGTTCCGCGCATGACCGAGGCGCTGTCCGCCACGGCCAGTGCGGCCGACATTGCCGAGGCGGTGAAGGCCGGCCGGGTCAAGGCCCGCGCCGTCGCCGAGGCGTCACTCGCCCGCATCGCGCAGCACAACCCGATGCTCAACGCCTTCACCGACGTCACTGCGGCGCGCGCCATCGATGCGGCCGAGCTGGTGGACGGCAAGGTCGCCAACGGCCTCGACCCCGGGCCGCTGGCGGGCGTGCCCTATGCGGTGAAGAACCTGTTCGACATCAGCGGCGTCGTCACCCGGGCCGGCTCGAAGATCAACCGCGACAACCCCCCGGCGGCGCGCGATGCCACGCTGGTGAGCCGGCTGGACGCGGCCGGCGCGGTGCTGGTCGGCGCCCTCAACATGGACGAGTACGCCTACGGCTTCGTCGGCGAGAACGCCCATGACGGCCCGTCGCGCAACCCGCATGCGCTCGACCACATGACCGGCGGCTCGTCGGCCGGTCCCGCCGCGGCGGTGGCGGGCGGGCTGGTGCCGCTGAGCCTCGGCTCGGACACCAACGGCTCGATCCGCGTACCGGCCTCGCTGTGCGGGCTGTTCGGGCTGAAGCCGACCTACGGCCGGCTGAGCCGGGCGCACACCTTCCCGTTCGTCTCGAGCCTCGACCACCTGGGACCGTTCGCCCGTTCGGCGCGCGACCTGGCGCTGGCCTATGACGCGCTGCAGGGGTTCGACGAGGCCGATCCGGCGCAGGCCAGGCGGGGCAACGAGTCGACCCTCGGCCGGATCGGCTACCCGATCCCCGGGCTGCGGATCGGCATCGCCGCCGGCTACTTCGCCGGCGACGCGGTGGCGCAGTCGCATGTCCGGGCCGTGGCCAACGCGCTCGATGCGGCGCGCGTGGTGACCATCCCCGACGCCCAGGCTGCCAGGGCGGCGGCCTTCCTCATCACCATGGCGGAGGGTGCGGCGCTGCACCTCGAGCGGTTGCGGACGCGGCCCGGGGACTTCGATCCCGATACCCGCGACCGGCTGCTGGCCGGCGCCATGCTGCCGGCGGTGTGGGTGGAAAAGGCGCAGAAGCTGCGCCGGGCCTATCGGGAACAGGTGCTGCGGCTGTTCGACGAGGTGGACGCCATCCTGGCGCCGGCGACGCCGATGCCGGCGCCGCTGATCGGGCAGAAGACCGCCAGCTTCGGCGGCGTGGAACTGCCGGTGCGGGCCAATCTCGGGGTGTTCACCCAGCCCATCTCCTTCATCGGGCTGCCGGTGGCGGCGGTGCCGGTGTGGCTCGAGGGCGAGGCGCTGCCGCTCGGCGTGCAGGTGATCGCGGCGCCCTGGCGCGAGGACGTCTGCCTCAGGATCGCGCAGCAGCTGGAGGCGCAGGGGGTCTGCGCCGCGCCGGTGGCGAAGGGGTTCGAGGCCTGAATTGTGGCGGTTTCACGTGAACCGGAGCGTTGATCTGCAACGGTTTTCCCGCGCCTTGCCGCAAACGCTGCGGAATTCGGCCGCCATTCTGAACGGCGCCTGAAGGACGCGGCCGCCCCCTCCACCGCCTTCGGCGGTCCCCCTCCCCCGCTGGCGCGGGGGAGGACCCCACACTCACTGGCCGAGGATGCGCCGCCAGGTCCATTCGGGCTCGTAGCCGATCAGGCGGCGGGCGGCGTCGATGCCGATCAGGGTGTCGTGCGGGCCGGTGCCGGGGCGGAGCCTGCAGCCGGGATAGGCCATGGCGAGCAGCTCCTCGTTGGTCTGGGTCATCAGCGTGTCGGGGGCGGCGATGGTCATCACCGGTGCGCCCTTGAGGTCGGCGGCGAGCGCCTTGACGCAGGACTGGGCGACGTCGCGGGCATCGACATAGGCCCAGAGGTCGAAGCGCTTCGACATCGGGTCGGCCCAGATCTTCGGCAGCCGGTCGTAGCCGGTGACGTGGCCCGGCGTGTCGTAGAAGATGTTGGAGAACCTGAGCCCGACGAAGGTGACGCCGTAGGCGCGGGCCATGTGGCGGGCGAGGTCCTCGGTCACCGCCTTCGAGATGCCGTAGGACGAGGTGGGGATCGCGGGATCCTCGTCGTTGGTCGGCAGCAGCGTCGGGTGGATGGTGTAGGGGAAGCCGAGCACCGTTTCGGACGAGGCCCAGACGACGCGCTTGATGCCCAGGTGCACCGCCGCCTGGAAGACGTTGTAGGCGATCAGCGTGTTGACGTGGAAGCGGGCGGCGCCCGAGAGGTGGTCCCAGTCCGGCTCGCCATTGGCGGCGAGCTGCACCACGGCGTCGTGGCCGTGCAGCGCCGCGAAGGTGGCGCCGTAGTCGGTGAGGTCGACCCGGATGAAGCCGGGGCGCTCGATGCCGCCCGGAACGGCGCGGTCGAGGTTGGTGACCTGGTGGCCGGCCGCCTGCAGGGCGGCGATCACCACCGGACCGACGCCGCGGTCCCACGAACCGGTCCCGCCGGTGACTGCGATTTTCATGTAGTTGCTCCTAGCGAGAAGACCCCTCACCCGTCCCGGCCTGCGGCCGATCCACCCTCTCCCCGACGGGGAGAGGAACAGGGCGCTGCGGTCTCCTAATTCTTCTCGTGGCCGGAGAGAAGGTGGCGCGTGGCGCCGGACACGGAACCGCCGCCGGGCAGGCCGGCGGCGGCAGGGGTGACGGACAGTCCTACTTCAGGAACTGGTCCACGTTCTCGGCAGTGACGCGGTCAAGGCCGGTATAGATGATCTGGTCGACCTTCTCGCCGTTCTTGATCTTGAGCAGCGTCTGCATGGCGACCTCGCCCATCTCGTACGGCCGCTGGCCGACGAGGGCGTGCACGTAGCCTTCCTTCAGCAGCTGCAGCTCGGCCGGCAGGGTGTCGGCGGCGACCAGCGCGATCTTCTTGGAGTCGACGTCGGCCTTGATCGGGTCGACGAAGTTCTTCCAGCCGTCGGGCGCGAACAGCGGCCAGCCGCCGACCGGCACGATGGCGCCGAGATCGGGGTTGGCCGTCAACAGGTCGCCCGCCTGCTGCACGGCGAGGGCGACGTCGTCGTTGGAGAAGGTCGGCGAGCCGGGAACCTCGGTCCACTTCGAGCCCTGCAGCGCCTGGCGGACGCCGTCGACGCGCTCGGCGAGGTTCGGCGCCGCGGCGCCGCCCGAGATCATGCCGTAGGTGCCGCCATCGGGCTTGATCTTCAGCAGCTCCTCCCCGAGGGCGACGCCGAAGTCCTTGTTGTTGGTGCCGACATAGGCGACGCGCTTCGAATCCGCGGCGTCCGAGTCGAAGGTGATGACGGCGATGCCGGCCGCGACGGCCTTGTCGATCAGCGTCGTGGCGGCGGCCGCATCCGACACCGAGATGGCGAGGCCGTCGACGCCCTGGGTGATCAGGTCATCGATGATCTGCGCCTGGGTGGCCGGCTCGTGCTCCACCGGGCCCTGGTAGATGCACTCGACGTTGCCGAGCTTCTGCGCTTCGGCCATGCAGCCGTCGCGCGTCAGGTCGAAGAACGGGTTGTTCATCGCCTTGGGCACGACGGCGAACTTGAGCTTGTCCTGGGCTTGTACGGCGCCCATCAGGCTGATCGACGCGAGCGCGGCGAGAGCCAGGGTCTTCAATGCACTCATGGTCTTCCTCCACTTTCCCGGGGTGGTCCCGGTCCCTGTCTGGCGGATGATTCCGCCGGCTACGCTCCGGTCGGGTTATTCGGGCTACCCGTTACGGAGAGATCGGAAGCGGTCGACGAGGACCGCGGCAACGATGATGCAGCCGACCAGGGTCTGCTGCCAGTACGGGTCGACGCGGGCAAGCACCAGGCCGTTGCGGATCACCTCGATCAGCACGCAGCCGATGATGGCGCCCGCGGCGCCGCCGACGCCGCCCGCGAGGTTGGCGCCGCCGATGACGGCGGCGGCGATGATGGTGAGCTCGTAGGCGGTGGCGAGGTTCGCCGGGGCCGAGCCGAGCCAGCCCGAGACGATGATGCCGTTGAAGCCGGCCGCCAGCGAGCAGAGCACGTAGACGTGGATCTTCACCCGGTCGACCGCGACGCCGGTGAGCCGGCCGGCCGCCTCGTTGCCGCCGATGGCGTAGACGTGCCGGCCCCAGGCGGTGTGGTTGAGCGCCAGCCACATGGCGACCGCGAGGATCACCAGGTAGACGAAGCCGATCGGCACGCCGCCGAGGTTGCCCGACATGGCGGCGAGGAACAGCTCCTTGTCCGGCCCGGTGGGCGCGGTGCCGCGGCCGTAGGTGGCGACATAGGTGAGGCCGCGCACGATGGAGAGTGTGCCCAGCGTGGTGACGAACGGCGCGAGCTTCAGCTTCGCGACGGCGAAGCCGTTGCAGAAGCCGATGACCGCCGAGGTGCCGAGCCCGGCCAGCATGGCGAGGATGAAGGCCGAGCCGGGGAAGGGGTAGAAGCCCGCGGTATTGAGCCCGGCCATGGTGAGCGAGCACATGGTCGCCGCCAGCGCCATGGTGGAGCCGACGCTGAGGTCGATGCCGCCGGTGATGATCACCAGCGTCATCCCCAGGGCCGCGATGGCGACGAAGGAGAAGTTGCGGACGATGTTGTTGATGTTGCCGCCGGTCAGGAAGTTGGGCGAGGCGAAGCTCATCACCACGATCAGCACGATGAGCGCCACCAGCACGTAGGCCGACTGGCTGGCGAGGAAACCGCGCTGCCAGAAGCGGGTGCGGCGGACGTTGGAGAAACCCTGGACGGTGTCGGTCATCATGCCGCCTCGCGCGCGCCGGTGATCAGGGCGGTGACTTCCTCGGGCGAGGAATCGGCGATCGGCTTGTCGGCCACCTTGCTGCCGCGGCGCATAACGATGACGCGCTCGCAGGTGGCGAACACGTCGGGCATGCGGTGCGAGATCAGCAGCACGGCGATGCCGGCGTCCTTCAGCCGGTGGATGAGGCTCAGCACCTCGGCGACCTGCCGGACGGAGATGGCGGCCGTCGGCTCGTCCATCAGGATCAGCTTGGCGTCGGCGAGGCGGGTGCGGGCGATCGCCACCGCCTGGCGCTGGCCGCCCGACATCTGGCGCACCAGGTCGTCGGCGCGGGTCTCGGACTTCAGCTCGCCGAACAGTTCGGCGGCGCGGACGTTCATGGCGCGATGGCGCAGGAAGCGGAACGGCCCGATATTGTACTTGAGCTCGCGGCCGAGGAAGATGTTGGCCGAGGCGGTGAGGTTGTCGGCCAGCGCCAGGTCCTGGTAGACCGTCTCGATGCCGAGCCGGCGAGCTTCGCCGGGCGAGTGGATGTGGGCCGGCGCGCCCTCGAACTTCATCGCGCCGCTGGTCGGCTGGAAGATGCCGGAAATGATCTTCACCAGCGTCGACTTGCCGGCGCCGTTGTCGCCCATCAGCCCGACCACCTGGCCCGGCTCGATCGAGAAGCTGACGTCGGACAGGGCGCGGATGGCGCCGAAATCCTTCGATACGTGTTCCAGTTCAAGTAGTGCCAACAGCATCCTCCCCGGTTGGCTGCCTGCTTCCGGCGGCGGCGAGGCTGGTGCCCCGCCGCGCGCCGTCCCCTCATCCCGCCGCTCCTGACATTCGTCCTGCCGCGCGATCGAACCCCTGCGCGATCACGGTGCGCATGGCCCGGCGCGCCCCCTCTGCGTCGCGCGCCGCGATGGCCTCGGCGACGCGGCGGTGGTGCTGCACCGTCTCCTCGCGGGCCACGCCGTCCTCGACCGGCGAACTGATGGTGAAGGCCGTCGCCAGCGCCAGGTCGACGAGGCCGCTGATCGAGGCCATGAACGGGTTGCCCGAGGCCTCGGCCACGGCACGGTGGAACTCGAGGTCGCTGCGCGCGAATTCGGCCGTGTCGCGGGCCGCCGTCATGCCGTCGACGCACTCGAACATGCGCTCGAGCTGCGCCGCCGAGCGGCGCTCGGCCGCCAGCGCCACCGACTCGAGCTCCAGCCCGACCCGGATCTCGGCGAGGCTGCGCAGGAAGGCGATGTCGGGGCCCGCCTCGAAGTGCCAGGCGAGCACGTCCGGATCGAACAGCGACCACTCGCGGCGCGGCAGGATGGCGGTGCCGACGCGGGCCCGCGGCGAAATCATGTTCTTGGCGGCGAGCGCCTTCAGCGCCTCGCGCAGCACGGTGCGGGAAACGCCGAAGCGTTCCTGCAGGGCGGCGTCGGTGGGCAGCGTCGTGCCGGGGGCGAAGGTGCCGCCGACGATGGCGATGCCGAGCTGGTCGACCACCTGCGACTGCAGCGTGCGCGCCGGCGGCTGGCGGCGGGTCGCCGAGGCGACCGCGCGGCCCCGCGAGGCGCTGCCTGTCAGGGCGCCCTTGCGCTTCAACTCCATTGCCGGCCTCCCGTCGGAGCCGGCTAGCAGATCACAGGCGGATAAGTAATACAATAGTACACTTGCCCCGTTGGTGTGAGCGGCGATGGATATATTGGTGGCGCGGCAGGCAGCCGCGCCACCGGAGTCTGATCAGACGAAGCGGTTGACGAGGTTTTCGAGGTATTCCTGCTGGCCGGACTTCGGCTGCGGGTTGATGTTGCTGGCTTCGACCCGCGCGGCGATGTCGGCGAGCGACTCCGACGTCAGCATCTTCTGCGCCTCGGGGGTGCTCCAGCCGGCGTAGCGGGCCTCCTGCACCTTGTCGAAGGTGCCGTCCTCGAGCATCGCCGCGGCGCCCTTCAGGCCGCGCGCCAGCACGTCGAGCCCGCCGACATGGCCATGCAGCAGGTCGGCCGGATCGATCGACTGGCGGCGCACCTTGGCGTCGAAGTTGAAGCCGCCCTGACCGAGGCCGCCGGCCTTGAGGATGTGGTAGAAGGCCAGCGCCATCTCGCCGGGGTTGTTCGGGAACTGGTCGGTGTCCCAGCCCGACTGCAGGTCGTTGCGGTTGGCATCGACCGAACCGAGGATGCCGAGGCCACCGGCGACGGCCAGTTCGTGCTCGAAGCTGTGGCCGGCGAGGAAGGCGTGGCCGACCTCGATATTGACCTTCACGTCCTTCTCGAGCCCGTAGGTCTTGAGGAAGCCGTAAACGGTGGCGACGTCATAGTCGTACTGGTGCTTGGTCGGCTCCTGCGGCTTGGGCTCGATGAGCAGCTGGCCCTTGAAGCCGATCTTTTTCGCATGCTCGATGACGAGGCTGAGGAAACGGGCGGCGTGGTCCTGCTCGGTCTTGATGCGGGTATTGAGCAGCGTCTCGTAGCCTTCGCGGCCGCCCCACAGCACGTAGTTCGCGCCGCCCAGATCATGGGTGATCTCGAGCATCTGCTTCACCTGCCCGGCGGCATAGGCGAACACATCCGGGTCGGGGTTGGTGGCGGCGCCGGACATGTAACGGCGGTTGGAGAACAGGTTCGCCGTGCCCCACAGCAGCTTCGTGCGGGATGACTGCATCTTCTTGGCGAAGATGTCGGTGATGGTGCGGAGGTTCTTGTTACTCTCCTTCAGGGTTGCGCCTTCGGGGGCGACATCCGCGTCGTGGAAGCAGAAGAACGGCGCATCGAGCAGCTCGAACAGCTCGAAGGCGACATCTGCCTTGAGCTTGGCGCCGTCCAGGCCCTTGTCGTACCAGGGGCGATCGAAGGTACGGCCGCCGAACGGGTCGCCGCCTTCCCAGGCGAAGGTGTGCCAGTAGGCGATCGCCGGGCGGATATGGTCTTCCATCCGCTTGCCGAGGACGATCTCGTCCTTGTTGTAGAACCGGTAGGCCAGCGGGTTGGAGGAGCTCGGCCCCTCGAACTTGACGGGCGCAATACCCTTGAAGAAATCAGTCACTTACGGGCCTCCTCGATGGCGGGATCAACAGCGCGTTCACGCGCGTCTTCAATTGCAGGATAGAGCGCGCGGTAGCGCGCATACTGGTCGGTGTAGCGGGCGCTGAGCGCGCGGTCGGGGGTGATCACGCGCCGGCTGGCCGGCATGGTCATCACCTCGGCCGGGTCGGCGCCCTCGGCGGCACAGAGGCCGAGCCGGGCGACGCCGAGCGCGCCGCCGAAATCGCCGTCCTCGGGCAGCGCGATCTCGATGTCGAGGTTGGTGGCAATGAGCTTCAGCCACAGCTCGGATTTCGAGCCGCCGCCGACGGCGAGCAGGCGGGAGAAGCTCGTGCCGGCATCCCCGAGCACGCGCTGGCAGTCGCGGAAGGCGAAGGCGACGCCCTCCATCACCGCCTGCGCCAGCAGGGCCGGGGTGGTGGAGTGGGAGAGCCCGGTGAAGCTGCCGCGCGCGGCGGCATTGTTGTGCGGCGTCCGCTCGCCCGAGAGGTAGGGCAGGAAGATTTCCTCGCCCGGGCCCCGGTAGCCGGCCTCGGCGGCGGTGCTGAGCTGCGCCGGGTCCTGCCCGGTGATCCGGGCCAGCCAGTTCAGCGAATCGGTGGCCGAGAGGATGACGCCCATCTGGTGCCAGGTGTCGGGAATGGCGTGGCAGAAGGCGTGCACGGCGCCGGAGGTATTGGGGCTGAACTGCGCGTTGGAAACGAAGATGACGCCCGAGGTGCCGAGCGAGACGAAGCCTTCGCCCGGCCGGATGGCGCCGATGCCGCAGGCCGCCGCGGCATTGTCCCCGGCACCGCCGGCGATCACCACATCGCCCGCCATGCCCCAGCGCTCGCGCAGTTCGCGCTTCAGCCTGCCAGCCGGAGCGGAGCCCTCGACGAGGCTCGGCATGTGCGCGCGGGTGAGGCCGGTCAGCGCCAGCAGCTCGTCGGACCAGTCGCGCCGCCTGACGTCGAGCCACAGCGTGCCGGAGGCGTCGGACATCTCCTCGATGTGCTCGCCGCTCAGCAGCAGGCGGATATAGGCCTTGGGCAGCAGCACCTTGGCCAGCCTGTCGAAGATTTCCGGCTCGTGCTTCCGGACCCAGGCGAGCTTGGGAGCGGTGAAGCCCGGCATGGCGATGTTGCCGGCGATGTCACGCAAGGCCGGCAGCGCCGCTTCCATCTCGGCGCATTCGGCCGCGGCGCGACCGTCGTTCCACAGGATGCAGGGGCGGAGGACCTTGTCGTCCCTGTCGAGCAGGGTGGCGCCGTGCATGTGACCGGAAAGGCCGATGCCGCGGACCTCCGCCAGCTCCTCGGGGTTGGACTTGCCGAGCTTGTCGACCGCCTCGAGCGTGGCGCTCCACCAGTCGGCCGGGTTCTGCTCCGACCAGCCCGGATGCGGGCGGACCGGCTCGACCGATTTCGCCGTCGCCTCGCCGAGCGGCCTGCCGGCCCGGTCGATGAGCAGCGCCTTGACGCCCGAAGTGCCGATGTCGATGCCGAGATAGGTCATGAGGCACGTACCTCACGGCGAACCAAACACAACATTCGGCAGTCCTCCCTCTGGCGATCTCAGGTCGCCCTTTGTTCTTGCTGGCAGTGGCCCGGAACGGCTGCCGCCATCCCGCATCCACCGGCTAGCGCAGATTGTCGCGCAGAAACAAACCGATTTCAATGGGCGCCGGCTGGGGCGCCGGGCGGTGGGCGGCGTCGCCCATGGCATAGCTGCGGGCCACCGCCAGCGCGGCGGCGATCTCGCCGTCCGGGTTCTGGTCGAGCACGACGTCGATGGCGCCGCTGCGCAGCCCCTCGCGGGTCGCGGGGGTGAGCTCGTGCGCCACGACGCGCAGCATGCCGGCGACGCCCGCCGCCTCGATCGCCGCGAGCAGGCCGGCATTGCCGGCCCCGAGGTTGTAGATGCCGGCGAGCGGCGGGCCGGCGAGCAGCTCGGCGGCCACCGCCCCGGTGCGGGCATCGTCATCGAAGCTTTCGTGCGGGCCGACCAGCTCGTGGCCGGGGAACTCGGCCTGCATCACCGCAGTGAAACCCTCGAGCCGCTCGCGGTGGTCGCGAAGGCCGAGCGAGCCGGCGAGGATGCCGATGCGGCCCTCGGGCACGAAGCGGCCCATGAGCGAAGCGGCGGTGCGCCCGGCGGCGACATTGTCGATGCCGACGAAGTGCCGGCGCGCCGAGCCCGGCAGGTCGGAGACCAGCGTCACCACGGCGATGCCGCGGCGGCTCGCCACCTCGACGGCGCGGCGCACCATCTCGTCTTCCGTGGCGACGATGACGGCGCAGTCGCAGGCCTTGGGGTCGAGCGCCAGGAGCGCCGCGCTGAGCGCCGCCGGATCGAAGGCATGCACCCGCTGGGCGGCGATCGACAGGCGCTCGCCCTTGAGCGCCTGGGCCTGCCGGGTGATGGCATCGTCGAGCGAGGCCATGAAGGCGTTGCCGCCGTCGGGAATGAGGAAGGTGACGCTGAGGTCGCGCGCCCGCGCCAGCAGCGAGGCCGAAACGTCGCGGCGGAAATCCAGCGTGCGGATCGCGTCGGCCACCTTCTCGGCGGTTTCGCTGCGCACCCCCGGCCGGCCGTTCAGCACCCGATCGACCGTCGCCAGAGAAACGCCTGCGGTACGTGCCACATCGTGCACCGTTGCCCGCCGCTTGAAATCGTCCACCGCCCTCTCCCCTGTTGCCGAGACAGTTGCGGGCCGGAGCCATTTCGTCAACCGTTTCACTTCCCTAGCCCCGTTATTTGCGGCTACACCTGCGCCGGGAACTGAACAGGCGCGGGTCGACCCGGAAAGTCTTGCGGCTTTCCCGGCCCGCTCGCCGGGATTTGAGGGAGTGTGCGGCAGATGACGGTTTCGGTGGAGCGCTTCGGCGCGTTCGAGGGCAACGACGTCGAGCAGTTCAGGCTGGTCAGCGACACCGGGGTCGAGGTCGATATCCTCTCCTGGGGCGTGGCGGTGCGCGACTGGCGCGTGCCGGTGGGCGACGGCCGGCGCTCGGTGGTGCTCGGGTTCGAGAACTTCGAGTCCTACCCGGCGCACTCGCCGCATTTCGGCTCGCTGGCCGGTCGGGTCGCCAACCGTATCGCCGGGGCCAGCTTCGAGCTCGACGGGGCGACCTACCGCACGCCGCCGAACTTCCTCGGCCGGCACACGCTGCATGGCGGGCCGGAGGGGCTTGGCCGCGTGGTGTGGCGCGGCGAGACGGACAACATGAACAATGCCGTGCGCTTCACGCACGTATCGCCCGAGGGGCATGCCGGGTTTCCCGGCACGGTGACGTTCACCGCGACCTACACCCTGACCGGCAACCGGCTGCGGCTCGACATCCACGCCAGGACTGACAAGCGCACGCCGATCAACGTCGTGCAGCACCAGTATTTCAATCTCGGCACCGGCGGCGACGTGCTCGACCACCGCTACCAGCTGCTGGCGCCGGCCTATACCGAGCTCGGCGAGGACCTGATCCCGACCGGCGCCATCCTGCCGGTCAGGGGCACGGCCTGGGACTTCAACACGCCGCGCACGCTGCGCGACGCAGGCGGCCAGCCGCTCGACTATGACGGCAACCTGGTGCTGGCGAGCGGCCGGCGCTTCGAGGACCCGGTGGCGATCGTCACCGCCCCCGATGCCTCGCTGACGCTGAAGCTGTGGACCGACCGGCCGGCGCTGCAGTTCTACAATTCGGTGTGGAGCGATGTCAGCGCCGAGGGCCGCCACTGGGGCCGGCACTCGGGCTTCTGCCTCGAGGACCAGGATTTCCCCGACGCCGTGCATCACCCGCACTTCCCCTCGACCATCTACGGGCCGGACCGCGACTACGTGCACCGCTGCGACATCGAGATCGGCTGATGCCGGCCTACGTGGCGCTGATCCGGGCCATCGGCCCGGTCACCCACGCGAAGATGCGCATGGCGGCGCTGCGTGACGCCTGCGAGGATCTCGGGCTCGAGGACGTGGTGACGGTCGGCAATACCGGCAACGTGCTGTTCCGCTCGCGCAAGGGCGTGCGGGCGGCGCGGGCGCTAGTGCAGGAGGCGGTCGCCGGTTTCGGCCTCGGGCCCACGAACGAGGTGTTCGTGCGTACCGCGGCGGAGATGGCCGAGGTGGTGGCGGCGAACCCGTTTCCCGCGGCTGCGGCGGAACGCGCCGCCGCGCTGGGGGTGTGCTCGTTTCACGCGGCGCCCGACTGGGGTCCGCTGCGCGACTGGCCGGGGCCGGAGCAGCTGGCGATGATCGGTTCGCACCTGGTGGTCGACTATGCCGGCCAGCTGACGGGCTCGAAGCTGAGGATCGAGAAGCTGCTGGGCGTGACGATGACGCAGCGCAACTGGACGGTGTTCGCGGGGCTGAGCGAGCGGGTGGCGGGGCTCGGGTGAGGGGCCGGGGGGCTGGCGCGTTGTGGTACCGAACGCCCCCTCCACCACGTTTCGCGTGGTCCCCCTCCCCCGCTTCGCGGTGGAGGATCACCGCCACCTCGGTGTTTGCCACTGTTTCCAGGGCGCTGGGCTCGCCTTGATCCTCCACCGCGCAGCGGGGGAGGGGACCAGCCGCAGGCTGGTGGAGGGGGCGGTACGGGCACAGCGCCGGCCCGAACAGCAAGACGCCCGGCACTGGGCCGGGCGCATGAAACTCTTGCGAACTGCGTCGCGTCAGACCTGCTGCACGGCCTCGACGCCGGGGACGAAGTGCCGCAGCAGGTTCTCGATGCCGCTCTTCAGCGTGGCGGTGGAGGAGGGGCAGCCCGAGCAGGCGCCCTGCATGTGGAGGTAAACCGTGCCGGACTTGAAGCCCTTGAAGGTGATGTCGCCGCCATCCATCGCCACCGCCGGGCGGACGCGGGTGGAGAGCAGTTCCTTGATCACCTCGACGGTCTCGGAATCCTCGGGCTCGAAGAACTCCTCGGTCAGCTCGGCTTCGAGGCTGCCGTCGCCGAGCACCGGCTTGCCGGACAGGAAGTGCTCCATGATCACGCCGAGGATGGCCGGCTTGATGTGGCTCCACTCCGCCTCGTCCTTGGTGACCGAGATGAAATCCGAGCCGAGGAACACGCCCTCGACGCCCGGCACCTCGAACAGCGCCTCGGCGAGCGGCGACGCGGCGGCCACCTCGCGGTTGCGGAAATCGCGCGGTTCGCCGACCAGCACGTCGCGGCCGGGAAGGAATTTCAGGGTCGCCGGGTTCGGCGTCGCTTCGGTCTGGATGAACATCGGGATGCAGCAGCTCGCGTTAGAACGGTTCTAAAATAGAGTCTCGCCGCCCGGAAAGCAAGGGCTCTGCGTGCCGCGGCGGCCGCCCGGCTCGGCACTCAACCGGGCTGTCACCACGACGCAGGTCGGGGCCCATCCTGAGCGCTCTCCACGTCGGTGAGCGAGCGGGCTGCCCCTCAGGCTGGATCCCGGCCTTCGCCGGGATGACAGCGGACTGCTCGGACCCTGGGCTCAGGTCACGGCGATGATCTGCTCGTCGGTCATGGTGCCGGGGATGATGGTGATGATCACCGGCAGCGACAGGTGGCCGGCGCGGGCGGCGAAGTCGGTGATCAGCTGGCCGGGCCCCTCCTTGGAGGTGGAGGCGGCGAGCACCAGGATGGCGATGCCGGGGTCCTCGGCGATCAGCCGGCCGATCTCGGTGACCAGGTCGCCCTCGCGAATCGCCGTCTCGGTGCGGATGTTGCCCCACTGCGCGATGCGGGCGAGCCGGGTATCGACCAGCCGCTCGGCGTTCTCGCGCGCTTCGGCCCGCATCACTTCCTCGACCCCGAGGAACTGCGTGAAGTCCTGCGTCTGGATCACCGAGAGCAGCACCACGGCGCCGCCCGTGCGCTTGACGCGGTGGGCGGCGAAGGTGATGGCCCGGTCGGTTTCCTTGCTCTCGTCGACGACGACGAGGAACTTCCGCTTGTAGTCGCGTTCGATCTCAGCCAAGGCCCCGCACCATCACCGTTGCCCGGTCATTGTCCCACTGGACGCGGTGCGTCGCAAGGCGCCAGCGGCGCTCAGCGGACGAAGCCGACGATCTTGCGGACATCTTCCATCACCGGCACCGCGATGGCGCGGGCCCGGTCGGCATTGCGCCGCAGGATGTTGTCCATCTCGCCCCGGTCGGCGACCAGCCGCTGCATCTCGTCGGCGATCGGCGACAGCACCGCCACGGCCAGGTCGGCCAGCGCCGGCTTGAACCGGCCCCAGCCCGAACCGCCGAACTCCCGCAGCACGTCGTCCACCGACTGGTCGGACAGCGAGGCATAGATGGCGACGAGGTTCTCCGCCTCCGGCCGGCCGGACAGGCCCGCGGCCTCGCTCGGCAGCATCTGCGGGTCGGTGGTGGCGCGCTTGATCTTCTTCGCGATCGTGTCGGCGTCGTCCATCATGTAGACGGTCGACATGTCGGAGGCGTCCGACTTCGACATCTTCTTCCGGCCGTCCTTGAGCGACATCACGCGCATGGCCGGGCCGGTGGAGAGCGTCTCGGTCAACGGGAAGAAGTCGTCCT
>JBQCFF010000303.1:0-3718 GCA_051959485.1 Devosia sp. | reverse complement strand
GAATGGTGCACGCCGAGATCGCGCAGCAGCTCGGTGCGCCCGCGCTCGAAGAAATGCAGGTACGCGGCGTGGTAGACGTTGCCGGAGAAGTCGGTGTCCTCGTAGTAGACGCGGACGGTGAGGCGGTGCGCGGTCACTCCTCGCTCGGCTCCTCGAACAGGCTGCCCTGTTGGCCGACGAAGCCCTGCGGCACGCTCATGCCAAGGTGCTGGAAGGCGAGGCCCGTGAGCATGCGGCCGCGCGGTGTGCGCTGGATGAAACCCTGCTGGATCAGGTAGGGCTCGACGATCTCCTCGATGGCGTCGCGCGGCTCGGACAGCGCGGCAGCGATGGTCTCGATGCCGACCGGGCCGCCGCCGTAGAACTGGGCGATGGTCGTGAGGTAGCGCCGGTCGAGCATGTCGAGCCCGCGGGCGTCGACGTCGAGGCGCAGCAGCGCCTTGTCGGCGAGCTTGCGGTCGATGGTGGTGGCGCCCTCGTAGAGTGCGAAATCGGCGACGCGGCGGAGAAGCCGCCCGGCGATGCGGGGGGTGCCGCGGGATCGACGGGCCACTTCCATCGCCCCATCCGAGGCCATCGGCGTGCCCATCAGCCGGGCGCCGCGCTCGACGATCTTCACCAGCTCTTCGGGCGTGTAGAAGTTCAGGCGGATCGGGATGCCGAAGCGGTCACGCAGCGGCGTGGTGAGGAGACCGGCACGGGTGGTGGCGCCGACCAGCGTGAACTTTGCCAGGTCGATGCGGACCGAGCGGGCGGCCGGGCCTTCGCCGATGATCAGGTCGAGTTGGTAGTCCTCCATCGCCGGGTAGAGGATCTCCTCGACCGCCGGATTAAGCCGGTGGATCTCGTCGATGAAGAGTACGTCGCGGTCTTCGAGGTTGGTGAGCAGCGCCGCGAGGTCGCCGGCCTTGGCGATCACCGGCCCCGAGGTGGCGCGGAAGCCCACTCCGAGCTCGCGCGCGACGATCTGTGCGAGCGTGGTCTTGCCGAGGCCCGGCGGGCCGACGAACAGCACATGGTCGAGCGCTGCCTTCCGCTGCCTGGCTGCCGCGATGAAGACCTCGAGATTGGCCCGCGCCTCGGCCTGCCCGATGAACTCGGAAAAGCCCGAGGGACGGAGCGACACGTCGAGCGGCTCGTCGCGGCCGGCAGTGGCGGAGGTAAGGTCGGTCAAGTCAGGAGTTCCATGCCGGGGACACGTCTTGCTGCTGAGTGGTCGAACGTCACGGTGCTGGCCGCGCCGGCCTCGGCCGCCAGAGCTGCAATGATGCAGTCGGCGATGCCGGCTCGCGCGGCATTGGCGTTGGAGAGCGCCCGCTCGACCAGGTCGGGCCGCTCGACGGCGATGTTCGCGCTCTCCATCACCCAGTCGAACACGTCGTGCATCATCCCGTGGGTGAAACCGTAGGCGCGATCGAGAACCCACGCCAGTTCAGCGAGCACGACCGCACTTACAAACGCGGGGTCTTCAGGCGTTCGCCCCGACAGGAACCGTTGAGCGGCAGCAGTCTGAGCCGGATTGTCACGGACGGCGATCCGAACCAGTACGTTGGTATCGATGCCTATCATCCTTTCGATTGCCGGTCGCGCTCGGCAACGGCTTCGGCGATCGCATCATCCATCTCCTCGATGGTGACATGCCGCCCGTTCGGAGGCGCCAGCGGGACGAAGTCCTCGAGCCGCCTGGTCTTGGGGCGAACCGTCAGCACGCCATTTTCCAGCTTCCACCGCAGTGGGGTGCCCTCCTTGATGCCGAGGACATCGCGCAGTTCCTTGGGGATGGTCGTCTGGCCCTTGCTGGTTACCGTGGACTGCAGATGGATGGCAGCATGCTCGTTCATGACGAAACCTCGCTCCTTACTTTTCTAACATAGTAAGGAATACACCGACCCACAAGGCTAGCTGCTCAGTTCCCTGAGCCCCAGGCGGATGAGTTTGTCGGTCGCGATTCCCTCGCCTTCCTTGCCGACCACGCGCGCCACGGCGGCGGAGGCCTGGGCGCTGGAATAGCCGAGGTTGGTGAGGGCGGAGACGGCGTCGGCGACGTTGCCGCCGGCGATGCCCTCCCCAAGCGCGGCCCGCAGGCCGAGCGTCCCGGCATCGACGGTGCCGCCGACCGGGGCCTTGCCCTTAAGCTCGGTGACGATGCGGACGGCGAGCTTGGGGCCGACCCCGTTGGCGCGCCCGACCATCGCCTTATCCTGCAGCGCGATGGCGCTCGACAGCTCCGAAGGAGTGAGGACCGACAGGATCGACAGCGCCACGCGCGTGCCCACCCCCTGCACCGTGGTGAGCACGCCGAACCACGCCTTCTCGGCCTCGGTGAAGAAGCCATAAAGCCGGATCAAGTCCTCGCGCACGATCATCTCGGTATGCACCACGGCGGCATGACTGACCTGCGGCAGCGCTGCGAGCGTCTTGGCGGAACAGAACACCTGGTAGACCACGCCGTTGACGTCGATATGGACGAAATCGTCGCCGAACCCGTCGACGAGGCCCTTCAGCTTGCCGATCATGCGATGGCCCGGATCTGGCGGATGGTGCGGTGATGTGCATGGCAGATGGCGATGGCGAGCGCGTCGGCAGCGTCGGCGCCCTTGAAGTCGGCGGCGGGGAGCAGGACCTTCACCATCATCTGGATCTGTGTCTTCTCGGCGTGGCCGGAACCGACGACGGCCTTCTTCACGAGGTTCGCGGCATACTCGCCCACCACGAGGCCCCTGAGTGCCGGCGTCATCAGCGCCACGCCGCGCGCCTGCCCCAGTTGCAGCGCCGAGCGCGCCCCGGCATTGACGAACGTCTCCTCAACCGCCGCCTCGTCCGGCCGGAACCGGTCGATCAGTTCATTGAGCCCGCCATGGATCAGCACCAGCCGCTCGGCCAGCGGCAGGTCGACGGGCGGCGTGAGGGTGCCGCAGGCCACGTAGGCGAGCCGGTTGCCCTCGCTTTCGATGACCCCCCAGCCACAGCGCCGCAGCCCCGGGTCGATGCCGATGATTCGTACCATTGAAGCCATGCCCGAGCTTTACGCGAGGACGCGGAAGCTACCAAGCACGTTGTGAACGAAACGGAAACATTCGCGTCGCCGGGGAGCGACGCGGGGCGGATGCGTAAACTGCAAGGCTTTGCCGAGAGGGTATCGCAAGCCGCGCCGCCCAGTGTGGACAGGTCGAAAAGCTCCTCGAGGCGAGTGCGTTGGACCTTTCGCCGCTCGGCAAGGGCCGCATCTACCTGGTCACCATCGTGGTCACCCTGCTCTGTGTGGCCGCGGCCCTGTTCGTCGACAGCTTCCACTTCAATGCCATGGCGCCCGACCGGCTGGCGCGCGCGATCCTGATCGATCTGCTGCTGCCGACCGCCCTCGCAGTTCCGCTGATCCTCTTCTTCATGAGCAAGCTGCGCGAGTTGGCGATCGCGCAGCATCGCCTGACGATCTACGCCTCGACCGACCAACTGACCGGCCTGCTCAACCGGGCGGCGTTCACCACGCTGGTGGAAGAAGAGCTGAGAACGCAAGACCGCGGCGCCCTGCTGATCCTCGATGCGGACAACTTCAAGTCGATCAACGACAGCTTCCGCCACGAGCGGGGCGACGAGGCGCTGCGGCTGCTGAGCCGCGCCATGGGCGGGGTGCTGCGCCAGTCCGACCTGCTCGGTCGCATCGGCGGCGAGGAATTCGCGGTGTTCCTGCCCGGTGCGGACAGGTTCACCGCCGAGG
>JBQCFF010000302.1:0-3084 GCA_051959485.1 Devosia sp. | reverse complement strand
GCGCGTCGCCATCGCGCGCACCATCCTCAAGGCGCCGCCGATCCTCATTCTGGACGAGGCGACATCGGCGCTCGATTCCAAGACCGAGGAGGACATCAAGTCCGCCCTCGACCTGGTCTCGGCCAACCGCACCACGCTGGTGATTGCTCACCGGCTCTCCACCGTGGTCAATGCCGACGAGATCATCGTCGTCCGCGATGGCCGCATCGCCGAGCGCGGCACGCATTCCGGTCTCCTCGCCAAGCAGGGCCTCTACGCCCAGATGTGGAACCGCCAGCGCGAGGCGAGCGAGGTGGAGGAAATGGCCCGCCGCGTCGCCAACGACCCCGAGGGCTTCGTGCGCCGCGGCATGCCGGCCGCGGAGTAGGGGGACGCCGAGCGCGCCGGAACCGTCGCGGGGCCCAGTCGTTTCGGTCGCGCCCCGCTTTCGGCCGCCTTACATGCCCGCTCCCCGCAACGCCTCGCTCGACGCCCTACGCGTCCTCAGCCTCACCGGCATCATCACGCTCCACGTCGCCGGTGGTGGGTTCAACGACAACAAGGCGCTGGCCTTCGTGCTCGACGAACTGAGCCGCTTCGCCGTGCCGGCCTTCTTCATCCTCTCGGCGTATTTCTGGAAGCCCGAGGAACTGGCGGCGCCCTGGCGGCTGACCTTGCGCGTGGCGGCGCGCGTGCTGCCGGCCTTCCTGCTCTGGACCGCCGTGTTCGTGCTCCTCGCCCAGCTCGAGCACCTGGACCGCGCCGCCATCGACTACTCGCCCGGCGGCCTGCTGCTGGTGCTCTGGACCGGCGGCCCCGCCTTCCACCTGTGGTTCCTGCCGGCACTGGTGGTCTCGACCGCCATGGTCGGCTTCCTCGGCCGCTGGGTCGGCTGGCGCCCGACCCTGGCCCTGTCGCTGCTGCTGTTCGCCGGCGGCACGGTGCTCGGCGCCTACGCGAAACCGCTGTTCGGCCACGGCTTTCCGTTCTGGATGGACCGCAACGGCCTGTTCTTCGGCCCGGTCTTCCTCACGGCGGGCGTGCTGCTGCGCAGGTATCGGGGTCAGCTCGCGGCGTTGCCGATGTGGGGCATCACTGCCGCCGTGCTCGGCTTTGGGCTAGCGCAGGTGGCGGAAGGCTTCCTCATCGTCGGCCGCTATCCGATGGGCCACGACTACTCGCTCGCCACGCTGGGCTACGCGGTCGCCGTGGTGCTGCTGTTCACCCGCCTCGACCTGCGCGGCCGGCTTTGGTCCATCCTGGGCAAGGCCACCTTCGCCGCCTACCTCGTCCACCCGCTGATCCTCGACTGGCTGGTGATGACGCTGCGCGTGCAACCGTCGGGGCTGGTCATCGTCCTCTGCGTCGCGATCACGCTAGCCATCGGTGTGGTGTGGCAGTCTCTCCGAGCCGCATGGCCAGACCCCGGTAAAGCCCGCATCGCGGGTCGTTCAAGTTCACTTTAGCTATAGGGAGTGAGATCAAACGGGACGGTGTTTTCGTGCAACCACCGTTCCAGTACCTCCTTGCGGAAGGTGCCTGCTTCCAGATGACCTAAAATGAACCGCTCTGCTTCATTGTTGGTCGCGACGATATCCGCGCCGTTCAACTGTAGAAACAGTTCGACGCAGGCATAGGCTACCCGCTTGTTTCCGTCGATGAAGCCATGGTTCATCGCCAGGCTCTCCCATAGGGCAGCAGCCTCCTCGATCAGATCGGCGTAGTAGCCTGTCTGAGGGCGGAGCAGGGCGGACTCGATGAGGCCATGGTCACGAACACCCGTTGCGCCGCCGAACTCCGCAATCAGCAGGTCGTGGATGCGCAACACCTCCTCCAGCGTGAGGTAGAGGGTCATGGCCTATTTCGCCAGCGCCTCATACAAGGAATGGCGCCTCTCGATGCTGCGGGCCATCAGCTTCTCGACAATGGGGCGAACCTTCACCGCTCCTGCCTGGTCCAGCAGCCTTCCGTACTCCTCCGCCGACAGCACGACGGCCACGTCCCGCCCGTTCTTCTGGATGCGCACCGGCTCGGCCTGTGCCATTTCCAGCACCTGCCCGAAACGGTTCTTGGCATCGGTTGCGGTGATCTCAGCCATAGCAGCCTCCACATTGAGTAGTTTAAATAGCTAATCTGGCTGTCGACGACAATAGCTGAAATGGCCAGACGAAAAGCAAAAGGCCCGCATTGCTGCGGGCCTTCCAGTTGCGTGTCTGCCGGACAGCTTACTCGGCGGCCTGGCGGCTGACCACGGTGACGCCGTCCTGCTCCGTTTCGACCAGGCCCGAGCCCTCGGTCTTGATGAAGCGCTTCGAGCTGTCGATGTCGGCGGGAATCTCCACCGCCTGCCCGTCCGGGGTGACCGCCACGGCGGTCGCCTGGCGGCGGAAGATCGGGGCGAAGATGTTGCCCACCAGCTGGCCGATCCAGCCGTTCCGGATCACGCTCGGAGCCGTCACCATCACCGGCACCATCACCAGCGTGAGGGCGGTGGAGACGAACAGGCCCGAGACCAGCGCGGCCGAAAGGTGCGTGAACCACGAGCCGGCGAGCCCACCCAGCACGATCTCGCGCCGGATGAAGTCGAACTCGACGTTCAGCGCCATCGGGATCACGCCCAGCGCCGTCACCGTGGCGGTCAGCAGCACCGGTCGAACGCGCTGGCTGGCCGTGATCAGCATCGCCTTGATCGGCTCCACCCCGTCACCACGGTTGTAGTGGTTGTAGGTGTCGATCAGCACGATGCCGTTCTTCACCACGATGCCGGCGAGCGCGACGATGCCGAGCCCGGTCATGATGGCCGAGAAGCTCATCCCCGTGACCACCATGCCGAGTAGCACGCCGGCCAGCGACATCACCACCGTCGAGAGCGTCACCAGCACCTGGTAGAAGCTGTTGTACTCGAGCAGCAGCACCAGGAAGATGATGAACAGCGCCGCCATCAGGGCCTGGCCGATGAAGGCATTGGTGTCGCCGATCTGCTCGTCCGCGCCGCCGAAGACGATCTTCGTGGTGGACGGGAAGTTCTGCTGGGCGACCCACTCCTTCAGCGTCTCGACCTTCTGGTCGGCCGGCACGCCCGGCGTCAGGTTGGCGGCGACCGTC
>JBQCFF010000301.1:0-2388 GCA_051959485.1 Devosia sp. | reverse complement strand
TCTGCGCCTCGATCGGGCGCGACCCTACCGTTTCGGTGGCGAAGAACAGGTTAACGGGCGGCCGCGGAACCGTTGGCAATCGAGCCGCTTAAGCCTGTACGGCAAAGGCGCTATGCTGAGCCAGCGTCGCAACGAGAAAGGCAGACACGATGACCCAGGTGCTGACTGATCACGAGCAGATACGCCAGTGGGCTGCCGCCCGGTCGGGCAATCCCGCCATCGAGGATCGCCCGACCGGCGTGCCCGGTGCCCCGATGCTGCGCATCGTGTTCGACCAGATGGCGCTCAACGCGGGGGAGAACCAGTACACCGACCGGATCGGCGGGCTGGACCTGGCGAGCTGGGACGACTGGTTTGCCGAGTTCGACGGCCAGAATTTCGGGCTGCTGGTGGAAGACGAGCGGCCGGGCGTGCTGGACGACTATTACGAGTTCGTGCCGCGCGACGGGAACCAGCGGGGGTGAGGCTGGGGGCGGCGATGCCCCCCCACCCTAGCTTTGCTACGGCCCTGCGGGCCTAGCACCGCTACCCTCCCCACAAGGGGGAGGGAGACCAGAGGCTCTGCCCAAGCCACGGGTCTCCCTCCCCTTGATGGGGAGGGCAGTGGAGCTTGCTCTCGCGCAGCGAGGGCTTAGCGGAACTGGGTGGGGTGGAGAAACGCGCCCCTACTCCCGGTCGGCGGCGGCTTCGATGGCTTCCATGTCGTCGTCGGAGAAGGGAGAAGAGTCGACGCACCCCCACCCTTGCTTTGCTACGGCCCTGCGGGCCTAGCGCCGCTACCCTCCCCACAAGGGGGAGGGAGGCCAGAGCCTCTGCGCAAGCCACGGTTCTCCCTCCCCTTGATGGGGAGGGCAGTGGAGCTTGCTCTCGCGCAGCGAGGGCTTAGCGGAACTGGGTGGGGTGGAGAAACGCGCCCCTACTCCCGATCGGCGGCGGCTTCGATGGCTTCCATGTCGTCGTCGGAGAAGCCGAAATGGTGGCCGATCTCGTGCACCAGCACGTGGGTGATGATCTCGCCCAGCGTCTCGCCGTGCTCGGATTCGGACCAGTAGTCGAGGATGGGGCGGCGGTAGAGCCAGACCTGGTTGGGCAGCTGGCCGGTATAGCCGGCCGCCCCGCCCTGCGGCAGCCCGACACCGCGGAACAGCCCCAGGATGTCGAACTCGCTGTCGAGCTCCATCTCGCGGATGGTTTCCTCGTCCGGGAATTCCTGCACCACGCAGGGCACGTTGCCGGCGAGGCTGCGAAACTCCTCCGGCAGCGCCGCGAAGGCGGCCGCGGCGATCTGCTCGAAATCGTCGAGGCTCGGCGCGGTGCGGTCGGTCCAGGGATTGTCAGCCAAGTGCCACGACCTCGTGGTTCGACAAGCTCACCATGAGGTCTACGCGGGCACTGAGGCCCTCATCCTGAGCTTGTCGAAGGACGAGGGCCGGGTTCAGTGGCGGGCGGTTACTGCCACTCGCGGATGTCGACGAAGTGGCCGGCGATGGCAGCGGCGGCGGCCATCTGCGGGGAGACGAGGTGGGTGCGGCCCTTAAAACCCTGGCGGCCCTCGAAGTTGCGGTTCGAGGTCGAGGCGCAGCGCTCGTGCGGCGCCAGCTTGTCGGGGTTCATGGCAAGGCACATCGAGCAGCCCGGCTCGCGCCACTCGAAGCCGGCATCCTTGAAGATCACGTCGAGGCCCTCGGCCTCGGCCTGCGCCTTCACGAGGCCGGAGCCCGGCACCACCATGGCGTTGACGTGCGAAGCGACCTTCTTGCCGCCGATCATCCTGGCGGCGGCGCGCAGGTCCTCGATGCGGCCATTGGTGCACGAGCCGATGAACACGCGCTCGATCGAGATGTCGGTCATCTTCGTGCCGGGCGTCAGGCCCATGTACTCGAGCGCCCGCTTCTTGGAGGCGCGCTTGTTCTCGTCGGCGATGTCGTCCGGGTTCGGCACGATGCCCTGCACCGAGACGACGTCCTCGGGGGACGAGCCCCAGGAGACGATCGGCGGGAGCTTCGCGGCATCGAGCACCACGACCTTGTCGTAGTGCGCGTCCGGGTCGGACTGCAGCGTCTTCCAGTACTCGACGGCCATGTCGAACGCCTCGCCCTTGGGGGCGCGCGGCCGGTCCTTCACATAGGCGAAGGTGGTCTCGTCCGGGGCGATCAGGCCGGCGCGGGCGCCGCCTTCGATCGACATGTTGCAGATGGTCATGCGGCCTTCCATCGACAGCGAGCGGATCGCCTCGCCCGCGTACTCGATGACGTGGCCGGTGCCGCCGGCGGTGCCGATCTCGCCGATGATGGCGAGGATGATGTCCTTGGCGGTGACGCCCGGCGGCAGCTGGCCGTCGACGCGCACCAGCATGTTCTTGGCCTTCTGCTGGATCAGCGTCTGGGT
>JBQCFF010000300.1:0-3572 GCA_051959485.1 Devosia sp. | reverse complement strand
CCGCCATGCGGCGCGGCGCCGCCATAGGTATCGACGATGATCTTGCGGCCGGTGAGGCCGGCATCGCCGTCGGGGCCGCCGACCACGAACTTGCCGGTCGGGTTGACGTGCCAGACCGTGTCCCGGCCGATCCAGCCTTCGGGCAGCGACGCCCGGACATAGGGCTCGACGATCTTGCGCACGTCGTCCGAGGTGAGCGAGGCATCGACGTGCTGGGTCGAGACCACGATCTGCGTCACGCCGACCGGCTTGCCGTTCTCGTACTTCACCGTCACCTGGCTCTTGGCGTCGGGGCCGAGCTTGGCCGCCGCGCCGTCACCGGCCTTGCGGGCGATGGTCAGGGTCTCGAGGATCTTGTGGGCGTAGTAGATCGGCGCGGGCAGCAGCTCCGGGGTTTCCCGGCTGGCGTAGCCGAACATGATGCCCTGGTCGCCGGCGCCGACATCCTTGTTGCCGGCTTCGTCGACGCCCTGCGCGATATCGGCCGACTGGCCGTGCAGCAGCACGTCGATCTTCGCGGTCTTCCAGTGGAAGCCCGACTGCTCGTAGCCGATCGCCTTGATCGCCTTGCGGGCGGTGGACTTGAACTTGGCGGGATTGACCACCGGGTGGCCGGCGGCATCGGTCAGCACCTTGCCGTCCTTGCCCTTCTTCAGCAGCGTTTCCGGCACCCGCACCTCGCCGGCGATGATCACGCGATTGGTGGTGGCCAGCGTCTCGCAGGCGATGCGCACCTTGGCCGGATCCATGCCGCTCTTCCTGGCTTCGCGGAACACGAGGTCGACGATCTCGTCGCTGATCCGGTCGCAAACCTTGTCGGGATGGCCCTCGGACACCGATTCCGAGGTGAAGAGATAGGAAGACCGCGCCACGGCGAAACCCCTCAAAACTGCCCCAAAAGTGCAGAATTCGCACAGATGAGCTGTGGTTCTGCCACCCGGCAGGGCCACGGTCAAGGTATATATAAAGAAAGCTTTATATCCCGGACGGAGCCGGCGTGGAATATCATTCGAGCCGCCGCGGCCGCCGTGCCACGACCGCGCTGACGAGCAGTCCCAGCGCTACCAGGACGAAGAATGGCCAGTCGCCGAGCCGGTTGAACAGCGTGCCCTGGGCCAGCTTCTGGCTCGGCACGACATCGAGCACGCCGGGCTGCAGCGGCACCAGCGAGGCGGTGATCCGGCCCAGCGGATCGGTGGCGAAGGTCACCCCGGTATTGGCGGCGCGCAGCATCGGCAGCCCCGTCTCCACGGACCGCAGCCGGGCCAGGTGCGCGTGCTGCGCCGGCCCGACGGAGCCGTCGAACCACGCATCGTTGGTGACATTCAGGATGAACTGCGCCTCGTCCGGATTGCCGATGTCGTTGGAGAACACCGCCTCGTAGCAGACGAGCGCGAGGAAGCTCGGCGTTCCCGGTACCTGCATCAGCCGCCGGCCGTCACCCGGGGCCCAGCCATTGGTGCCGGGGACGAACTGGTTGATGCCGAACAGCCGCCAGAAGCCCTGGAAGGGCAGGTACTCGCCGAACGGCACGAGGTGGGACTTGTCGTAGCTCGCGACCACCTCGCCATTGGTGTTGATGGCGAGGATGGAGTTGTAGCCGGGATTGTCGGGGATCGGCAGGCCGTCGTCGCCAATCGGCTCGCGCGGCGCGCCGGTGAGCAGGAGCGTCTCGTCGGGCAGCAGGCGGGCGATGCGGGCCAGTGCATCCGGATAGCTCGTGAGGAAGAACGGGAACACCGATTCGGGCCACACCAGGGTGGTGATGCCGTCGAGCCCCGGGTCGGAGGGCGTCAGCCTCGCGGACGACAGGTCCACCAGGGTGGTGATGACCTGGGCCGGATCGCCCTGGCTCCAGTCGGCATGATCGAGGATCATCGGCTGCACCATGCGCACCTTCATGTCGGTGCGCGGCGCCACGGCCACGTTGTTGAGCCGCCAGTAGCCGAACCCCACCTGCAGGACGAGGGCGGCCATGGCGAGCGTGAAGGGCAGCACGCGCCGGGCCCAGCCCCGCTGGTCCGCCGGCCAGATCAGCGCCGGCGTCGTTGCCAGCAGGATGGCGAGCAGCGTCAGCCCGTAGATGCCGGTCACCGAGGCCAGCTGCATCAGCTGGTCGGTGCCGGTCAGCGCATAGCCGATGAGGTCGAACGGAAAGCCCGAGAACAGGTGGCCGCGGGCCCATTCGGCCAGCGCCAGGCAGGCCGTGAAGGTGACGATCCGCAGCCAGCCGCCGGACCAGAGCAGGTGCGCCAGCGCCGATCCCAGCCCCCAGAACACGGCGAGGATGGCGGCCAGCCCGACGATGCCGAACGGCATCAGCAGGAGGAAGATGCCGCCCTGCTGCAGGAAGGCCGCCCCCAGCCAGTGCAGCGCCACGGTGAAATAGCCGAGGCCGAAGCCGAAGCCGATCCAGAACGCCGGCCCGAAGACCCGGCCCAGCCAGCTGCGCTTCCGCTCGGCCCCGTCGAGGGCCCAGATCCACACCGGCAGGGTCAGGAACAGCGCCGGCGGGAAGAAGAGAGGCGGCGCCGAGGCGGCGGCAATCGCTCCCGCGACCACCAGCAGCAGGAAGCGGCGCCAGCCATGGCTGAGCATCATGGTCTCGGCCAGCCAGGTCATGGGGCGCTCGAATCAGATGGCATGGGCGCTAGGTTGCGGCCCCGGAGGAGTGGGTCAAGCGTCGCGAGCTTCCCGACCCGCTCACTCTGCCGGCGGCGGCACGTCGGCCGCGCCCGGTTCGGGGACCGCGCCCTTGGCGGCCACCGGCGGCTTGGGGGGACGCGGCTTCGGCTGCTTCAGGCGCTTGATCTTGACGCGCTTGATCTGCCGGCTGTCGGACTGCAGCACCTCGAACTCGAAGCCCTTGATGCCGTTGACCGTCTCGCCCTTGAGCGGCACGTGGCCGGCGAGCTCGAACACCAGGCCGCCGAGCGGTTCCACCTCGTCGGCATGCGCGCCGGGGTCGAAATCGGCGCCGATGACGTCCCGCACTTCCTCGAGCTCGGCGCGGGCCGAGGCGATGAAGACGCTGGAGTTCACCTTGCGGACCAGCGCCACGTCGTCGTCGTGCTCGTCCTCGATCTCGCCCACCACGGCTTCGAGCAGGTCCTCGATGGTGACCAGCCCGTCGGTGCCGCCATATTCGTCGATCACCACGGCCATGTGCACGCGCCGCGTCTGCATCTGCTGCAGCAGGTCGCCCACCGGCATCAGCGGCGGCACGAACAGCACCTGCCGCACCAGGTCGAGCTTCTCGAGCCGGGAGCGGAGCGGCGAGGAGACGAGCTTCACCGGCAGGGCCGCCTCGGGGTCGATGGTCGGCTCGGTGATGCGCCGCAGCGCATCCTTGACGTGGATGAAGCCGACGATGTTGTCGAGGCTGTCGTCGTAGACCGGCATGCGCGAGTGCCCGACCTGGCGGAAGCGGCTGACCAGCACCCCCAGGGTCTCGGTCTTCTCGATCGCCACGATATCGGCGCGCGGCACCATCACGTCCTCGACGCGCTTCTCGCCGAGTTCGAGCACGTTCTTGAGGATGGTGCGTTCGGATTGGGTGAAGTCGGCGGTTT
>JBQCFF010000299.1:0-12323 GCA_051959485.1 Devosia sp. | reverse complement strand
GCCCATCTGCCGATAGGCCTCGACGCCCAGCGCGCCGTGACGCTTCGAGAGCTTGGCGCCATCGGGGCCGTGGATGAGCGGGATGTGGCTCATCTCCGGCACGTTCCAGCCCATGCCGTTGTAGATGATGATCTGGCGGGCGGCATTGGTCAGGTGGTCGTCGCCGCGGATGATGT
Organism: Devosia sp.; assembly: GCA_051959485.1. Lineage (GTDB taxonomy): Bacteria > Pseudomonadota > Alphaproteobacteria > Rhizobiales > Devosiaceae > Devosia_A. Next base: position 12,147 of record JBQCFF010000299.1, on the reverse strand, counting down.
GGGTGACGCCCATGTCGTGGTCGTCCACCACGACCGCGAGCATGTAGGTCGGGGTACCGTCGGAGCGCAGGATGATGAAGTCGTCGAGGTTCTCGGTCCTGAACACCACCTCGCCCTGCACGTGATCCTGCACGCGGATCTCGCCGGCAAGCGGCGCCTTGATGCGGATCACCGGGGAGACGCCCGCCGGGGCCTCCGATGGGTCGCGGTCGCGCCAGTAGCCGTTGTAGCGCGGCGGCAGGCCCTTGGCCCGGGCGGTCTCGCGCATCTCGGCCAGCTCTTCGGGCGAGCAGTAGCAGTAGTAGGCCTGGCCCCGGGCCAGCAGCTCCTGCGCGATCTCGGCGTGTCGCGCGGCGCGGCTGAACTGCATGACCGGCTCGCCGTCCCAGTCGAGACCGAGCCACTTGAGGCCATCGAAGATGGCCTGCACCGCGGCTTCGGTCGAGCGTTCGCGGTCCGTGTCCTCGATCCGCAGCAGCATCTTGCCACCGGTGTGGCGCGAGAAGGCCCAGTTGAACAGGGCCGTGCGCGCCCCACCGATGTGGAGGTAGCCGGTGGGTGAGGGGGCGAAGCGGGTGACGACAGGCGTGGGCATTTACGATGCGAACTCCGTGTTGCGCGGTGTGTAAGCGCGCCATGGGCAGAGTGCAAGTCGGCCGCTGGTAGCAGCCGGAATGCGTGTGTAGCATGACCTCCGCTCCGCTTGGGGGGATGAGTGGCGCAGACGGGGGACATCGCTCTCGACGATCGGGCGCCGCTGCCTGAACAGGTGCCGGCGAAGCTGCCGCTGCCCGAGGCGTGGCAGCCCGAGCGCAAGGGCGGGCTGCTGGCCGGATTGCAGCAGGCGGCCGCGAGGGCGCTGGAGCACCGGCGGCTGTTCCTGCTGCTGCCCTATGCCATGATCGCGGGGCTGGTCGTGGCGTTCGAAGTGCCCGCCGATCCGCAGCCGCTGCTGCTCGGGACCGGGGCTGCCGTGGCCATGGTCGCGCTGGCGCTCAGCCGGCGCTCGCTGGCCTGGAGCCGGGCGGCCGGGCTGGCGGCGGCATTCTGGCTCGGTTTCTGCCTGCTGAGCCTCCACGGCGCCTGGTTCGGCACCCAGATGCTGGCCCGACCGGCCTATGGCACGTACGAGGTGCGGGTCGACGAGGTGCTGACCGCCAACAGCGACGGCGTGCGCGCCATCGTTTCGGGGGTCACGCCGGTCGATGGAGCCAGGGCGGTGCCGGTGCGGCGGGCCCGGCTGGTAGTGGCCGGTGTGCCGGACCTGGCGCCGGGCGACAGGATCCGGGGCAGGGTGCGGTTCTATCCGGTGCCGGGGCCGGTGGTGCCGAACGGCTTCGACACCCAGTTCCACGCGTACTTCGACGGCATCGGCGCCTATGGGAGCACGATCGGCAAGCTGGAGCGGGTGAGCGCCGGAGACGCGGCAGCGCCGGAACGGATTGTCGACGGGGTGCGCCGGGCGATCGCCGGCAGGATCGACGCCGCCTTGCCGCAGCCGGCCGCGGGCATTGCGCGGGCGTTGATCACCGGCGACCAGAGCGCGGTGACCGAGGAGGCGCGCGAGGTGATGGCGGCCGCCGGGCTGGAGCATGTGCTCTCGGTTTCCGGGCTGCACCTGACGCTGGTGGCCATGCTGGTGATGGCGGCGTTGCGCGGCGGGCTGGCGCCGGCGGGCGGATTCGACCGCTTCGTGTCGGTGAAGCGGTTGGCCGCGCTGGGGGCGATCGTCGCGTCGCTGGGCTATTTCGGCATCTCGGGCGGCAACGTGGCGGCCCTGCGCTCGACGATCATGATCGTGCTGGTGCTGGGGGCGGTAGTGGCCGGGCGGCGGGCGCTGACCATGCGGAACGTGGCGATCGCGGCGCTGCTGATCATCGTCACCGATCCGGCGAGCGTGTTCCGGCCGAGCTTCCAGCTCTCGTTCGCCGCGGTGGTGGCGCTGATCGGCGCCTGGGAGATGATCCGGCCGCGGGACGAGCGCCGGGTGTCGTGGCTCGGCCAGGTGCGCGAATACTTCGTCGGCGGGGCCATCACCAGCCTGGTGGCGGGGGCGGCAACCCTGCTGTTCTCGATCTACCACTTCCAGCAGACCGCGCCGCTGGGCGTGCTCGGCAACCTGATGTCGCTGGTGCTGATCGGCTTCGTGATGATGCCGATGGCAGTGGTCGCGACGCTGCTGATGCCGTTCGGGCTCGAGGCACCGTTCCTGGTGGTCATGGGATGGTCCATCGACGCGATGATCGGGGTGGCGAGGATAGTCGCCGAGTGGAGCGCGGGGATAAGTGCCAGCCCGCTGCTGCTTCCCGTAGCGCTGGTGCTGGGCCTCGCGGCGCTGGCCTGGTTCACGTTCCTGACGACCTGGCACCGGCTGCTCGGGCCGGTGCTGCTGGTGCCGGCCGTATGCGTGCTGGCGCTCGACCGGCCGCCGGACGTGCTGATCTCGGATACGACGCAGGCGCTGGCGATGCGCGGCGAGGGCGGGCTGCGGCTGGTGGCCGGCAAGCCGGACAGCTTTGCCGTCCGGGTGTGGCGGGAGACCTATGCCGAGCCGCTGGAGCCGGCGGCACTGCTCGCCTGCGACAGCCTCGGCTGCTTCGGCACCAGCGCGGCCGGGTTCAGCGTGGCGGTGGCGAGCGACCCGGCGGCGTTCTACGAGGACTGCGGCGAGGCCGACCTGCTGGTGCTGCGGCGCCCCGCGCCGGCCGGATGCGGGGGCGCCATGGTGATCGACAGCCGGACGCTGGAAACCGGCGGCATCCAGTGGTTGCGCTGGGACGCCGAAGGGCAGAAATTCGAGGTGCGCCCGGCGGTGCCGCCGGGCGATCGATCGTGGCGGGTGCGGCGCTAGCCCGCCCGCCTCAGGGCTTGAACAGCGGCTCCGGCAGGCCGGGCACGTCGAGGTCGACGGCAAAGACGCCGCCGGCGGTGGGCTCGCGCGCCTCCTCCTCCGGGGTCATGCCCTCGCGGGCCGTGGTGAGGAACAGCGTCTTGTAGTCGGGGCCGCCGAAGGCCGGGCAGGAGACGCGGGTGACGCCGGGCACCTCGACCACCTTGTCGAGCTTGCCGTCGGGCGAGATGCGGATCGCCTTGCCGGCGCCCCAGCGTGCGTTCCAGACGAAGCCCTCGGAGTCGACCACGGAACCGTCGGCGCCGCCGGGGCCCTCCATGGTGAAGAAATCCTACCACGGGCCGATCGGGGCACCGGTCTCAGGATCGAGGGCGCACTTGACGATCATCCTGCCGGCATCGGTGAAGTAGGCGGTGCGGCCGTCGGGCGAGAAGCAGATCGAGTTGGGGATGCGGATGCCGGAGATGATCCGCGTGAGTTGGCCGCGGCGATAGTGCCAGACGGCACCGACACCGGTTTCGGCGCGGCGGCCCATGGTGCCGATCCAGAAACCACCGGCGCGATCGACGCGGCTGTCATTGGTGCGGTTGCCCGGCACATCGGCTTCGACGTCGATGATCGGGGTGCGGCTGTCGTCGCGGAAATCGTAGCGCAGCAGGGTGCCCGACTGGGCGACGGCGAGCGTGTGTTCGTCGATGACGCCGGCGGCGCTTACCGTGTCCTTGAAGGTGATGCGGTCGACCACGTGACCCTGGTCATCGGCGCTGAGGAGGGTCTGGTTGAGGATGTCGAACCAGAAGAGGCGGCCGAGCAGCGGGTGCCAGAACGGGCCTTCGCCCAGCTCGCAGCGACTGTCGCAGAAGAGTTCGGCCTTCAGGTTCATCACGGTTTCCCCTCATCATATGCGGTGACGGCGGCTTTCGCCCGGTTGGCGACGTCGGCGGCCGACATCCCCGGCTTGAAGATGTACGTGCCGAGCCCGAAGCCGGCACAGCCGGCGGCAAAGAACTCGGCGAAATTGTCGGGGTTGGCGCCGCCGACGGCGTAGAGCGGCAGCGCGGGCGGCAGCACCGCCTTCATCGCCTTGATGCCCTTCGAGCCGAGCACTTCGGCCGGGAAGAATTTCAGGCCGGTGGCGCCGGAGCGGATGGCGGTGAAGGCCTCGCTGGGCGAGAACACGCCGGGGTACGACGCGAGGCCGAGCTCGACCGTGCGAGTGATCACCGCAGGATTGGTGTCGGGCGAGACGATGAAGCGTCCGCCCGCAGCTGCGACCGCCTCGGCTTCGGCTGGGGTGAGCACGGTGCCGGCGCCGATCGCGGCGCGACCAGCGAAGGCCGTTGCCGCATCGCCGATCGACTTAAGCGCTTCGGGCGAGTTGAGCGGCACCTCGATCATGGTGATGCCGGCGGCGACCAGCGCCTCGCACACGGCGATGGTTTCGGGCGGGGTGATGCCGCGGAGAATGGCGATGAGGTGGCGGTGGTCCATGTGGCTTACCCTTTGCGCGCGGCCTTCAGGCCGGCGAGCGTGGCATCGGTGGCGTCGATGATGCGGGATCTGGCGCCGAGCTTCCCGAATGCGCCCTGGTAGAGGCTGCAGAGGCCGACGCTGCCGATCAGCGGGATCTCGGCGTCGCCGATCCAGTCGCGCTGTCCGCCGATCTCGGCGCCGATCAGGAGGCCCGAGAGGAAGCCGGCGCACCAGGCGGGAGAGCGATCGGAGAGCAGGGCCCCGGCGCGCGCTTTGAACAGCGTGGCGGTGAGGCGCTCGGGCTTGTCCAGCCCCTGCGACAGGCCGGCATCGAAGCCGCGGTCCCGGTCTTCGCCCTCGAGTTCGCCGTTGAGCGAGTGGCGGAGCACCGAGTGGACGCGGAGGAGCTCGAAGAGCTCGCCGGTCATGGCGGAAGAGAAGCGGCTGAGCGTCGTGCCCTCGAGGATCGCCCACTTCGAGTGGGTGCCGGGCATGATGACGAGGCCGGAGAAATCGGGGATGAGGGCCGAGAGGCCGAGCAGCTGGGTCTCCTCGCCGCGCATCACATCCTCGGCGCCGAGGTCGCGCTGGCACACGCCGGGCAGGATCGACGGCGCGAACCGGTCGCCGGGCATGTCGGGGGTGACCGCGCCGCGGGCGAGGGTCCGAAGGTCGGCGGGCGCATCGAGGTAGGGAGCCTCGAGCCAGCCCTGGCGGGCGCCGGCCATGCCGCAGACCAGCACGTCGACCGGTTCGTGCACTTCGGTGAGGAGGCCGGTGAGGACTGATGGGTACTGCTCGCGGGTCAGGCGGCTCATGCCCTCGGGCGACGAGCGGGAGAACACGACCTCGCCGGAGCTGTCGATGCCCCAGGCGCGCAGGTTCGAGGTGCCCCAGTCGACGGCGACCCATTCGACGGCTGATGCCAAGAAACGTCCTCCTCGTTGCGGGGCGGACCCTAGCCGTTTTTGGCCGCAGCGCCATAGGACGAAATGCCCGGCCGACGTACGCTGCCCAAAGAAAAAGGGCCGGCGGAGGCCGGCCCAGTCGAGGCAGATGGCTGAGGCTGGGATCAGTACTTGCGCAGCAGGCCGACGAGGCGGCCCTGCACCTTCACCCGGTCGGGCGGGAAGATGCGCGTCTCGTAGGCCGGGTTGGCGGCCTCGAGCGCGACGGCATTGCCGCGGCGGCGCAGGCGCTTGAGCGTGGCCTCCTCGTCGTCGACGAGGGCGACGACGATCTCGCCGGTCGAGGCGGCGTCCTGCTTCTTGATGAGCACGGTGTCGCCATCGAAGATGCCGGCATCGATCATCGAGTCGCCGCGCACTTCGAGCGCGAAGTGTTCGCCCGGCCCGAGCATCTCGGGCGGCACCATGATGGTGTGACTATGGGTCTGGATGGCTTCGATCGGCGTACCGGCGGCGATGCGGCCCATGACCGGGATGGAAACGACCTGGCTGGCCGCGACCGGGGCAGGGGCGCCGGTATTGCGCGCTGGCGGCGCCGAGACGCGGCCAAGATTGCCCTCGATGACGGCGGGCTCGAAGCGCGCCTTGCGGCCGCCGAGCGACGGGTTCATCGAATCGGGCAGCTTGATCACCTCGAGCGCCCGGGCCCGGTTGGGCAGGCGCCGGATGAAGCCACGCTCCTCGAGCGCGGTGATGAGGCGGTGGATGCCCGACTTGCTGCGCAGGTCCAGCGCGTCCTTCATCTCGTCGAACGAGGGGGGAATGCCGGATTCCTTCATCCGCTCATGGATGAACATGAGCAATTCGTGTTGCTTGCGCGTCAGCATGGCCACCCCATGAATAGAATCGGAACAAAGGCTGAACGATGTTGTATCCGTTCCAGTTATGTTCTGCAACAAGCTCGGTAAAAGATGGGCTAACGGAGGGCGGAACCGATGCGGGGCGGCGGGGTTGGGCTAACGAAGGAGCACACCCATGCCGCACAAGCGATCCGATCCGCTGGACGATACCGAGCACGGTCCGGTCCCGAATTTCCAGCCCAACCCGGTACCGCCCGAGCCCGGACGGGCGCCGGTGCCCAATCCAAAGAGGCCGGGCGACAACGTCGTGGTGCCGCCGGCGCGCGAGCCGTTCCCGGAGGATGCGCCGGAGCGGCCGCACGGCGACGACATGTAGCGCGCGCCGAAGCCCCCGCCGGCGTGTGCCTCGGGTTAGTGAGCAGTGGGCGGGACCGGCGAGGCTGGTGCCCCGACGCGGGTAGTCCGCAATGAAAGCGAGACAGGAGCCTCGCCGGTCACCGAGGTGGAGTTGGACGGGGATGCCAAGGGAACGGTCGGCGGCTCCTCCCGGTAGCCCGCCCTGAGAAGGAACGGAACTCGGCCTCAGCCAACCGCCGGTTGCTCGGCACCGCGGCCCGCCAGGGGACGACTCCCCCGGCCCTCGATATCCCCCGCCGTTCGTTCGTCGCGAGCGCCCGCCCTGCAGGAGACGGGAGGAGTATCGCATGGCGTGGAGGCGCGGGGATAAGTCGGTAAGTGGCTGTGGGGGTTCAGCGTTTTACGCGGTCATCCCGGCGCAGGCCGGGATCCAGCCTGAGGGGTGGCCGCACGGTCAGCGGGGTGGAGAGCGGTCAGGATGGGCCCCGGCCTGCCGGGGTGACAGGGGGTGTGGGTTGGGAGTGCCCGCCTTGCGGACCCTCGGGCTTGAGGTTGTTGCTCCCCCCTTCCGCCCTGCCGGGCACCTTCCCCCGCAAGCGGGAGAAGGGTTGCGCGTGGCCTGGGGTGGTGAACGGAGGCTGAATGGGGGGGTAAGGGGGCGTTCAAGGCGGTGGGGGTAAAGCGGTGCTTAACCATAGGGGAGCGGGCGAATGGCTCAGTTCATCGATCTTGTCGACGCCGCGATCTTCATGCTGCCGGTGCTGCTGGCGGCGGGCTACATCGTGAAGTTCGTGGTGCGGTTCGCGCACTGAGGCGGTCAGCCCCAGTTGAGGGGGATGACCTCGACGATTTCGCCGGGCGGGGCGCCGGGGTGATCCTCGGGGAGCACGATCAGCGCGTCGGCGAGGGCCAGCGAACTCGAGTGGGCGCTGTCGGTCTCGAGGATGGGCGTCACCTGCAGGAAGCCCACGTCGTTGCGGCTGAGGGTGCCGCGCAGGTAGTGGCGGCGCGGGCCGTTGGGGGGCAGGGGCGCGAGGGTCGGCACGCCGATGCGCGGCCAGAACGGATCCTCGTGGCCGAGCAGGGCGCGGAGCGTCGGTTTCAGGATCACGGTGGCGGTGACGAGGGCGGAAACCGGGTTGCCGGGCAGGCCGAACACCAGCGTGCGTCCCCGGGTGCCGAACATCAGCGGCTTGCCGGGCCGCATCCGCAGCTTCCAGAAATCGAGCTCGACGCCGAGGTCCTTCAGCACCTCCTGCACGTAGTCGCGCTCGCCGACGCTGGCGCCGCCCGTGGTGATGAGGATATCGACGCCGGCATCGAAGGCCTCGAGCAGCTTCGCATCGAGCTTCGCCACGTCGTCGGGGACGATGCCGAGGTCGAGGATGCTTTCGGCATAGGGGGCGAGCAGGGCGGAGAGGCCAAAACTGTTCGAGGCCACGATCTGGTCGGGGCCGAGTGGCGTGCCTGGTGGTACCAGCTCGTCGCCGGTGGCGAGGATGGCGATGCGGGGGCGCCGGGTGACGGTGAGGCTCGGCTGGTTGGCGCCGGCCGCGAGGCTCAATATCTGCGGGGTAAGGGTGGTGCCAGCGGGCAGCAGCTCGGCGCCGCGGCGGAAGTCGAAGCCCATCCTGCGCACGCTGGTGCCGGGCTTCACGGCCTTGGCGAAGCTGATCTGGTTGCCGTTGGCGGTCGCCTCTTCCTGGATGACCACCGCATCGGCGCCGATCGGCATCGGGGCGCCGGTGAAGATGCGGACGCACTGCCCGTGACTCATCATGCCGACGAAGCGGGCGCCGGCCTGCGCCGTACCGGCGAGCTTAAGCGGCTTGCCCGGAAACACCTCGTCGGCGCGGACGGCGTAGCCATCCATGGCGCTCGAATCGAAGGGCGGCTGGTTGTGGCTGGAAACGAGCGGCTTGGCCAGCACGCGGCCATTGGCGGCGGCGAGCGGCACGGTCTCGCTGCCGAGGTCGGGCAGCTTGGCGATGATGCGGGCCAGCGCTTCGTCGACCGGAATCATCGCGTGAAATCTCCCGACTTGCCGCCGGACTTCTGCTCGAGCTGCACGGCGAGGATGCGCATGGCGCGGTCGTGCGACTTGGCCATGTCGTAAAGGGTGAGCGCGGCGACGGAAGCAGCTGTCATCGCTTCCATTTCGACGCCGGTCTGCGCCGTGGTTTCGGCAGTGGCGGTGACCAGCAGGGTGTCGCCGTCGCGGGCGATATCGACCTCGACGCTGGTCAGCGGAATGGGGTGGCAGAGCGGGATCAGCTCGGCGGTCTTCTTGGCCGCCATGATGCCGGCGATGCGGGCGACGGCGAGCGCGTCGCCCTTCTTCAGCTCGCCGCCCATGATGAGCTCGAGCGTTGCGGGCTGCGCCTCGAGGCGGGCGGTGGCGACGGCGCGGCGACGGGTCGTTGCCTTGTCGCCGATGTCGACGATGTGGGCCTCGCCTTTGTGGTTGAGGTGGGTGAGGGCCATCAGCCGTGCAGCAGCTTGATGGTGGCGGCGGTCACGTCGTCCTGCCGCATCAGGCTTTCGCCGACGAGGAAGGTGCCGATGTTGGCGTCGCGGTCGAGCCGGTAGACATCGGCGTGGGTGGTGATGCCGCTTTCGGAGACGAGGTGCACGCCCGCGGGCACGCCGCCCGCGAGCTGGATCGAGGTCTGCAGCGTCGTCTCGAAGGTGCGGAGATTGCGGTTGTTGATGCCGATGAACTCGGCGTTCAGCCCGAGGGCGCGGTCGAGCTCGACCTGGTCGTGCACCTCGACCAGCGCGTCCATGCGCCATTCCGCGGCGGCGTCGAGCAGGTAGCGCGCCACGTCGTCGGTGACGGCGGCGAGGATGACGAGGATGCAGTCGGCGCCCCAGGCGCGGGCCTCGGCCACCTGGTAGGTCTCGAACAGGAAGTCCTTGCGGAGCACCGGCAGGCTGGTGGCGGCGCGGGCCTCCATCAGGTAGTCCGGCGCGCCCTGGAAACTCGGACGGTCGGTGAGCACGGACAGGCAGGCGGCGCCACCCTGCTCGTAGGCGCGGGCGAGGGCGGCCGGGTTGAAGTCGGGGCGGATCAGACCCTTGGAGGGGCTCGCCTTCTTCACCTCCGCGATGAGCGCGTACTTGCCCGCGGCGCGCTTCTGCTGCAGCGCCGACAGGAAGCGGCGGACCGGCGGCGCGTCATGCGCCTGGGCCACTACCTCGTTCCAGGGGCGGAGGGTCTTGGCAGCGGCGATTTCCTCGCGCTTGTAGATTTCGATCTGGGAAAGGATATCGGCCATGGATCAGCTGTTGGAGACGGCAATGAGCTTGTCGAGCGTCGCCCTGGCGCGGCCGGAATCGATCTCGCGGGCGGCAAGGTCGACGCCGAGCTTCAGGGTGTCGGCACGACCGGCGACGATGAGCGCGGCGGCGGCATTGTAGAGCACGATGTCGCGGTAGGGGTCCTTCTGCCCGTCGAGCAGGGCCCGGAGCCGCGTGGCATTGTAGGCCGGATCGGCGCCCTTGAGGTCGGCGAGCGAGGCGCGGGGCAGGCCGGCATCCTCGGGGTTGAGGTCGAAGCTGCGCAGGTCGCCGCCCTTGATGGTGGCGACGAAGCTGGTGCCGGTGGTCGAGAGTTCGTCGAGGCCATCGGCCCCGTGTACCACCCACGCGGCGACGGCGCGGTTGGCGAGCAGGGCGGCGGCGACCGGCTCGACCCAGCGCTTGTCGTAGACGCCGAGCATGTAGCGGCGGGCGCCGGCCGGGTTCGACTGCGGCCCAAGGAGGTTGAACATGGTGCGGGTGCCCAGTTCTACGCGCGTGGGCCCGACATGCTTCATCGCCGGGTGATGGGCCGGCGCGAACATGAAGCCGATGCCGGCCTCGGTGATGCACTGGCTGATCTTCTCGGGCGTGAGGTCGAGCTTGACGCCGAGCGCCACCAGCACGTCGGAGGCGCCGGACTTCGAGCTCAGGGCGCGGTTGCCGTGCTTGGCGACAGGAACGCCGGCGGCGGCGGTGACGATCGAGGCAGCGGTCGAGATGTTGAGTGTCTCGGCGCCGTCGCCGCCGGTGCCGACGATATCGACGGTGTTCTCGGGCTCGGCGACCGCAACCGGCACCATCTTGTCGCGCAGGATGGAGACGGCGGCGGCGATCTCGCCGACGGTCTCGCCCTTGACGCGCATGCCCATCAGGAAGGCGCCGATCTGGCTGGGCGTGGCGTTGCCCTCCATGATGGTGGTCATGACGGTGCGCATTTCCTCGCCGGTGAGATCCTGGCGTGAAGCGATCTTGTTGAGCGCGGCCTTGATGTCCATCAGGCGGCCTTCCTCAGGTTGAAGTCACGGGCGAGGTTGAGGAAGTTCTGCAGGATCGCGTGGCCGTTCTCGGACGCGATGCTCTCCGGGTGAAACTGCACGCCGTGCGACGGGTAGCGGCGGTGCTGCATGCCCATGATCAGGCCGTCATCGGTCGAGGCGGTGACCTCGAGGCTGTCGGGCAGCGTCTCCGCCCTGACGATGAGCGAGTGGTAGCGCGTCGCCTCGAAGCCGGAGTTGAGGCCGCGGAACAGGCCCTTGCCGGTGTGGTTGATGGCGCTGGTCTTGCCGTGCATCAGTTCGGGCGCGCGGATCACCTCGCCGCCGAAGGCCTGGCCGAGGGCCTGGTGGCCGAGGCAGACGCCAAGGATCGGCGTCGTCGGGGCGAAGCGCGCGATCAGCGGCAGGCAGATGCCGGCAGTGTCCGGGGTTGCCGGGCCGGGGGAAAGGACGATCGCCTCGGGCGCGAGCGCCGCGACCTCGTCGAGGGTGAGCTTGTCGTTGCGCCAGACCTGCGAGTCCGCACCGAGCTCGCCCAGGAAGTGGACGAGGTTGTAGGTGAAGCTGTCATAGTTATCGATGACGAGCAGGCGCATCGGGGTCTCCCTATTGGCCTACGCGGGCCTCGCCGGCGTAGCGTAGAGCCTCTTCGGCCGCACTGAAAAGGGCGCGGGCCTTGTTTTCGCATTCGAGCTGCTCGAGCTCGGGCTTGCTGTCGGCGACGATGCCGGCGCCCGACTGCACGTAGATCTTGCCGTCCGAGACGATGGCGGTGCGCAGCACGATGCAGGTATCCATGGTGCCGTCGGCGCCGAAATAGCCGACGCAGCCGCCATAGATGCCGCGACGGGTCTTCTCGAGCTCGTCGATGATCTCCATGGCCCGCACCTTCGGGGCGCCGGAGACGGTGCCGGCGGGGAAGCCGGCCGACAGCGCATCGACGAAATCCCTGGCCGGGTCGAGCTCGCCCACCACGTTCGAAACGATGTGCATGACGTGCGAGTAGTACTCGAGGAAGAACTTGTCGGTGACCTTCACGGTGCCGATCTTCGAGACGCGGCCCACATCGTTGCGACCGAGGTCGAGCAGCATCAGGTGCTCGGCCAGTTCCTTGGGGTCGCTCAGCAGTTCGTCGGCCAGTTCCTTGTCGCGGGTGGGCGTGGCGCCGCGCTTGCGGGTGCCGGCGATGGGGCGGATGGTGACGTTGCCCTTCTCCACCTTCACCAGGATTTCCGGGCTCGAGCCGCAGACGGCGAACCTCCCGAAATCGAGGAAGTACATGTAGGGGCTCGGATTGGTGCGGCGCAGGGCGCGGTAGAGCGCGGTCGGCGGCAGGTCGAAATCGGCCGAGAAGCGCTGCGACAGCACGACCTGGAAGATGTCGCCGGCGCGGATGTATT
>JBQCFF010000298.1:0-4814 GCA_051959485.1 Devosia sp. | reverse complement strand
CGCTCCTGGGCAAGCTCGGCCGCCGAGAACAGGCGGAGCGGCACGGCGAAATGGCGCGCCGCGGCGTGCAGGGCCGGCTCGTCGGCCTTGATGTCGATCGAGGCGATGGCAGCGAGGCTGGCCGGCGCGAGGTTGGCTGATCGGAGGGCCGCCTCGATCAGGCCGATGACCTCGGCCGCCTCGGCGCCACGCTCGCAGCCGACGCCGGCCACCAGGGTTTTCGGATGATAGACGATGCCGCGTTCGATGCGGGTCTGCGCTTCGCTGACCAGCACCTTCACGGCGCCGGAGGAGGAGACGGGGTAGCCCGCTTCGGCGAGGAAGGGGGCGTGGCCCTCGACCTGCAGCTTGGCGCCGGCCAGCAGCGCCATCATGGCGGGCTTGGCCTCCCGGGGCGTGCCGAGCACCCAGCCTTGCGGCGGCTCGTCGAGGGCGTGGGCGAACAGGCTGTCGGACGCGGTGGTGATCGCAGCGGTGCCCCCAAGCGCCTCGGCCAGGCGGTGGGCCAGGCGGTTGGCGCCGCGATGGCCGCCGAGCAGCGGCACGACCGATGCGCCGTCCTGCGAGACGGCGAGGACGGGCGGCTCGCGGCGCTTGTCCTCGAGGCTCGGGGCGAGGAGGCGGATGAGGATGCCGGCGGCGCAGACGCCGATGATCGGGCGGCTCTCGGCATAAAGCTGCGGCAGCAGCTGCAAGGCATCGGCCCCGCCCTGCCCGCAGGTGATGATCTCGCCGTCGAGGGTGGTGGCAATGCGTTCGGCCGTGGCTCGGCCGACGTCGGAGAAGAGGATGACTGCGGGGATCATGTCGCTGCCCTGCCCCAGGCCTCGGCACCTCGATAGCAGAGGATGGTGGAGAAGTAGGGCCGTTCGTCGTGGCGGAATTCGCCCAGCGGCGTGATGCGCTGGCGGGCGGTGGTGGCGTGCTCGACGACCATGGCGCCATCGGCGTGGCCGGTTTCGGCCAGGAGCGCGCGGATGCGGTCGAAGTGGCGCCCCACCTTGATGATGGCGACAGCGGGCGCGGCATTCAGCTCGGCGCGGAGGGCGCCATCGTCGAGCGGAGCAGGCAGCACTTTGAGCGTCTCGTTGCGGGCGGCCAGGGGACGGCCGATCGCGGCGGCGGCGGCGGTGAGCGAGGTCACGCCGGGGATGATCGCAACCGGCGCGAAGGGGGCGACGCGGTCAACCAGGTACATGGCGGAACCGTAGAACAGCGGATCGCCCTCGCAGAGCCAGGCGACGTCGCGGCCCGCGGCCAGGTGCGCGAGGATGACGGTGGCCGCGGCATCGTACGCCGCCTGCGCCGGGGCGCGTTCGAGCGCCATCGGGATTGCGACCGGGAGCAGCTCGGCGGCGGGGTTGAGATGGGCGCGCGCAATCTCGAGGGCCAGGGCAGCGCCCGCGCCCGTCGTCGGATAGGCGATGACGGCAGCGGCGCCGAGGAGGCGCGCGGCCTTCAGCGTCAGCAGCTCGGGGTCGCCGGGGCCGACGCCGACCAGATGCAGCGTCCCCGTCATGGCGAGACGACGAGGCCGTGCATGGCCTTGGCGACCACCCACTGGGTGACGGTCATGCGCGGCTTGAAGGCGCGGTGGCCACCGATGCGCTCGATGCCCGAAATGTCGATGCGGGTGAGCTCGCCGCCCAGTTGCAGGTGGCGCGAATAGAGCGCGTGCTCGCCATCGAGGGTGACGGCGTTGGCGACGAGGCGGCCGCCCGACTTGAGGGCCGACCAGCAGGCATCGAACAGGTCGTCGTTGCCGACGTCGCCGCCCATGAAGATGGCGTCGGGCGGAGCCTTGCGGACGAAGGTGGCGGGCGCCTCGCCGGGCTCGATCTCGAGGTTGGGGACGCCCAGCGCCGCGGCGTTGACCGCGATCATCTGCAGCCGCTCGCCCTCCCGCTCGAAGGCCACGGCTTTGGCGTCGCGGGCGGCGCGCATCCACTCGATGGCGACCGAGCCGCAGCCGGCCCCGACATCCCACAGCACGGCGCCGGGAAACGGCGCGAGCTTGGCCAGGGTGGCGGCGCGCACTTCGCGCTTGGTGAGCTGGCCATCGTTGACGAAGGCATCGTCGGGCAGACCGGGGACCGGCGGCAACAGGGTGGCGTTGAGGTCGGGCACGCAATCGATGGCAAGCACGTAGAAGTCGCCGACGCCGCGCGTCTCGAAGCTTTCCGCCTCCTCGGTGACGATGCGCTCGTCGGGGCCGCCGAGGTTCTCCAGCGTCGAGACGATGGAGCGGCCGAAACCGCGGTCGCCGAGCAGTTCGAGCGCCAGGTCGACGGTGCTGTGGTCCGAGGTCAGCGCCAGGATCCTGTTGCCGGGCAGGATGTGCGGATGCAGCAGCTCGACCGGGCGGCCGTGGATCGACAGCGTCGCCACCGACTGCAGCGGCCAGTGGAGGCGGGCCGCGGCGAGCTGGAAGGCCGAGGGGTGCGAATGCACCACGTATTCGCTCGGCACGAGGTAGCGCGACAGGGTGGCGCCGATGCCGAACCACATGGGATCGCCGGACGCCAGGATGACGGTGGGCGCATCGCGCAGTTTCAGGATCTGCTGGATCATGGCCTCGAGCGGCGCTTCCCACTCGATGATGTTGCGGCCGTCCGCATAGGCGTGGCGGGGAGAGGGATCCTCGATGTCGCCGGCCAGGGCGCGCGCGACGGCCTCGAAGCTGCGCTTCGTCACCAGCTCGGGGTTGAACAGGTCGCCGGAGGCGCCCGGCCGGCTCACCGGCTCCAGCTCGGAGAGGAAGCGGGCGGGACCGACGACGTTCTCGGCATAGTTGAGCAGCAGCTTGAACGCCGGCGACAGGTCGCGGGGACCGCGCTCGCCTACCCCGATGATGTGCAGCCAGGCCGTGGTCATGCCCAAGCCCCCTTGCTGATGGCATTGAAGGCGGCACTCGCGATGGCGGAGCCGCCGCGCCGGCCGGTAACCGTCACGAAGGGGATAGAAAAGCTGCCGGCGGCGAGCAAGGCCTTGCTTTCGGCCGCACCGACAAAACCCACCGGTGTGGCAATGATGGCAGCCGGGCGCGGGCCGCCGGAGGCGAGCAGGTCGAGGAGATGGAACAGCGCCGTGGGGGCGTTGCCGATCACGACGACGCTGCCGGCCAGGCGCGGGCGCCAGAGTTCGACCGCGGCGGCGGAGCGGGTGGTGCCCAGGGACCGCGCGAGGTCGGGCACCGCAGGCTCGTTGAGCGTAACCACCAGGTCGGCCTCGGGCGGCAGGTAGCGGCGGATGATGCCGGCGCGGACCATCTCGCAATCGCAGAAGACCGGGCCGCCGGCGCGTGCAACGGCTTCGACCAGTTCGGGCGAGCCGACGATGTCCGCGGCCAGATCGACCATGCCGGAGGCGTGGATCATGCGGATGGCAACCTCGTGCAACTCCGGCGGCAGGTGCGAGAGGTTAGCTTCGGCGCGGATGGTGGCGAAGGACTGGGCGTAGATGGCGTCGGGATCGCGCAGGTAGCTCATGCGACCTCCACGGCAAGCGTCTCGTGGCCGACGCCGGCGATCCAGCCCTCTTCGCGCAGCAGCAGGTCGCGCTCGGCCGGGCTGAGGTTCGGAGGGGCACCGAGAAAGGCGCGGAGCTGGCCGTCGGCATCGAGCGTGGCGAAGCGGCTGATGCAGGTTTCGACCTGGGCACGATCCTTGGGCGTGACCGCCGGGTCATCGAGCGGAAAGAGCGAGGGGTAGATCTCGACGACCGTGATCGGGCGGGTCAGATCCTCGGCGAAGCCGGTGTCGAAGGGCCAGATGGCGAGTTGCGGGCCGAGCACCGGATGGCGGCGCAGGCCTTCCAGGCGGGCGATGCCGAGCAGCGACTGGCTGCCGACGGCGCCGACGCCGGTGAGCTTCCACACCGGTTGGGCGGTGCGGGCGAACGCTTCGGCGCGTCGGCGCTCGGGAATACCGGCGTAGGCGGCTGGGCGCCTCGGCCAGAGATGATCGTAGCGGTGCTGGTGCGGGTGGCCCCAGTAATGTGGCGCAGCAAGCCGCCGGTTGATGGCGGCGGCGACGTGGAAGCGGTTGGAGCTGTTGTCCGGTTCATCCACGACAGCGTGGGCGAGGTACGCCCAGAGTGCGCTCCACCCGCCTGCACCGGCGATGGCCTGGGCCGCGCCCTCGGGGTAGCCGAAGACGAAGTCGAAGCCGACCAGCACGCGCTGGCCGGCCGCTCGGGCGGCCAGCAGGCGATCAGTGAGGATGGCCATGGCCTCGTGGCGCGTCGGCGGGTTCAGGGTGTCTGCGGCGCTGTCGCCGATCCAGATCGAGTCCCTGCCACGGCGCGGCGTGTTGGCAGCCGACCAATCCACCGCGATGTAGCGGTCGAAGAGCATTCAGCCCTGCTCCTCGCGGGCGAGGCGGCCGGGAACCTTCGGCAGCGTCTTCGGGCCGAGCGGGTGGTCGGCATGCGGATAGGGGTGGTGGTGATGGTCGTCGCCCGGCGCGTGGCTGTGGCCGTGATCGGGCACCTGGCCGAAACTGCTGAGCGGCCCGGTGCCGCTCAGCAGCGCGTGGCGGGCGGGAGGATGCGTGTGGGTGTGCGGGCCATGCTCATGGGCGTGCCCGTGCGTGTGGAGCGGTGTCCAGGGCAGGCCGTGCTTCCGGCAGAAGGCCTCGTCGCGGCAGGAGCTGTCGCAGTCGCCGCCGCAGGGGCAGTTCTCGAGGCCGCCACCGATGCCCTCGACGTGGTGGTGGTGGCTTTCCTGCGCGAGGCCGACCTCGGCTTCGAAGCCCAGCACCTGCTCGCGGTACTTGCACATGGCGCAGTTCATCAGGTTCTGGCCGACCAGCATC
>JBQCFF010000297.1:0-4203 GCA_051959485.1 Devosia sp. | reverse complement strand
GGCAACAACCAGGAGCAGATCGCGCGCAAGCTGGGGGTGTCGCGGCAGACGGCGCAGCGGCTGGTATCGTTGTCAGTGAGCGAAGGGCTGGTGCGGGTGCGGCTCGACCATCCGATCGGGCGCTGCATGGAGCTGGGGGCGCGGCTGACCGAGCGCTATGCGCTGGATTTCGCCGAGGTGGTGCCGACGGACGCCGAGGCGCCGGGGGCTATCCATGGCGTGGCGATCGCGGCGGCGGCGCAGATCGAGCGCTGGCTGCGGACCGAGAAGCCGACGGTGATGGCGATCGGCACCGGCCGGACGCTGAAGGCGGCGATCGAGCAGCTGGCGCCGATGGAGGCGCCGCAGCACAAGATCGTGTCGCTGACCGGCTCGATCGCGCCGGACGGCTCGGCGGCGTTCTACAACGTCATCTTCAACATCGCCGAGGCGGTGAAGGCGCGGAGCTTCCCGATGCCGCTGCCGGTGATCGCCTCCTCGGCGGCGGAGCGCGACATGCTGCTGAGCCAGCCGATGATCCGCGAAACGCACGCCCTGGCGCAGCAGGCCGACATCACCTTCGTCGGCCTCGGCGACCTCGGCACGGAGGCACCGCTGGTGCAGGACGGGTTCATCTCGCCGGGCGAGCTGAAGGCGCTGCAGAAGGCCGGGGCGGTGGGCGAGATCGTCGGCTGGGCCTTCGACGCGCAGGGCCGGCTGATCGAGGGGCTGACCAACGAGCGGGTCGCCTCGGCGACGCTGCCGTCGCGGGAGAGCTCGACGGTCGTGGCGATTGCCGTGGGGGAGCGGAAAGTGCCCGGCATTCGCGCGGCGCTCAACCGGCGGCTGGTCAACGGGCTCATTACCGACGAAGCCACCGCGGAATCCATCCTCGCGGGCTGAACAGGGCAGTAATCCTGCCGAAAATCCAAGCATAGGCCATGAACTTCTGCCGGTGCGGCGACGCGACTGCCGTGCTGCGCGCGCTTGACATCATCCCAAAGTTGATGAGTAATTGCCCATGAGCGAGGCAAATGCTCGCCACACGGGAGGACATCGATGAAACTGCTACCGTTTTTGTCGGCTACGCTGGTGTTGACGCTCGCGGGGTCGGCCTCGGCCGAAACCATCACCATCGCCACGGTGAACAACAACGACATGATCCGCATGCAGAAGCTGACGGACGACTTCACCACCAAGAATCCCGATATCCAGGTCGAGTGGGTGACGCTGGAAGAGAATGCGCTGCGCCAGAAGGTGACCACCGACATCGCCACCAAGGGCGGCCAGTACGACGTGCTGACCATCGGCAACTACGAAGTGCCGATCTGGGCCAAGCAGGGCTGGCTGGTCGACCTCAGCGACCTCGGTGCCGACTACAAGATCGATGACCTGCTGCCCGCCATCCGCGACGCGCTGTCGGTGGACGGCAAGCTCTATGCCTCGCCCTTCTACGGCGAGAGCTGGATGGTGCACTACCGCAAGGACCTGCTGGAGAAGGCCGGGCTGACCATGCCCGAGAAGCCGACCTGGGACTTCATCAAGGAAGCGGCGGACAAGATGACCGACCGCGCCAACGGCATCAACGGCATCTGCCTGCGCGGCAAGGCGGGCTGGGGCGAGAACATGGCGTTCCTCACCTCGCTGGCCAACAGCATGGGCGCCAGCTGGTTCGACGAGCAGTGGAAGCCGCAGTTCGACCAGCCGGAATGGAAGAACGCACTGCAGTTCTATGTCGACCTGATGAAGGCCGACGGGCCGCAGGGCGCCTCGTCGAACGGCTACAACGAGAACCTGGCGCTGTTCCAGCAGGGCAAGTGCGGCATGTGGATCGACGCCACGGTCGCCGCGGCCGCCCTCGCCGACCCGGCGCAGTCGACGGTGGCCGACAAGCTGGCCTGGGCGATGGCGCCATCGGCCCAGGGCGTCGACAACCACGGCAACTGGCTGTGGTCGTGGAGCCTCGCGATCCCGGCGAGCAGCCAGCACGTCGATGCGGCCAAGAAGTTCATCGATTGGGCCACCTCGCCGGGCTATGTCGCGCTGGTCGCCGGCAAGGACGGCTGGATCAACGTGCCGCCGGGCACCCGTACCTCGACCTATGACAGCGCCGAGTACAAGGCCGCCGCGCCGTTCGCCGAAGCGACGATCAACGCCATCAAGGCCGCCAACACCAGCAAGCCCTCGGTCAAGCCGGTCCCCTATGTCGGCGGCCAGTTCGTCGCCATCCCCGAGTTCCAGGGCATCGGCACGACGGTCGGTCAGCTGTTCTCGGCCGCGCTCGCCGGGCAGATGAGCGTCGATGACGCGCTGAAGCAGGCCCAGGACACGACGGCCCGCGAGATGCAGAAGGCGGGGTATCCGAAGTAAGCGGGCTGCGGGCTGCGGGCGGCTCTCTGGACTGGTGCGCGTTGCCTTACCCCCACCCTAGCTCTGCTAGGCGGCAGAGCCGCCAAGCGGCGCTACCCTCCCCACAAGGGGGAGGGAGGCCGGTGGCACAGGTCGGGCAACGGGCCCCTCCAAAAGGGGAGGCAGGTTGGTGGCACTGGCCAGGCGACGGCGCTCCCTCCCCTTGAGGGTAGCGGAGCTGGCGGCGTCAGCGGC
This sequence comes from Devosia sp., assembly GCA_051959485.1. GTDB lineage: Bacteria > Pseudomonadota > Alphaproteobacteria > Rhizobiales > Devosiaceae > Devosia_A. Next base: position 1,620 of record JBQCFF010000297.1, on the reverse strand, counting down.
TTAGCGAAGCTGGGGTGGGGTGGGGAGCACTCCACCTCGGTTCGGCGAGGACGGTGGGAGGGCATCTGACTATCCGGTGCTCGGTGGCACCCCCGCCCTAGCCCTGCCAGGCGGCAGGGCCGCACGGCGGCGCTACCCTCCCCGCAAGGGGGAGGGTGGCCAGAGTCTCTGCTCAGGCCACGAGGTTTCCTCCCAGCAGGGGGGAGTGTGAGGATCGGCAGCCGGCGTTGAGGGAGAGGACGCCAGATGGCTACGCGGGAATCGCGCACATTGGCGCGGATCATGATGGCGCCTTCGGTGGTCGTCCTGCTTGTCTGGATGATCGTGCCGCTGGTGCTGACGCTCTGGTTCAGCTTCCAGAACTACAACCTGCTCAACCCGATGACGAGTTTCGCGGGGTGGAGCAACTACTACTACTTCCTGACCGATCCGGCCTTCGTGCAGGCGATCGGCAACACGCTGATCCTGGTGCTCGGGGTGCTGCTGATCACCGTGGTCGGCGGCACCTTCCTGGCGCTGCTGCTCGACCAGCCGATCTTCGGGCAGGGGATCGTCCGCATCCTCGTCATCTCGCCGTTCTTCGTCATGCCGCCGGTGGCGGCGCTGGTGTGGAAGAACATGCTGATGAACCCCGAATACGGGCTGTTCGCCGAAATCGCGCGGGGCTTCGGGCAGCAGCCGATCGACTGGTTCGCGCAGCTGCCGCTGTTCGCGATCATCATCATCGTCGCCTGGCAGTGGCTGCCCTTCGCCACGCTGATCCTGCTGACGGCGCTGCAGTCGCTGTCGGAGGAGCAGAAGGAGGCGGCGGAGATGGATGGCGCCAACGCGGTGCGGCGATTCTTCTACATCATCCTGCCGCACATGGCGCGGGCGATCACCGTGGTGATCCTGATCCAGACGATCTTCCTGCTGGCGGTGTTCGCCGAGGTGCTGGTCACCACCAATGGCGGGCCGGGGTACAATTCCACCAACCTGGCGTTCCTCGTCTATCGCACGGCGCTGCTGAGCTTCGACGTGGGCGGCGCCTCGGCGGGCGGCGTGGTGGCGGTGATCCTCGCCAACATCGTGGCGATCTTCCTGATGCGGGCCGTGGGGAGGAATTTGGATGCGTGAGTTCAACTCGGACGGCCTGCACACCCCCCACCTAGCTCCGCTAGGCGCTGTCGCGCCAAGCTGCGCTACCTCCCCCGCACGGGGGGAGGTGGGGCGTCGGGGTGCTGTCCGTGAAGCGACGGTGACGGTCGGGATCCTCCACCGCGATAGCGGGGGAGGGGGACCAGCGGAGCTGGTGGAGGGGGCGGTCAGGGGCGGGACGGTGTTGCTGCGCGGTGATGGGGTGGCGTTCGGGCCGCCCCCTCCACAGCCTGCGGCGGTCCCCCTCCCCCGCTGCGCGGGGGAGGATCCCCAGCGGCTTACCTCTGACAGCCTGCATACCCCCCTCCTAGCCGCTCTAGGCGCTGACGCGCCTAGCTGCGGTACCTCCCCCGCTAGGGGGGAGGTGGGGCGGGGTGGCGCTGTCCGTGAAGCGCCGGTGACGGCCGGGATCCTCCACCGCGATAGCGGGGGAGGGGGACCCGGGGTTCAGGTGTGGGGGGCGGGCAACGCCCCGCCGATCCG
>JBQCFF010000296.1:0-74474 GCA_051959485.1 Devosia sp. | reverse complement strand
ACCCCCCGGTGTCGGCCGGGTTCGTGTGGCTGTGGGGCTTCTCCTGGATTCCCGTGCGCCCGGACTGTTTGGTGGCTTTGACCCTTCGGTTCGCGCTGGCGGAGGGGGCCACGGGCTCGGCAGCCTGAAGGATATTTCCGGATGAATGAACTCGATTTCCAGGAGCAGGCCCAACTGGGGCTGAAGTATATCGAAGACTCGGTCGTCAACCTTTTGACGCGCCATCCGCGGGGCCTGTCGGGCGCGGACATCGCGACATCGCTCGGTCTAGGCGCCGAACTCCCGAAGGCGCATCGCGAGCGGTTCGTGGCCTCGTTCCTCGAACTGCTGGTTGCCTCGGGGCGCATCAGCCAGGACCCCGGCAGCCAGCTCTTCATTGACAATCCGGAGCGGTCCTGACGACTTATCCGATCGGCGAGCGCAACGCGAGCGCGCCTTGCACCGGGTGACTACGGCATGACCATACGCAACCTGACGCAGTGCTTCCGGCCGCAGTCCGTGGCGGTGGTCGGCGCTTCGCCGCAGCCGGGGTCCGTCGGGGCCATACTGCTGGCCAATATCCGCGCGGGCGGCTTCGGAGGGGCGGTCTTTCCGGTCAATCCGAAGTACGACCGGCTGGCGGACCTGCGCTGCTACCCGTCCGCTCTCGACCTGCCGCAGGCGCCCGACCTCGCCATCATCGCGACGCCGCCGGGCGCGGTGCCGGTGGTGGTCGAACAGCTGGCCGAGCGGGGCTGCAAGGCCGCGGTCGTCGTGACTGCCGGGCTGAACGGCGAGCAGAAGCAGGCCGCACTGAGCGCGGCGCGGCCGAAGCTCATGCGCATCGTCGGGCCGAATACCATCGGCACGATCTCCCCGCTGGTCGGGCTCAACGGCAGTTTCGCGCACCTGATGCCGTCACCGGGGCAGGTCGGGCTGATCTCCCAGTCCGGCGCCATCGTCTCCTCGATCGTCGACTGGGCCGCAGGGCAGGATATCGGTTTCTCGCAGCTGATCTCGCTGGGCGACATGATCGACGTCGATATCGGCGACTGCATCAACTGGCTCGCCGTCGACCGCGACACGAAATCCATCCTGATGTACCTCGAATCGGTGCCCGAGCCGCGCAAGTTCATGTCGGCGGCACGGGCGGCGGCACGACTGAAGCCGGTGATCGCAGTGAAGCCCGGCCGGCACGGCGAGGCGGCGCAGGCCGCGATGACCCATACCGGCGCGCTGTCGGCCGCCAACAGCGTCGTCGAGGCGGCGCTGCGACGGGCCGGCGTGATCCGCGTCTCCAGCCTCGAACAGCTGTTCGCCGCCGCCGAGGTCACCAGCCGCTTCCGGCCGATGTCGAAGGGCAGGGTGGGGATCGTGACCAATGGGGGTGGCGCGGGCGTCATGGCGGTCGACGACCTGCTGGACCTCGGGATGGAGCTCGCCAGCATCACGCCCGAAACGACCGCCACGCTCGCTGCGACGCTGCCGCCCAACTGGTCGCGCGCCAACCCGGTCGACATCATCGGCGATGCGCCGCCGCAGCGCTACACGTCGGCACTCGCCGCGGTCGCGGCCGATCCGGGCGTCGACGCGATCCTCGCCATGAACTGCCCGACCGCCCTGTCCTCGCCGGTAGCCGCGGCGGAGGCCGTTGCCGGACTGGCCCGCAACGGGCTCATCAACGCCAAGCCGGTGATCGCCTGCTGGATGGGCAAGGAGATGGCCGAACCCGCCCGGGCCACCATGCGCGCCGCCGGAGTGGTGGCGGTGGACACCCCGCAGGCGGCGGCGCAGGCCGTCTCGTTCCTGACCCGCTGGTCGCGGCTGGTCGCGCAACTGTACCGGGTGCCCCCAAGTTCGGGCGTGGTGAGTGCGGAGGCCGAGCCGGTCCGCGCCATCCTGCGCCAGGCCGCCGCCGAAGGCCGGAACGTGCTCACCGAACCCGAGGCGAAGGAGGTGCTGCGCGCCTACGGCGTCCCGGTGCCGGACACCCGCGTCGCGACAACCGAGGCGGAGGCGGGCCAGCACGCCGCGGAGCTGCTGCGATCCAATCCGGCGGTGGTCGTCAAGCTGCTGTCCAAGACCGTCAGCCACAAGTCCGATGTCGGCGGCGTGGTGCTCGACCTCCACTCCGCGGAAGAGGCAAGGGCGGCGGCGGCGACCATCCGGCAGCGGGCCGCTGCCGCAGGGCTGGCGCAGCTCGACGGCTTCACGGTGCAGCCGATGGTGCGGCGAAAGCACGCGCAGGAACTGCTGCTGGGGATGACGACGGATCGCAGTTTCGGGCCCGTCGTGGTATTCGGCGCCGGTGGGACCTCCGTCGAGGTGGTCCGGGATACCGCGAGCGGGCTGGTGCCGCTCGATGACGTGCTGGCGGGCGACCTGATCGACGAAACCCGGGTATCGAAGTTGCTTGCAGGGTATCGCGACCGCCCCGCTGCCGATCGGAGTGCCATCCTCGGCGCGCTGCTGTCGCTGTCGCAGCTCGCCGTCGATCATCCGGCCATAGTGGCGGTGGACGTCAATCCGCTGCTCGCCGACGAGTCCGGGGTCATCGCCCTCGATGCGCGGGTCGAGATCGCCGCCGACCGGCTGGACGAGCCGGTGCCGAACCGCCGCCTTGCCGTTCGTCCGTATCCCGCGGGCTGGGAGCGCCGGGTCAGGTGCGGCGAGGCGGAGTTCGACCTGCGGCCGATCCGTCCAGCCGATGCGGCCCTCTATCCGCGCTTCCTCGAACGCGTCACCCGCGAGGACCTGCGCCTGCGCTTCCTCGTGCCCACGGCGGCGCTCGCCCAGGAGACGATCGTCCGCTTCAGCCAGCTCGACTATGACCGCGATATCGCCTTCGTGGCGCTGGAGGCCGAAAGCGGCGAGCTCGCCGGCATCTGCCGCTACGCCTCCGATCCCGACCACGAGCGCGCCGAGTTCGGGGTGCTGGTGCGCAGCGACCTGCACGGCATCGGCCTTGGCACCGCCCTGATGCGGCAGCTGCTCGATTACGCCCGCGCCGACGGACTCGCGGTGCTCGAAGGCACCATCCTGCGCGAGAACGCCGCCATGCTGGACCTGGCCGAGCGCCTCGGCTTCGAGCGGGTGCGGCAGGATGACGTCACCGAGACGCTGACGGTTTCCCTGCCCCTGCGGCCCGCCAAAGCCGACGCTTGAGCAGCTCGGAGGCGACGCAATAGAGGAGGACGATCGCCACCAGTCCGGCAATGACCTCGGCCGGCAGCGGCACGAAACCGGTGGCCGGGCCGAGCGGCAGCAGCGTGAGGCCGATGCCGGCAAGCGCCACCGCGACGGAGATCAGGACGAGCAGGGTGCCCGGCCGGCTCGCGACCGCCGGCAACTGGGTGCGCATGATGAAGATGATGCCGATCTCGGTCAGCAGCGACTCGATGAACCAGCCCGTCTGAAATCCCGCGGGACTTTCCCTGAAGAGCCATAGCAGCAGGCCGAAGGTGACGAGGTCGAAGGCCGAGCTGACAGCGCCGAATCCCAGCATGGAGCGCAGCAGCCTGCCGAAGTCCCAGGTACCGGGCCGGCGCAGCACCGCGTCGTCGACCCGATCGGTCGATACGGCGAGCATCGGCAGGTCCGAGAGGAAGTTGTTGATCAGGATCTGCTTGGCGAGCAGCGGCAGGAACGGCAGGAACATCGACGCGAGCGCCATGCTCACCATGTTGCCCAGGTTCGCGCTGGTGGTGATCGACACGTATTTGAGGGTGTTGGCGAACGAGGTACGGCCGGTGACGATGCCGTCGAGCAGGACGTGCAGGTCGCGTTGCAGCAGCACCACGTCGGCTGCCTCGCGGGCGGCCGGGACGGCGTTGTCGACGGAAATGCCAAGGTCGGCAGCCCGCAGGGCAGGGGCGTCGTTGATGCCGTCGCCGAGATAGCCGACCACCTTTCCCGCCCGGCGATAGCCCTCGATGATCCGCTCCTTCTGGTCGGGCGTCACCTCGGCGAAGACATGCGCATGGGCGAGGCGGCGGGCGAGGGCTCCCCGCCCGAGGCTCCGCAACTGCTCCCCGGTGATGACCGCTTTGGAGGAAAGGCCGACGGCGTCGGCGACATAGGCGGCAACATGGCGATTGTCGCCGCTGATGATCTTCAGGCTCACGCCGTGCCGCTTCAGCTCGGCAACGACCTTGGCCACGTCCTGTTTCACCGGGTCTTCGAACAGGGCGTAACCGACGAGATCGAGCTCGGCCTCCTCCTCGCGGCGGGGAGCCGCGCCGTTTTGGAGCTGCTTGACGGCGACGGCGATGACGCGAAGGCCCCTGGCGCTCCAGGCCGCGAGCCGTTCGTGCTCCCGATCCAGCCGTTCGGGAGTGAGTTCCACTCGCCCGCCCTCGAGATCGACATGGCTGCAGCGCTCGAGCACCTGTTGCACAGCGCCCTTGCAGATCAGGTAGCAGGCGCCGCCCGTCTCGACGCCGACCGACAGGCACTTGCGCTCGAAGTCATAAGGCAGCTCGCCCAGCTTCCTGACTGGCTCGCGCAGGGCCGGGGTCCCCTCGAGCAGGGCGCGATCGAGCGGGTTCTCCATGCCCTCCTGATACTGGGCGTTGATCCTCGCCCACCTGCCGACCAGTGAGCCATCAGCGCCGTCGACCAGCCCGGCGACCTTCAGCGTGCCCTCGGTCAGGGTGCCGGTCTTGTCCGTGCACAGGACGTCGATCGCCCCGAGATTCTCGATGGCGACGAGCCGGCGTACCAGCACCTTGGCCCGGGCCAGCTGCTGGGCGCCGCGCGACAGGGTCACAGTGACGATGGCGGGGAGCAGTTCGGGCGTAAGACCCACGGCGAGGGCGGCCGCAAACAGCACCGACTCGATGATCGGGCGGCCCAGCAGCAGGTTCACCGGCAGGATCACCAGCACGATGACGGCCATCGTCTGCGTCATCAGCATGCCGAAACGGCGGATGCCGCGCGCGAAGCTGGTGTCGGCCTCGAGGCCGCGGGCATGGGTCGCGATGCGGGCATATTCCGTCGAGGGGCCGGTTGCGGTGACGAGCATGGTGCCCGTACCGCTGCGCACCGAGGTCCCCATGTGCACCAGGGCGCTGGCGTCCGGGGCCTCGCCGGTCGCCGCCAGCTTCTCGGCCGGGAACGACTCGCCGGTCAGCGGTGCTTCGTCGATGTGCAGGCTGTTGGCCGCGAGTACGACCCCGTCGGCCGGAATCATGCTGCCGGCCTGCAGGGGCACTACGTCCCCGGGCACCAGTTCGGCCGTCGGCAAGGCCACCACCACCCCGTCGCGCCGCACGCTCACGGTGTTGTTCAGGCGAGCCTGCAGGGAGGCGACGATATTGGCGGCGCGGTATTCCTGGAAGAACCCGAGCGCCGAGCTGGCGAACACGATCAGGGCGATGATCGTGCCCTCCTGGATCTCCCCGACACCGAATGACAGGGCGGCTGCCGCCAGCAGGATCAGCACGAACGGGGAGCGGAACTGTTCGGCGAGCACGGTGATCGGCAGCATCACCGACTGGTCGCGCAGTTCGTTGCGGCCGTAGCGCCGGAGCAGGTCCTGCGCTGTCCGTGCGGACAGCCCCGCCGGATCGGCGGAGCGCCAATCGAGGGGGCCGGATCCGGTGGGCTCAGATGCACTCCGTCTCATGCCGGAGCTCCGCGAGTAAACCCGAAGTGTCAGCAGTAGCTGGCTGCAGCGAGCTTGCCGTTGACGGAAATCAATGCCGGTCGCATCCGGAGGGGTACCGTGACCCATATCTCAGGTGAGACGGGGGTCGAGACATGCCGTCACGCAGGACTGTGCTCTGGATGGGCGCCGCGGCGGCGGTACTTGCCGCGGCGGGCGGCGGCACCGCTTTCGCCTATGGCAACGAGATCGCGCGGGCCCGCGCCCTGGTGGCGCCGGAGCTCAGCCGGACGATCCAATCGCGCTTCGGCCAGCTCGAGTATGCGGAGGCAGGGCAGGGGGTGCCGCTGCTGATGGTGCACGGCACCGGCGGGGGCTTCGACCAGGGGCTGTTCTTCGCCAAGCGCTTCAGCGAGGGCGGATACCGGGTGATCGCGCCGTCCCGCTTCGGCTACCTGCGCTCGGCCTTTCCCGACGATCCATCGTCGGAGAACCAGGCCGACGCCTTCGTCGACCTGCTGGACCACTTGCAGATCGACAAGGTGGCGATTGCCGGCGGCTCGGCGGGAGCGCTGTCCGCCATGGCGTTCGCCATTCGCCATCCGGACCGGTGTGCCGCGCTGCTGCCGCTCGTGCCGGCCAGCTACGTGCCGCGCGACAAGCCCGTCCAGTCGGTTCCGCCCGACCAGATGCAGATGGCGATGGGGGTGCTGAAGTCGGACTTCCTGTTCTGGCTCGCCATTGCCACGGTGCCCGACCTGCTGACCGAGGCGCTGCTGGCGACCAAGCCGGCCCTGGTGCGGGCGGCGGAGCCGTCCGAGCAGGCCCGGGCCAGGCATATCCTCGACGCCATCCTGCCGGTGAGCCTGCGGGCCCAGGGGCTGGCCAACGATGCCCTGCTGGCCGGAAACCCGGCCGAGATGCCGATCCAGACGATCACCGCGCCGACCCTGGCGGTATCCTACGAGGACGATGGCTTCGGTACCGCCGCGGCGGCCCGCTACATCGCGGAGCACGTGCCGGGGGCCCTTGTGCACATCTTTCCGGACGGCGGCCATATCGGGGTCGGGCACGATGCCGAGGTGTTCGAGCTGGTCAACGGTTTCTTGAAGCAGGTCGGATATGCCTGACCAGCCTGACACGTAAGGATGATTGATGAGCCGGTTGCATTCCCACGTCGAGCAGCACGCCATGGAGCGCATCGGCTGGCTGCGCGCCGCCGTGCTCGGGGCAAATGACGGCATCGTCTCGACCTCGAGCCTGATCGTGGGCGTCGCCGCCAGCAATACCGGGCATGGCGCGATCATTTCCGCGGGCATCGCAGGGCTCGTCGCCGGCGCCCTCTCCATGGCGGCGGGCGAGTACGTTTCCGTTCGCTCCCAGGCGGATACCGAGGCCGCGGACATGGCGCGGGAGCGGCAGGAGCTCGCCGATCAGCCCGAAGCCGAGCTGCTGGAGCTGACCGGCATCTATGTCGGGCGCGGGCTCAGTCCCGAGCTGGCCCGGCGTGTCGCCGAGGAACTGACCGCCAAGGACGCCTTCGCCGCGCATGCCCGCGACGAGCTCGGCATCGTCGAGCACCTTGCAGCCAACCCGCTGCAGGCGGCCTGGACCTCGGCCGTCACCTTCTCGATAGGCGCCGCCGTGCCGCTGCTCGCCGCGCTGCTGACCCCGCCCGACCTGCTGCTGTGGGTCACCATGGCGGTCACCGCGGTGGCCCTCGCCGTGCTGGGCGCCCTGAGCGGCTGGACTGGTGGCGCCGGCATCGTCAGGCCGGCCATCCGCGTCCTGTTCTGGGGCGTGCTGGCCATGGCCGTCACCTCCGGCGTCGGCTTCCTGTTCGGGCAGGTGGTGTAGCGACGGGTTCGGGGCTCAGCCGCGTCCGACCAGCGGCATGTCGGTGGCCATGACCGTCAGCCAGAGCGCGTTGGCGTCGGGCGGCAGGCCGGCCATGTAGGCCACCGCATCGGCCACGGCCCGCGCGTCCATGACGGGTTCGGCTCGCATCTGTCCGTCCGGCTGCCGCACGCCGCTCGACATCCGCCGGGTCATGTCGGTCGCTGCGTTGCCGATATCGATCTGGCCGCAGGCGATGGAAAATGCCCGTCCATCGAGGGCCAGGGATTTCGTCAGGCCGGTGATGCCGTGCTTGGTGATGGTGTAGGGCGCCGAGCCGGGCCGCGGCGAATGGGCCGAAACCGAGCCATTGTTGATGATCCGCCCGCCCTGCGGCGTCTGGTTCCGCATGGTCCGGAATGCCTCGCGTGCACACAGAAAGGCACCGGTGAGGTTGACGGAGAGCACCTGCTCCCAGGCCTCCAGCGGCACCTCGTCGATCATCGCGTAGGGGGAGCTCGCACCGGCATTGTTGAACAGCAGGTCGACCCTGCCGAAGGTGCTCACCGCCGCTGCAAACAGCCGTTCGACCTCGTCGGGCCGGGAGACATCGCAGGTCTGGGCCAAAGCGCGGCCGGCCCCGTTGCCGGCCGCCGAGACCGCTTCCGCCAGTTTTTCGGCGCGACGGCCGCAGAAGACGACGTTCCAGCCGTCCCGAACCAGCCGATGCGCCACGGCCTTGCCGATGCCGCTGCCGGCTCCCGTGACGATTGCCGTTTGTGCTGTCATGGTCTGCCCTCCCTCAGGCTGCGCGTAGCGGAGGAAGCCCGTTCGGCATTTCCTCCTCGATGTAGACCCGGATGATTTCGTCGAAGTCCTTGTCGCCCTCGAAACCCAGCGCGCGGGCCCTGGCCGCGTCGTAGCCGCGCGGCCAGTTGCCGACGATGCGTTCGATCACCGGGTCGATCTCGTCGCGCAGCAGGCGCAGATATTGCGGCCCCGCGACCCGGGCCATCGCTTCGATCTGCTCGCCGACGGTGCAGAAGACGCCCGGCATGTTCAGGCTGCGGCCGGCGCCGATCGCCTGGCTTTCGAGCTCGGCGGCGTGGACCAGGAAGCGGACGGCGGAGCGCGGGCTGACGCAGCTGTGCTTCATGTCCCGGCGCACCGGCACCACGGCCTCGATGCCGTTCAGGGGCTCGCGGATGACGCCGGAGTAGAAGCCGGACGCTGCCTTGTTCGGCTGGCCCGGGCGGATGCAGATGGCCGGGAGGCGAATGGATACGCCATCGATGAAGCCCTTGCGGCTGTAATCCTGCACCAGAGTTTCGACGACGAGTTTCTGGCTGCCGTACGAGGTTTGCGGCACTGGAGCGAAAGTGTCGTCGATGAAATCGGGCAATTGACCGCCGAAGACGGCGCCAGACGAGGAAAAGACGACGCGCGGACAATTGCCGTTGGCCCGCAGCCCCTCAAGCAGATAGCGACCGCCATCGACATTGACCCGGTAGCCCAGGTCGAAGTTGCTCTCGGCCTCGCCGGACACGATTCCGGCAAGGTGGAAGACGATGTCCGGCCGCAGGGCGGTCAGGCGCGCCGCGGTCGCCTGGTCCGAGATGTCGCCGACGTGAGTGTTGACCTCGACCCCGGACATGTCCGGCGCAGAAGCCGGTACCACATCGAAGAGGTCGATCGACCTCATGGTCCATCCGGAGATGCGGGGCCGTTTGAGGAGATGACTGGTCAGCCTGCTGCCGATCATCCCCGCCGCGCCGGTCACCAACACACGCATTGCCAAGACCTCCCCTCAGTTGCTGGCGTCGGCTCGAGACGGAACGGTCGCGAAGCATCCGCGCATCGAGCGCCAGCAGGTCTCCTATCCCTGACGAGGCGATTTCTGGCTATTGTCTATTGTATGCAGTTGACGGGCGAGGTGAAGCCCTGTCATGGCGGAGGCATGGATTCCGATGCGCCTGCCCCAACAGCCAAGATCGCCACCACGCCGCTGCGCCAACAAGTGTACCAGCGGATCGAAGAGATGATCGTCAGCGGGGTGGCGAAGCCGGGGGACCGGCTACCCGAGACCGAACTGGCGCAGGCACTGCAGGTCAGCCGCGGCCCGGTGCGGGAGGCGCTGCAGATGCTGGAGCGCGAGGGCTGGGTGGAGGTGCGGCCCCGGCATGGTGCCATCGTGCGGCGGCGATCGACACGCGAGCTCGAAGAGCTGCTGGAGGTCCGGCGGATCCTCGAGGTGAACGCGGTCCGCCTCGCTGCCCGCCATGCGACCTCCGAGCAGCGGGCCGAGCTCAAGCGGTTGGGGCAGGAGGCGCGCCGGGCAGTGCGGGCAAAGAACCTCGAGGCGCTGCTGCGCACCAACCAGCTGACGCACGACGCGTTCACGCATATCTGCGGGAATTCGGCGCTGGACGAGATCGTTCACAGCCTGGGGCGGCGGCTGCGCTGGTACACGCGGCGGCCATCCATCGGCGAGCGGGCCCTCGCCGTGCTCGAGGAGCATGAGGAGATCGCTGCGGCCATCTTCGCGTGCAATCCCGAGGCGGCGGCGCGGGCAATGGACCGGCACATCCTGCGCGACTGGGAGACCTACAGGCAGACCATCGGCATCAACCTCGTCGCTTTCGAGGATGTCGCGTAGCGGGCGGACCCGCCAACAGGCCAATTGACTGCAAACTGTTGACAATGTAGCGGTAGGGAGCGCCACGGCCTCCGGCGGGCTGGCGCGTTCGGTGGGGAGGCGCGACGCGGGAGGCGGCGGGCCCGGATCGTCCGCCGGTCGTCGTCGGCAGGGGGAGCGCCATGCGCAAGACATACGAAGAGTTCCGCAGCGCGCGCTGGTATGAAGGCAAGGACCGCTACGGCTTCGTCACGCGGGAACGGACCAAGCAGGCCGGGTTCACCGATGAGGATTTCCGCGGCAAGCCGGTGATCGGCATCTTCAGCACGTGGAGCGATCTCAACCCCTGCCATCACCACTTCCGCAACCGGGCCGAGGAGGTGAAGCGCGGCATCTGGGAGGCGGGTGGCTATCCGGTGGAGGTGCCGGTGATGTCGCTGGGCGAAGCGTTCATCCGGCCGACCACGATGATCTATCGCGACCTGCTGTCCATCCAGGTCGAGGAAATGCTGCGCTGCCATCCCATCGACGGCGTGGTGCTGATGGGCGGCTGCGACAAGACCACGCCGGCGATGATCATGGGCGCATCGTCCATCGACCTGCCGGCCATCTTCATGCCTGCCGGGCCGATGCTGACCGGCCGCTGGCGCGGACGCACGCTGGGCAGCGGTACCGACAACAGCTTCTTCTACCAGGAGATGCGGGCCGGGCGGATCACGCCGGAGCAGTACCACGACATGGAGTATGCGGCGGCGCGCTCACCCGGCCACTGCATGACCATGGGGACGGCGTCGACGATGACCTCCATCGCCGAGGTGCTGGGCATGAGCCTGCCCGGCGCGGCCTCCATTCCCGCCGTGGATTCGCGGCACGCGCACATGGCATCGCGCACCGGCCGGCAGATCGTCGACATGGTGTGGAACGACGTGAAGCCCACGGACATCCTGACACGGCAGGCGTTCGACAATGCGATCCTGACGCTGATGGCGCTGGGCGGATCGACCAACGCGCTGATCCACCTGATCGCCATGGCTGATCGGGTGGGCATCACGATCTCACTGCAGGATTTCGACCGTGCCTCCGAGCGCCTGCCGGTGCTCGCCGACATCAAGCCGAACGGCAAGTACCTGATGGAGGACTTCTTCTACGCCGGCGGCCTGCCCGGCCTGCTGTCGCGGATCAAGGGGGAACTCACGCTCGAGACGCGCAACGTCAACGGCAAGACGCTGGGCGAGAACATCGAGAATGCCGAGATCTTCGACGAGGACGTCATCCGGCCGATGGACACGCCGCTGTTCCCACGTGGCGGCCTGGTCGTGCTGTACGGCAACCTGGCGCCCGACGGCGCGGTGCTGAAGCGTTCGGCCGCGACGCCGGAACTGCTGCAGCACAAGGGCCGGGCCGTGGTGTTCGACAGCTTCGAGGACATGAAGGCGCGGATCGACGACCCCGAACTCGAGGTCGACGCCAATTCGGTGCTGGTGCTGCGCGGCTCTGGCGGCCAGGGCGTTCCGGGCCTGCCGGAATGGGGCATGATGCCGATCCCGAAAAAGCTGCTGGAGCAGGGCGTGCGCGACATGGTCCGCGTCTCCGACGCGCGGATGAGCGGCACGCATTTCGGTACCGTGGCGCTGCATGTCTCGCCCGAATCCGCGGCGGGCGGCCCCCTTGCCCTGGTGCGCGAGGGCGACCTGATCGAACTCGACGTCGAGAACCGCCGGCTGGAGCTGCTGGTCGACGAAGCCGAGCTGGCGACGCGCCGGGCGGCCTGGGAGAAGCCGCCGGTCCGTCACCAGCGCGGCTGGGGCAAGCTCTATGCCGAGCATGTCAGCCAGCCGGACAAGGGATCGAGCCTCGACTTCCTGACCGGACCCGGCAGCCGCGACGAGCCGCGGTTCTAGCCGTGCAGCTCGCGCTTTGCGCCGAAGTCATCGACCACCTCGACTTCGCCGCGCAGTGCGCTTTCGCCAAGGCGGTCGGATATGACGGCCTCGAGATCGAACCGCAGCGGCTCGGCGACATGCCGCATCTGCTGCCCGGCTCGCGCCGCAGCGAGCTGAGACGGATCGCAGCGGATCACGAGGTCCGCATAGCCGGGTTCCATTCGCTGCTCTATGTGCCGCCGGGGCTTTCGATCACCTCGGCGGACCCGGCAGTGCGGCGGCAGACCCTCGACGTCATCGAGCGGCTTTGCCACCTGTGCGCCGAGCTGGGTGGAAGCTACATCGTCCATGGTTCCGCCGACCAGCGGCAGCTATCGTCACGGACCGCGCAGGCCGACAGGCAGCGCGGCATCGAGGCGTTCCACTTCGGTGCCTCCGTTGCGGCGAGATTGGGGCTGAGCTACGTGATCGAGCCCATTCGCCCGACGCGCACGCAGTTCATCAATACCATTGCCGAAGCGGCGGAAATCGCCGGCGACAGCGGGATCGCCGCGCTCGCGACCATGCTCGATTGCCTGTCAGGGAACGAAGCCGAGAGCGAGCCGCTGCCGGCCGTGCTGGAGCGCTGGCTGCCGACCGGACTCATCGCCCACGTGCATCTGAACGACCCCAACCGGCTGGGGCCGGGGCAGGGGGCCATGAAGTTCGTGGACATCCTCGCGACCCTGAAGCGGCACCGCTACGACCGCTGGATCTCGGTCGAGCCGTTCGTGTTCGAACCGAGCGGCGAGGCGGTCGCCGCGCGTGCCGCCGGCTACGTCCAGGGCCTGCTCGAGGCGCTCGGCGATTCCTGACAGAAAACTGTTTACAATACTGTTGACAGTTTGCTTCAGCTGCAGCTACGTTCGCTTCAAAGGGGCCGACAAAGTCGGCCTCGGGGGAGGAGCCCATCAGGTGTTCGGACATGGCGCAGCCCGCGATCGCGGCTGCGCATCGGTAGCCCTTTGCCTCCCGCGAGCGCTTGGGCGCGATGTCACGATGCCGGCGAAGGCGCGCCAACAGCATCAACTGCAAACGGTCGTCAGGAGGAGTGTCCGTATGAAGATTGAGATGAACTACAAGTCCGCCATCGCAGCCATCGCCATGTCGATGGCGCTGGGCAGTGGCGGCGCCATCGCGCAGGACGGAATGTTCGGCCTCGATGCGTCGGTCATCGAGGCGGCCAAGGCGGAAGGCTCGCTGACCTTCTATTCGGCGCAGGCGCAGAACCTGGCCGACCGCACCGCGTCGGCCTTCAAGGAGGCCTTTCCCGGCATCGAGGTGAACGTCATCCGCGCCGCTTCAGGCACCCTGGCGAACCGCTTTTCGACCGAGTACGAGGCCGGCGTCTTGGAGGCCGATGCCATGGACATCTCCAACCTCGAGCTGTTCGAGTCGCAGCCGGACTGGTTCGTTCCGATGAACGCGGAGCTCGTCCCCGGCCTCGCGAACTGGCCGCAGCAGGAGATCGGCGCCAACTATTTCAACGCTACCCAGGGCCCGCAGCTCATTGCCTACAACCCGAACCTGATCCCGGCCGATGTGCCGCTGCAGACGTGGGAAGATATCCTGCGGCCCGAGTTCGCGGGCAAGGGGATGCTGGTCGATCCGCGGGCTTCGAACACCTACCTCAACTGGGTCAACCTCATGTACGAGACCTACGGCGAGGAGTTCGTCACCAAGCTGCGGGCACAGAACTTCACGCTCGTCGAAGGTGGCAGCCAGGGGGCCCAGCAGGTGGTGGCGGGCGCCTACTGGTTCGTCATTCCCCCCAGCTTTGCGCATGCGCAGCCGCTGATCGACGCCGGTGCGCCGCTGGCGGTGACCTATCCGTCGGAACACAGCGACGTCGTCGCGCTCGGGCCGATGCACTCGTGGGCCATGATGGCCAAGGCGCCGCACCCCAACCTGGCGCGGGTCTTCCTCGCGTGGGTCACGACCGAAGCGGGGCAGCAGGTCGTCTGCGGCGGCAACTCGGCCTCGGTGATCCTCACCGACTACGAAGGCTGCCCGAAGCCGGCCGCCCGCTTCCAGTCGGCCGACCTGCCCATCGCAGAGGATCGCAAGGAAGATCTGCTGCGCCTGCTCGGGCTGCAGTAGCGGTCCCAGGACCTCGATCGAGGGCGGCGGCAGAACCCCGTCGCCCATTCTTTCCAGCAAAGCATCGGAGCCTGCCTCGTGGCGACAACCGTGCAAGATTCGCGCTCCATCGGGCACGATGCCCCGCGCATCCGCGTGGTCTCGCTGACCAAGCGCTACAGCCGTCGCGGCGGCGGCACCATCATCCCCGTCGACAATGTCTCGCTCGACATCGCAGCCGAAGAGATGGTCGTGCTGCTGGGCCCCAGCGGTTGCGGCAAGACCACCTTGCTGCGCTGCGTCGCCGGGCTCGAGCGTCCCGAGGAAGGGGAGATCTACGTCAACGACGTGCTGGTCTTCTCGGCCAAGAAAGGCATCTTCGTGCCGCCCAACGAGCGGCCCGTCAGCATGGTTTTCCAGTCCTATGCGCTGTGGCCGCACATGACGCTGTTCCAGAACGTCGCCTATCCGCTGCGCGCCCGGAAGGCGCCGACGGGCGATATCGACCGCCGGGTCAACGAGGCGCTCGAAGTGGTTGGCCTGTTGCCGCTCGCCCAGCAATATCCGGGGCAGATCTCCGGCGGCCAGCAGCAGCGCGCGGCGCTCGCCCGCGCCATCGTCGCGCAGACCGGCACGGTGCTGTTCGACGAGCCGCTGTCCAACGTCGATGCCAAGGTGCGCGAGCAGCTGCGCCTCGAAATACGGCGCATGCAGCGCACCTTCGGTTTCTCCGCGCTCTATGTCACGCACGACCAGAGCGAGGCGATGGCGGTTGCGGACCGCATCGCGGTGCTCGGCAACGGCCGTATCCGGCAGTTGGGCAGAGCGGAAGCCGTCTACGGCGCGCCCGCCACCACCTATGTCGGCAATTTCATCGGGCTGGCCAATATCTGGCCGGGGGCGATCACCCGCGTCGACGCTCAGCAGGTCGTGGTGTCGAGTTCGCTTGGCGAGCTGGTCGTCAACCGCGGCAGCAGGGACGACGCCCACAGCATCGAAGAGTTCAACACCGGCAATCGGGTTGTCGCCTTCGTCAGGCCCGAGGCGGTGGAACTGTTCGCCGAGCCCGGCGAGCGGCCGAACATGAGCCCGTGCAAGGTCGAGACGCGCGTCTTTCTCGGCTCGCATACCGAATACGTGCTGCAGGTCGGCAACGAGCGTATCCGCGCCTGGATGCCAAGTGCGGGGACCATCGCCGAGGACGCCACGGCCTGGGTTCACCTCGATCCCGCTCGCATCCGCCTGCTGCCCGAGGACTCCGCAGGGCAGGTTGGGCATGGCTGAGCTCTCCCTCCCGGCTGCTGCGGCGGCGACCGGCCGCCGCAAGTTCCCGATCTTCGGCCTGCTGACGTCGATCAACGTCCTCCGCGTCGTCGGGCTGATCGTCTACCCGGCGGGGCTGATGCTGACCCGGGTGTTCATTCCCAACGGCGTGTTCGACCTGAGCGCGTTTGCGCAGGTGCTGAGCGCCCCCTGGCTCTGGCCGACGTTGATGAACACGGTGCTCGTGGTTCTCGCCGGCGGTTTCTGCGCCATCCTGACGGCCTCGATCTTCGCCTGGCTCAACGAACGCACGGACGCGCGACTCGGGCTCCTCGGCGACATCCTGCCGATCATCCCGCTGCTGGTGCCAGCGGTGGCAATGGCGATCGGCTGGATCTTCCTCGCGACTCCCGGCGCCGGCTTCATCAACGGCTTCCTCTCCGCCACGCTCGGCAAGCTCGGCGTGCCGCTGCAGGTGAACATCACCTCGTGGCCGGGGCTCATCTTCATCTACACGATCTACTTCGTGCCCTATGTGTACATCATGGTGGCGGCGGCGTTCCGCAACGTCGATCCGGCGCTCGAGGAGGCGTCGCGGCTGTCCGGCGCCAGTACCTGGATGACGCTGACGCAGGTGAGCCTGCCGGCGATCGCCCCGGCGCTGCTCGGCGCGGCGTTGCTGACCGTGATCGTCGGGTTCTCGGTCTATTCGATCCCGGTGGTCATCGCGAACCGCGCCAATATCGACATCCTGTCGGTCCGCATCCTGCGCTCGCTCACGTTCGAGTACCCGCCGCGCACTGCCCAGGCGATCGTGCTGACGCTGTTCATGCTCGCCGCCATCGTGTCGGTGTGGCTGATCCAGAAGCGTGTCACCTCGCGCGGGAACTTCGCGACCATCGGCGGCAAGAGCGCCCGGCATGTCATCGTGCAGCTGGGGCCGTGGAAG
Source organism: Devosia sp. (assembly GCA_051959485.1). Lineage (GTDB taxonomy): Bacteria > Pseudomonadota > Alphaproteobacteria > Rhizobiales > Devosiaceae > Devosia_A. Next base: position 58,206 of record JBQCFF010000296.1, on the reverse strand, counting down.
TGGCTGGCGCGCGCGGTGATGATCCTATTCTTGCTGGCCACATCGGTGCTGCCGCTGCTGGCCCTGCTCATTGTCGCTGTGCAACCCTTCTGGATGCCGGCGATCAACCCGGCGCTGTTCACGCTCGACAATTTCTACAGCGCGCTGATCGAGCGGCCGCTGACGCGGGTGGGCTTCCTCAACAGCATCGGCCTGGGCATCGTCGGCGGCTTCATCGGCATCCTGCTCGGCGCCGTGATCGCACTCTACGTGCGGAACGCCACGGGCACCGGCGGCCGCATCGTCGATGCCGTGACCAAGCTCCCGGCGGCGCTGTCGCATATCGTCATCGCCGTCGGCATCCTGCTCGCCTTCAGTGGTCCGCCGCTGAACCTTTCGGGTACGCTGATCATCCTGATGATGACCTATATCGTCATCCACATGCCGGAAGCCTCGATTGCGGCCAACGCCGCCGTGGCCCAGGTCGGCAAGGAGTTGCTCGAGGCGTCCAGTACCTCGGGTGCCTCGGAGGGCCGCACCTTCCGTGAGGTGCTGATCCCGCTGACCCTGCCGGGCATGGTGTCGGGCTGGGCGCTGCTGTTCGTGCTGATGGCGGGCGAACTGACCGCGTCCGCGCTGCTTGCCGGCTCACGCAACCCGGTGATCGGTTTCGTCATCCTCGACATCTGGGAGCAGGGGACCTTCGGCACGCTTGCCGCCCTGGCCTTCACCTTCACCATCATCACCAGCAGCATCGTGCTGGTGGTCACCGCCCTGAGCCGGAGGCGTACGCCCCGCTGAGAGAGCCTGCCCACGTCGCGGGTGGCGCTCTTCGCCTCCCGTCACATTGTCAACAGTTAACTAGAAAGCGCAGACGGAGACCTGAATGAGCGAAAGCATGGGGCTGGTCGAATACGACCTCAAGGACAATATCGCCACGATCACCCTTAACCGGCCGGAGAAGCTCAACGCCTTCAACGACCAGATGGTGCTCGACCTGTCGTCGGCGCTGCGGCGCTTCGATATCGATGACAATGCCCAGGTGGCGATCGTCAACGGCAGCGGCCGCTCCTTTTCGAGCGGCGCCGACGTGCAGCAGCGGCAGCTGCGCAGCAAGGAAGAGTTTGCCAAGCATGGCGGCCCGCAGGGCTGGGGCGCGCACGCCACCGACCTGCTGACGCGCTCGGTGAACTGGAAGCCGATCATCGGCGCACCGCACGGCTATGCCATCGGCATGGGCCTGGGCCTCATCCTCGAATGCGACCTGATCGTCGCGGCGGCCGGTACCCGGTTCCAGGTGACCGAGACCAAGCGCGGCCTGCCCGGTGCGCGCTACTGGGCGCTGCTCAACTTCGCCGGCGGCGGCGCGTTCGCCAACGAAGTGGCGATGACCGGTCGCTTCTTCACCGCCGAGGAAGGCCTCAAGGCCAACATCTTCTCGCGCGTGGCCGAGGAGGGGAAGCACCTCGAGGCCGCGCGCGAGCTAGCCAAGGGCATCATTGATAATCCGCCGCTCGGCATTCGCGCTACCGTGCGGGCACGGCGCTGGTACATGGAGATGGCCGAACGCGAGGCCTACCTGCAGACCAACCCGCTGAAGCTCCACCTCACCGAGGACTTCGCCGAGAGCGCCCGGGCCTTTGTCGAAAAGCGCCCGCACGCTCCCTGGAAGGCCCGCTGAGGTCAGGTCGAACGGCGGTTGGGCGGCTCCGGGCCGTCCGCCGCCTGGGGCGTGGTCTCCACCCCCATCAGCACGTTCTCGACCGTGCGGCACATGGCCAGCAGGCGTGGCGCAATGCTGTCGCGGATCTTCTCGGGCGTGACGATGTCGGCATGGCCGCCGCAGTTGAAGAAGAACCAGCGGCCGTGCCGATGCGAGAAAGCCGGCGCCGCACAGCCGTTCAGGTCCTTGTACCAGTCGCCCAGCGAGACGACGTAGCCGTGCTCCTTGAAGAAGCCCACCTGCTCGAGCAGGGTGGCGCGCTGCTCGACCCAGTGAGGCGGCGGCGCAGCATCCCAGGCCGCGACCTGGCTGTCCCTTTCCCGGTCGTCCAGGCTGACGAAATAGGCGCGGCCCATGGCGCTCTGGATCAGCGGGATGCGGGTGCCGACGGCATGGTGCATGGCGCCCGGCACATCGGCCATGGTGTGCTCGAGATAGACCATGTCGAGGCCCTGCCGGATGCCGCAGGAGACGTTGGCGCTCGCCAGATGGGCGAGGTCGCTCATGTACGGCCTGATGGCGAAACGGAAATCGAGGCCGCGCAGGATGCCGCCGGCGAAGGCGAGGGCCTCGTCGCCGAGGCGGTACTTCATGATGTCGGCCACGTAGTTGAGATAGCCCAGCCGGGTCAGCGTGTAGCTCAGGCGCGAAATGGTCGAGCGCGGCAAGCCCGTGGCCGCCGCCAGCTCCTGGTTGCCCAGCAACTGCTGGGCGTTCGAGAAGGCGCGCAGGAGACGGAAAGCCTTGCCGACAGACTGCACGAACTGCAGATCATCCTGACCGTCCTCGTCGGGCGATCTGTTGCTGTTCTCGTTTGCGAGCTTGGTCGATCTATTTGCCATTGTTTGCCTATGAGGGGCGAAGCATTCGTCCGCCCTTTGGTGTCACTTACTATACTGGAAATTGCAGCGCGGGCGGAACGTGGCGCCCAGGCGTGCGTGAATTCTGTGGCTGACTGCTGGTGGCCGGAACGAGAAAGGCCCGCCGTCGAGCAACGGCGGGCCCGGTAGGATGAAATGTCGAGCCTTACGGCATGCCGACCATGGCGTCCCACTCCTTCTGGTACTCGGCGCGGTTCTCCAGCGAGCGTGCCAGGTCAGGCGAGTACAGGATCTTGGAGTCCGCGGTGACGACGCCCTCGGGGCCGGGCACGTCCGTGCGGGTCGGCACCTTCAGCAGCGCCTGGACGTTCTTGGCCTGGCCGTAGGCCGACAGCAGGAAGTCATAGTAGAGCTTGGCGGCCTCCGGGTGCGGCGCGTCGGCCACGATGCCCCAGCTCACCGGCGCGCCGACCAGGCCGTCGGTCGGAACCACGAACGCGATGGGGGCGCCGCGGCGCTTGAAGTCGAGATAGCCCGAATCCTGGGCGCAGGCAGCGATCTTGTCCTGCTCGTTCACGAGCCGATCGTTCTGCTGCACCATGGAGTCGTAGGCGACGGGGTGAAGCTCACCGAACTTGGCCCAGAATTCATCGCCGTAGAGCTTGCGCATCTCGTTGAAGAAGCTGCGCTGGGTGAAGGTGGTCGACATCTTCACCATGATGCTGTCGGCCCATTTCGGGTCGAGCAGGTCGGGCCAGTTCTTGGGCGCCGTTGCCGGATCGACGACGTTGGGATTGTAGGCGATGCCGCAGGTCACGTAGGCGGTTTCGGTGAAGTTGCCCGGCGGGTTGCTCCAGAAGCCTTCCTCGTAGTTCTTGAGCTCGGGCGAGATGTAGATCTTGTAGCCGTTGCGGCCCTGCAGATCGATGGCGAGCGCGGGCTCGTTGAGGTTGATGAGGTCGGCGGCATGGACGCCGGCCTGCGTCTCGGCGAGCAGCCGCGAGTAGAGCGGCCCGATCTGCAGGCGCACATATTGTGGCGAAATCTCGGGGAACAGCTTCTTGAATTCGTCGATCATCTGGACCGTACCGGTCTCGACCTCGGACGAATAGAGCACCAGCGTCCCCTCGGCCTTGGCGGCCGCAACGTCAGCACAGGTGGTGAACCCCTCGATCACCTGGGTCGGCGCGGCGCAGGCAGCGTCTGGCGTGGCGGCAGCATCCTGGGCCGAGGCCGGTGCAGCCATCAGCGTGGCGGCACCGGCAAATAGCGCTGCTCCCCACAGCAAGGCAGTCGTTCTCATGTACTCTCCTCCAATTTTCCACTTCGTGGAAATTCTATCCGCCAAGTAGAAATAGCAGATTGTAAACAGATGACAATAGCCTTCTCGTATCTGGCGGCTTGCGGAGCTGGCCTGCTGCGCTTGCCGCTTCCCGCGACTAGTAGCCTTTCGACTCCGTCCTCCGTCCGGTGAAGCGCGCCGCAGTCGTCGTGAGGGCGTTCACGTAGAGCCCGACGTCGCTGCCGACCGCCACAAAGGTGCCGCCGGCCTCGAGGCATCTGCGGGCGAACTCGTTGTCCGAGGTGAGGACACCGGCCGCCTTGCCCAGCGCCCTGATGCGCGCCAGTGCTCCGATCACGGCCTCCTGCACCTCGGGTGCCGTGGGGTTGCCGAGATGCCCCATGTCGGCGGCGAGGTCCGAGGGGCCGATGAACACGCCCGTCACGCCCTCCACGGCGGTGATGGCGTCGAGCGCGGCGAGGCCCTTCAGCGTCTCGATCTGGACAAGCAGGCAGATCTCGTCGCCGGCCGTCGGCAGGTAGTCCTTGATGGTGCCAAAGGCCGAGGCCCGTGCCAGCGCGGCCCCGACGCCACGGATGCCGCGCGGTGGATAGTGGACGGCCCGCACGAGGGCTTCGGCCTGCTCGGGCGTATCGACCATCGGGATCAGCAGCGTCTGCGCCCCGATGTCGAGCGCCTGCTTGATGAGGGCCGGATCTCCGTGCGGCAGGCGCACGACCGGTTGCGAGGGGGAGGGGGCAATGGCCTGCAGCTGCGCGAGGATGGTGCGGAGATCGTTGGGCGCGTGCTCGCCGTCAATGAGCAGCCAATCGAAGCCGGCCCGGGCGCTGAGGTCGGCGAGGTAAGGCTCGGCAAAGCCCAGCCAGAGCCCGATCTGCGGCTGTCCGGCGAGGAGGGCGGCCTTGAACGGGTTGTGTGGAGCAGGCATCCCGACCTCACGCGAAATGGCAGCTGACACGGCCGAAGGCGCCGTAGTCAGCCTCGATGGTGGAGCCGTGCGGGGCTTCGAGCGGCCGGATGAACGAGCCGGACAGCACGATGTCGCCTGCCTCGATCTGCTGGCCGTTGGCGGCGAGCTGCCGCGCCAGCCAGGCGACGCCGGCCGCCGGATTGTTGAGCACACCGGCGCCGAGGCCGGTCTCTTCGACTTCGCCGTCACGCATGACGATGGCCCCGACATGGCGCATGTCGACGCTGGTCGGGCTGATCCGCCGGTCCCCGAGCACGATGCCCGCATTGGCGGCGTTGTCGGAAATGGTGTCGATGATGTTGCGCATGGTGCCGGTCGCCGGATCGGCGCGCACGACCCGCGTATCGAGAATCTCGAGCGCCGGGGCGATCGCTTCGGTCGCGGCGATCACCTCGTCTGGCGTCGTCGCACTCCCCGACAGCGGGGCCGCCATGATGAACGCGATCTCAGCTTCGATGCGGGTCTGGATGAAGCGGTCAGCGGGAATGGTGCTGCCGTTCTCGAACAGCATGTCGTCGAGCAACGCGCCGGAGTCGGGGGTGTTGATCCGCAGCGCCTGCTGCATGGCCTTGGAGGTAAGGCCGATCTTCCAGCCGATGCGGCGGCGGCCGGCCGCCAGCTTCCCCTTCATCCAGCGGTTCTGGATGGCATAGGCATCCTCGATGGTCGCGGCAGGATGAGCGAGGCTGATGAGGCCGATCTGGGTGCGCGTTCGCTCGGCATGGTCCAGCGCTGCAGCAATGGCGTCGATGTCGGTGCTGGTGAGCATCAGGCAGCCCTCAGAAGGGTGCTGGCCGGCACCGAGTTGATGTCGGTGCAGCCGATCTGCGCCATGAACAGGTCGATCTCGTGCCGAAGCAGGTCGATGGCACGCAGGGCGCCGGGACGTGCGGCAGCGGCGACGCCGTACATCGTCGCGCGCCCGACGAACACATACTGGGCGCCGACGCAGAAGGCCGTGACGATATCGGCACCGCAGCGGATGCCACCGTCGAGCATCAGCGTGTAGCTGTCGCCGACAGCGGCCCGGATCGCCGGGAAGACGTCGAGGGGATGAGCGGCGCGGTCGAGCTGGCGGCCGCCATGGTTGGACACGATGATGCCGTCGACGCCCATCTGCATGACGCGGCGCGCATCGTCGGCATCGAGGATGCCCTTGACCACCAGCCGGCCCTTCCAGGTGCGGCGGTATTTTTCGAGATCGTCCCAGGTGAACATCGAGGGATGCTGGGTACCGAGGAAGGCCATGACTTCCTGGGCCGTGGCATCGGGCTTGCCCGGCGGGACCCAGTTCTCGAAGCGCGGAATGCCGTAGCGCAGATACTGGTAGATCCAGGCCGGATGCAGCATGGCTTCGAGGAAGGCCGAGGGGCTGGGCCGGTAGGGCCGGACGAAGCCGTTGCGGATGTCCCGCTCGCGCTTGGGCGGAACCGGGACATCGACGGTGAGAACCAGCGTCTTCACGCCGGCATCGGCGGCGCGCCCGGCGATGCGCTCGGCCACGGAGCGGTCGCGCGACGCATAGAGCTGATACCAGAGATGATCGGGCGCGGCGGCGGCGATCTCCTCGATCGGGGCGGTGGCCAGCCCCGACAGGATGACGGGGATGTTCCGCTCCCTCGCCGCCTCGGCCAGCATGCGGTCGGCGCCGTATCGCGACATGCCGACCATGCCGGTCGGGCCGATGCCGAACGGACCGTCGAACTGCTGACCGAACAGGGTCGTCGCCTGGCTGCGCGTGGAGACGTCACGCAGGTAGCGCGGGACGATCTTGTAGCGGCTGAAGGCCTTGCGGTTGGCCCGGATGCCCTCCTCGTCGCCGAGCCCCCCCGCAATATAGTCGTAGATGATGCGGGGGAGGTGGCGCCTGGCCATGCGCCGGAGGTCTTCGTAAGTCTGGGCCTTGCTGACGTGCATGGTGGCTCCGAGTTTTCGGGGGCGGGTGGGATGAGCCGCGCGATCAGCTGGAAAGAACGATGCAGTGCACGGCGTCGAAGCAGACGAGGATCTCGGTCCCCTCGTCGAACACTTCGGTGGGCGGACGGCGGACGATCAGCGTGCCGGCGGGCCAGTCGATCAGGTACTGGATGAAGTCGCCGTGGAACATCTTCTGGCGCACCCGGCCCTTGACGATGTTGGCATGCCGCGGCGCCGAACCGATCGGCGCGAACTCGACATAGGCGGTTCGGATCGCCGCAGTGGAGTTCCTGGCGCTGATGCCGTGCGGCGCGAAGGCCTTGAGGCTCAGCCCCTGGGTGGTGAAGGTGATGTCGTTGCCGCTGCCGCCGACCTCGCCATCGAGCAGGTTGGCGGCGCCGACGAAATCGGCGACGAAGCGCGTGCGCGGCCGGTTGTAGATCTCGTCGGGCGTGCCCAGCTGCTCGATCTCGCCGTTGCGCATGACGACCACGCGATCGGAGATGGCGAGCGCCTCTTCCTGGTCGTGCGTCACGTAGATCGAGGTGATGCCCAGGTGCTGCTGCAGTTCGCGCAGTTCGACGCGCATCTCGACGCGCAGTTTGGCATCGAGGTTGGAGAGCGGCTCGTCGAACAGGATGACCTCGGGGTCGAAGGCGATGGCGCGTGCCAGCGCGACGCGCTGCTGCTGGCCACCCGAGAGGTCGCCCGAGGGCCGCTTGGCATACTGGGTCATGTGCACGAGCGCGAGGGCGCGTTCGACGTTCTTTTCGATGTCCTGCTTGCTGCGCTTGCGCACCCGGAGGCCGTAGGCGACGTTCTCGAACACCGTCATGTGCGGCCAGATGGCGTAGGACTGGAACACCATCGAGACGCCGCGGCGCTCGGCCGGGACGTTGACGCGGCGCGCGGCCGAGTAGATCGGGGTATCGTCGATCAGGATGGCGCCGCCGGTTGGGCTTTCGAGCCCGGCGATGGCGCGCAGCGTCGTCGTCTTGCCGCAGCCCGAGGGGCCGAGCAGCGTCAGGTGCTCGCCGCGCCTGATGGTGAAGCTGACGCCGTTGACGGCGGTGACGAGGCCGTAGCGGACCTCGAGATTGTCCACGACGATCTTGTCGCCGGCGGTGCTGATCTGGGCGGAAGTCGCGGCAGCTGCCATTGTTCCTTGCCTCGGCTCGTAGGAGTGAAATGAAGGGTGGAGCCGGCTAGCGCCGGCCGAAGCGCTTGGTCAGCGCGAAGAAGACGAGGACTGCCAGGAACACCGCGGCCATCTGGATGATCGCTATGGTGGCCGTGATCTCGGTTCCCGAGCTCGACCACGCCTCCACGATCGCCGGCCCGATGACCTTGGTGTAGGGGCCCATGAGGAAGATCGAGGAGCCCAACTCGCGGACGCTGGCGAGGAAGATGAGGATCCAGGTGGCGAGGATGCCCGGGCGGAGCAGCGGCAGGGTGACGCTGCGCATCCGGTAGCCCCAGGAAGCGCCGCAGACGCGGGCGCATTCGTCGAGGCTCTTGTCGATCTGCAGCAATACGCCGGCGAGCGTCCGCACCCCGAGCGGCAGCAGCACGACGAAGTAGGCGAGCCCCAGCACCCACAGCGTGCCGTAGAGGTTCACCGGCAGGTGCAGCACCATGAGCAGGAAGGCGAGGCCGAAGACCATGCGAGGCACTGCCTGCGGGAACATCGCGAGATATTCGACGAAGCTTCTGCCGGGCAGGCGCGAGCGGTAGATGATCCACACGATCAGCGCCATGAGGACCACGCCGATGGTGGCGACGCCGAGCCCGACGATGAAGCTGTTGGTAAGCGCAAGCCGCACCGGCGCCATCAGCAGCGCCTGCTGGTAGTTGGCCAGGGTGAATTCGCTCTGGGTCAGGATGACGGTCGCAAAGCTCTGCAGCGACGTCAGGATAAGGGCGCCCAGGGGCAGCGCCACGGCGGCCAGCACGTAGAACACGCAGATCGCCAACAGCACCCAGGACAGCCGCCCCATTTCGAGCGGCCGCGGGCGAAAGGCCTTGCCGCCGACGGTCGCGTGGCTGCGGGTCGAGATGATCTTGCGATAGCCCCACAGCATGACCGCCATGATGACGAAGAGCGCGACGCCCATCGCCGCGGCGCGGCCGTAGTTGGGCGGGAAGGACAGGGTCGACTGCCAGATGGCCGTGGTGAGTACGTAGAAGCGATCGGGCGAGCCGAGCACCAGCGGCGCCGCGAAGGCGCTGAGCATTTCGGCGAAGACGAACAGCGTCGCGCCGAGCACGCCGGGAAGGACCAGCGGCAGCGTGACCTTCAGCATGGTGGTCAGCTTGCTGGCCCCGAGGACGCGCGAGCTTTCCTCGAGCGCCGGATCCATCGAACGCATGGCGGCCGAGATCATCACGAAGGCGACCGTTCCCTCGAACAGCGCCATCACCCAGGCAATGCCGAGCGGCGAGTAGATGTTGATGAGGTTGCCCTCGAACCCCATGGCGTTCCAGATCTGGTTGAGGAAGCCGCGATTGGGGGCCGCAAGGATGCTCCAGGCGAGCGCGCCTACCAGCGGCGTCATGTAGTAGGGCAGTTCCATCATGCGCTGGAACACGCCGGCGCCGCGGATGCGCGTGCGGGTCAGGATCCAGGCCAGCAGGAACCCGATCATGATCGCGGTGACCGTGGCGAAGGCCGAAACCTGCAGCGTGTTGGAGACGATGCGGAAGCTCTGCCCGAGGATGCCGTAGTTATCGACGCCGTAGGTTTCCGGCGGAAAGACCGTCGGGTCGCCCGTGTTGAGCGACAGGGTCATCAGGATCGCCAGCGGCGTCAGGACCAGGAAGCCGAGCGCCAGCAGGATGACGAAGACGACGACGAACTCGAGCTCGATGCGCGGCAAGCGCAGGCGAAACGCCGCGCGCGGTGCGTCCAGGGTCCTGTCGGACATCGCGATGTTCTCCTCCCAGAGATGGCCACTCCTCCCAGAGACGGCCGTTCCCTCCCCTCACACTATATTCCATAGTGCGGAAATTAATTCCGAAAGCGTAGAGGAATGCCCTGGCGGTCGCAAGCGGTTTTCGGCCCGGCCAGGGACTCCAAAAGTCGCAGGCTCAGCTGCCGGCCGCGCCCTGCCGCTTTCCGTCGAAGTCCATGCCTGCGCCCAGTTCGAGAGCACGGACGAGAGCCGAATGGTCCCAGTCCGCGCCGCCCTGCGCCGCGCACAGATTGAACAACTGCTGCGTCGACGCCGTGTTGGGCAGGCTGAGGCCGAGCTGGCGTGCCGCCTCGAGCGCCAGCTCGAGATCCTTCTGGTGCAGGCGGATGCGGAAGCCCGGCTCGAAGCGGCGATCGAGCATGCGCTCGCCGTGCACTTCGAGGATCCGGGACGAGGCGAAGCCTCCCATCAGGGCCTGATGGACCCTGGCGGGGTCGGCGCCGGCCTTGCGCGCGAAGGTCAGGGCCTCGGCGACGGCCTCGATGGTCAGCGCCACGATGATCTGGTTGGCGACCTTGGCGATCTGCCCGTCGCCGATGCCGCCGACATGCGTGATGTTCTTGCCCAGGACGGCGAACAGCGGCTCGGCGCGCGCGAAGGCTTCCGCACGGCCGCCGGCCATGATGGTGAGCGTCGCCGACTTGGCGCCGACCTCGCCGCCCGATACCGGCGCATCGAGATAGTCGCAGCCGCGCTCGTCGATCCGTCGGGCAAAACCCTTGGTCGCCGTGGGGGAGATCGAGCTCATGTCGATCACCAGCTTGCCGGGCGTCAGGCCGGCCGCGACGCCCCGAGGCGAGAACAGCACGTGCTCCACCTGCGGCGTGTCGGGCAGGATGGTAATGATGATGTCGGCGAGGCGCGCCACCTCGTCGGCGTGCGCCAGTTCCTCGATGCCGGCTGCGACAAGCGTCGCCGGTACGGGGGTGCGGTGGCGCACGGTCAGCAGGCGGTGGCCGGCGTTCAGCAGATGCCCCGCCATCGGCGCACCCATCACTCCCAGCCCGAAGAAGCCGATGGTGCTCATTGTGACTTGTGACGGATCACGCGGAACGAGCCGATCGCGTGCGCGACCAGCTTGCCGGTCTCGTCGGTCACCTTCGCTTCGGTCGCCGCGATGGTGTTGCCCATGCGGGTGAGCGTGCCTTCGGCCGTGAGGTGGCCCGACGACGAATCGATGAACGAGATGGACAGCGAGATGGTCGCCGAGCCTCGGATCGTCGGGTCGGCCGAACGAATGGACATGGCGCAGGCCACATCGATCAGGCTGGCGATTGCGCCGCCATGGATGCCGCCGAACGCATTGTAGAGCTCGCTGGTCTTGTCGAACACGACCGTCGAGCGGCCGTTCTCCATTGCCGTGACCCGCAGCCCGATCAGGTCGTGATAGGGGCGGCTGATGTTATCCCGCGGCAGCGAGGGTCTGTCGTCCATCGGTCCTCCTCCGGCGTCACCGGCCGGCTGTTGCCGCCGAAAAATGATCCGACAAGTTGTAATCTGTCAACAATGTAATGAGTGATGAAGCCATGTTCCGGCGGTGGAACACCGGAAAGGCTGATCGCGCTTGACATAAACTGTCGACAATCTACAAACCGCCAACGGATGCGGGAGGAGCGAAGCGATGAAGCTGGTGCGGTACGGCGAGAGTGGTGCGGAAAGGCCGGGTGTGGTGGACGCGGCAGGGCGTATCCGCGACTTGTCCGACGTGGTGACCGACATCGGGCCGGCAACGCTCGATCCGGCTTCGCTGCAGCGGCTGCGTGCGATCGATCCCGCGACCCTGCCGCTAGTCGGGCCGGACGTGCGGCTCGGCCCGTGCGTCGGGGGCACCCGCAAGCTGGTGTGCATCGGGCTCAACTACCACGATCATGCGGCCGAGGCTGGCAAGGCGGTGCCGCCGGAACCGATGATCTTCATGAAGGCGATCAGCGCCATTGTCGGTCCCAATGACGACGTGCGCGTGCCGCGCGGGGCCCGCAAGATGGACCTCGAGGTGGAACTGGGCATCGTCATCGGCACTGCCGCCAAATACGTGTCGGAGGAGGACGCCTACCAGCACATTGCCGGCTACTGCCTCCTCAACGACCTCAGCGAGCGCGACTTCCAGTCCGCCCGGCAGGGCCAGTTCACCAAGGGCAAGAGCTGCGACACCTTCGGTCCGGTCGGCCCCTGGCTGGTGACGCCCGAGGAACTGGGCGACGTGCACCAGCTGAAGATGTTCAGCGAGGCGGGTGGGGTGCCCTACCAGAACGGCTCGACCGCCGACATGGTCTACAAGGTGCCGTATCTCGTCTCCTACCTGTCGCAGTTCTTCACGCTGGAACCGGGCGACATCATCGCCACCGGCACGCCGGCCGGGGTCGGCATGGGCAAGAAGCCGCAGCGGTTCCTTGCCGCCGGGGAGACCGTCCGCATCGGCATCGAGGGGCTCGGCGAGCAGCGCCAGCTGCTGGTGCAGGATCTCTAGGCGCGCTCAGCCTGGACATTTTTCGACAGAGTGGAGGAAGCAATGACTGAACAGGCCCAGGAACTGGTGCTGTACGCGGTGGAGGACGGCATCGCGACCATCACCCTCAACCGCCCGGAAAAACTCAATGCCTTCAGCGACGACTCCGTCGTGGCATTGCTCAACGCCATGCGGCGCTTCGATATCGATGACGAGGCCCGGGTGGCCGTCATCAACGGCATCGGCCGCGCCTTCTCGAGCGGCGCCGACGTGCAGCAGCGCCAGCTGCGCAGCAAGGAAGAGTTCGCCAAGCATGGCGGCCCGCAGGGCTGGGGCGCGCAGGCCACCGACGTGCTCACCCGCTCGGTCAACTGGAAGCCGGTGATTGCCGCGGCGCACGGCTATGCGATCGGCATGGGGCTCGGCCTCGTGCTCGAGTGCGACCTCGTGGTCGCCGCCGCGGGCACGAAGTTCCAGGTGACGGAGACGGGACGCGGCCTTGCCGCCGCAAAGTACTGGGCGCTGATGAACTATCGCGGCAACGGCACCTTCGCGACGCGGGTGACCCTGACCGGCCGGTTCTTCACGGCCGAGCAAGCCCTTGCGGCGCAGATCATCGACGAAGTGGCGCCCGAGGGGCAGCATCTCGAGCGGGCCTATGCGCTGGCGCGAGAAATCAACCAGCATCCGCCGCTCGGGGTTCGCGCCAGCGTGCGCGTCCGCCGCTGGTATCTCGACCAGATCGAGCGCGAAGCCTACTCGCACACCAATCCGCTCAAGCTGCATCTCACAGAAGACGTCAGGGAAAGCGCCCTGGCCTTCGTCGAGAAGCGCAAGGGCGGCCCCTACAAGGGGCGCTGAACCGGCGGGACGGAGGCAGCCGGGGAGTGCTTCAGCTCCACTGGCTGCTTTCGCGCTCGAGCCGGCCCTCGGTGTAGGCGATCCAGTTGTGTTCGATATGGATCCGCATGAGTTCGGCGGCCTTGCCGACGGAGCGCTCGAGGATCGCGGCGATGATCGCGCGGTGTTCCTCGGCCACCGCGGGCGCGCGCTTGGGGGTGCGTGGCGTGAACGTATAGTAGCGCAGCCGCCGGCTGAAGGAGCGACACAGGTCGCCGATCGTGCTGTTGCCGCCCATGTAGGGCAGGAAGTCGTGGATCGCGGCGTTGGCATCGATCAGGTGCTGGATGTCCGACTGGCGGGCCGCTTTCTTGACGGCCTCGTCGAGTTCCACTGCCCTGGCGCAGGCAGCGTCGTCGGCGAGCTCGGCGGCGAGGCGGGCCGCGTGGATCATCAGCACCTTGCGCGCCTCGAACAACTCCTCGATCTCGCGGTTCGAGCGGCGGCGGACGGTAGCTCCGTGCCGCGGCTTCACCTCGACCCAGCCGTCGCGCTCGAGCAGGAGCAGGGCCTCGCGGACCGGGCCGCGGCTGACCCCGAGGGTGAGGGCGAGTTCGGTTTCGGGCATGCGATCGCCCGGTCGCAGCTGACCGCGGATGATCATCTGCTCGATGCGCTCGTAGACCAGGTGCCGCAGCGATGCTGCCTCTAGCGGAGCGCTCTCCAGGACGTCCGAGCGGCGGACACTTGGACTGATCATGTCGCTGACCTCATGCAGGTTGTTGACAGAGGGATAATCCAGTTCGGCCGATTGCGCAAAGGCAGCGGCCTCTATCCGCCCCCATTTTGCGTGCACCTTGTGACAACTGTTGACAATCAACAATTTGAGGTTAGCTTTGGCCCGACCTACGGAGGACACTAATGGTTACGGGCGAGAATAGGGGGCCACTGGCCGGCATCAGGATCCTGGAGACATCCAATGTCGTGGCGGGACCCACTGCGTGTCAGATCCTTGGCGATTTCGGTGCCGAGATCATCAAGGTCGAGCACCCGAACGGCGGCGACGGGATGCGCCGGCAGGGCTTCGTCAAGGGGGACAGCTCGATCTGGTGGCGCCTGGTCGGCCGGAACAAGCGCAGCGTCGCGATGTACCTCGGCGATCCCGATGCGGCCAAGATCTTCCTCGAACTGGTCAAGACGGCCGACGTCGTCGTCGAGGGGTTCCGTCCGGGCACGTTCGAGAAGTGGGGCCTGGGCTATGATGTCATGTCGGCGGTCAATCCCGGCCTGATCTTCGCCCGCCTCAGCGGCTTCGGGCAGAGCGGCCCCTACGCCTCTCGGCCTGCCTTCGGTACCCTCATCGAGTCGATGTCGGGCTTCGCCTCGCTCACCGGTGATCCGGACGGTGCGCCGACTTTGCCGCCCTTCGCCATGGCCGACTACGTTGCCGGCATCAGCCTCGTCGGCGCCATCACCATGGCGCTCTACAATCGCGATGCGCGGGGCGGCAAGGGCCAGGTGATCGACGTCAGCGTGTTCGAGCCGCTGATGTCGACGCTGGGCGCTGCCATCGTGCGCGCCGACCAGCTCGAAAATTATCGTGAGCCCCGCACCGGCAATCGCTCGATCAACACCGCGCCGCGCAACGTCTATCCGACCAAGGACGGCAAGTGGGTCGGCGTCTCGGCGGCGACGAACGAACTCGCCGCGCGCATCATCGAGATGTGCGGGCGTCCCGATCTCGTCAGCGAGCCGTGGTTCACGAGCGGTCGCGGCCGCGTCGACCACAACGACCTGCTCGACGAGGTGGTGGGCAGCTGGATCAAGGCGCGCACCCGAGACGAGGTGATGGCCGCGGCCGCGAAGGCCGACGTGACCTTTGCGCCCATCTACGAAGTCGCCGAGATGATGGAAGACCCCCACATCAAGGCAACGCAGATGGTCACCACCGTCAAGGACCCGCAGCTGGGCGACATGCGCATGCCCAACGTGCTGTTCCGCCTGTCGGAGACGCCGGGCTCGATCCGCTGGACCGGCCCGTCGCTGGGCAACGCCACCAACGAGATCCTGGTCGACGAGCTCGGCATCGACGCCGCGACCCTCCAGCCGCTGCGAGAGCGGGGCGCACTGCTCTAGCCGAGCCGCGAAAACCGGCCATGGAGCCAGGTGGCATGACGAAGCAGCCCAAATACAAGCTCTTCTCGCAGGGCTGGTTCTGGCTGCTCGTCGTGCACGCCGTGCTGTCGCAGATGGCGACCCTGCTGCTGCGGGTCAACACGTCCTACCGGGCGATCGAGATCAACCTCGACCCGGCCTGGTTGGCGCTCTTCGCGGTGGCGTTCAGCGTGTTCCCCATGGTCTTCGGCATCGTGGCGGGACGGGCCACCGACCGGTATGGGGAGCGGCCGACGCTGGTTCTGGGCAGCGCCCTGGTTCTGCTCTCGGCCGTCGCCATGCTGTTTTTCGGCGATACCGTGCCGGGGCTGCTGCTCTGCAACATGGCGCTCGGCTTCGGGCACGTGCTCGGCATGCTGGGCGAGCAGAGCCTCGCCTCCAAATGGGGGCCGCCGGAACAGCGCGACCGCATCTTCGGCTACTACACGATGTTCGTGTCGCTGGGGCAGGTGCTCAGCCCGTTCCTCATCGGCCTGATCGGCGGCGATGCGATCATTCCTCATACCGAGGCGATCTTCATCGCGGCGACGGTAATTGCGCTGGCGTCGCTCCTGTTGTCGCTGCCGATCAAGTCCTCGCCGCGGCCGGAAGCGAGCTCCACCTCGGGCAAACCGGGCAGCATCGCCGCGTTGTTCAGGATCCGCGGCATGATGCCGGCGATGTTCGCCAGCATCATCATTCTCTCCGCGATGGACCTGCTGCTGGTCTATCTGCCGGCGCTCGGCGCCGAACGGCACATCGAGGCGGCGACGATCAGCATGCTGCTGAGCCTGCGGGCTGCCGCGTCGATGCTGTCGCGCCTCAGTTTCCACGCCCTCATCATGCGCTTCGGGCGTCCGCGGCTGATGGTCTGGAGCGTCGCCATCGCTGCCCTGTCGATGGCCGTCCTGCCCATTCCGATGCCGCTCTGGCTGATGGGCTTCGCCATTACCATCGCCGGGTTCGCGCTCGGGCTCTGCCTGCCGCTGATCCTTGCCTGGATGGCCGAGATCACGCCGTTTCCCGTGCGCGGCACCATCGTGTCGCTGCGCCTCGCGGGCAACCGGCTGGGCCAGATCTTCATCCCCACCGTTGCCGGCGTGGTCGCGTCATGGGTCGGTATCGCCGGCGTCTTCTGGTCGAGCGGCGCGGCGCTGGCGCTGGTCGCCATCACCACTGCGCAGACCTTTTCCAATCAACGCGAGGTCAAGGTCGTGAACACGGGAAATCCGGAACAACCGGTTTGGAGAGACGAGGAATGACCGAGACCACCGAAGCCCCCGCCATCCCGGCGCTGTTCCAGCCGCTGCCGCTGCGCGGCGTCACCGCGCGGAACCGCATCATGGTCTCGCTGATGTGCCAGTACCGGTCGGACGACGGCGCGCCGAACGACTGGCACCTGGCGCACCTGGGCCGGTTCGCCATGGGCGGGGCCGGCATCGTGTTCGGTGACGAGACCGCGGTCGAGGCGCGCGGCCGGAAGACCTATTCCTGCGCCGGCATCTGGGACGACGCCCAGATCCCGGCCTATCGCCGCGTCACCGATTTCATCAAGAGCCAGGGGGCGCTGCCCGCCATCCAGCTCGGCCACTCCGGCAACAAGGCCTCGTCGGAACGCGCTCCCGGCGGAAAGTGGCGTCCGCTGACGGAGGAGGATGCGGCCAGGGGCAAGGCGCCGTGGCAGGGCCTGTCGGCAAGCGCCATCGCCATGGATGACGAGCACGCGCCGCCAAAGGCGATGGACCGTGATGATATCCGCGTCGTGCAGGATGCCTTCGTCGAGGCGACGCTGCGCAGCCTCGACGCCGGCTTCGACATCGTCGAGGTGCACGGCGCGCACGGCTACCTGATCCATCAGTTCCTGTCGCCGCTGACGAACCACCGTACCGACGCCTATGGCGGCGACCGCCAGGGGCGCATGCGCTTCGCGCTCGAGGTGACGGAGCGCGTCCGCGACGCCTGGCCCGCCGATCGGCCGCTGTTCTTCCGCGTATCGAGCATCGACGGCAAGGGCGGCAAGTGGGGGTTCGACGATACGCTGGCGCTTGCCGCCGCACTCAAGGAGCGCGGCGTCGACGTGATCGACTGCTCGTCGGGCGGCATCCAGGGCAAGACGACCATGCCGGTGGTGCCGTGGATCGCCGGCCACCACGTGCCCTATGCGAGCCAGATCAAGCGCGACACCGGCCTGATGACGGCGGCGGTTGGCATGATCAGCGATCCCCAGCAGGCCGAGGCGATCATCAGCCGCGGCCACGCCGACATCGTCGCGCTGGCGCGCGAGCTGCTGCTGCAGGGCGACTGGCCGGCGCGCGCCGCGCTCGAGCTCGGCCTGCCCGATCCCTACGGGGTGCTGCCGCCGGCCTATGCGAACCGGCTGCGGCGGCGTGAAAAGGCGCGGGCGCACCCGCTCAACCAGATTGCCGTGAGCGACGCCCGGTTCCCGGTCACCGAGACCGAAACCATGGCCATGCCAGAGTAGGGCAGGCGGCAGTGCAACATCATCGGCTCTTTCTCGGCGGAGAGTTCCGCGAGGCCCCGGACGCAACCGCCATCGCGTGCCGCAACCCGGCAACCGGCGAGGCCATCGGCACGGTGGCGACGGCGACCGGGGCCGACGTCGACATGGCCGTCGCCCTGGCCCGCGAGGCGGTCGATCGCGGCCCGTGGTCGAGTTCGACGGCCGCCGGCCGGGCGCAGGTCCTCAACGCCATCGCCGACGGCATCAAGCGCCGGGCCGACGAGATCGTGGCGCTGGAGGTGGCGGACGGCGGCTCGACTCTCGCCAAGGCCCGGGCCGACGTGGCGTCGGGCGCCTACTGGTTTCGCACCATGGCCGAACTCGCCCCGCGGCTCGAGGACGCCGTGCCGCTGCCACAGACCCTGCGGCCCGGACCGTCCTACAACTACATCAGGCGCGAGCCGATCGGCGTCGTCGCCGCCATCGTCCCGTGGAACTTCCCGTTCCTCATGGCCTGCTGGAAGCTGTCCATGGGACTGGCAGCCGGCAATGCCGTGGTGCTGAAGCCGGCCCTCGAAGCTCCGCTCTCGGCGCTGCTGCTCGCCGAAATCGTTCAGGCAGCAGGCGTGCCGCCCGGCATCGTCAGCGTGCTGCCCGGCGAAGGTCCCACCGCGGGAGAAGCGCTGGTGCTCCATCCGGGCGTCGACAAGGTGTCGTTCACCGGCTCGGTTGAGGTGGGCAAGCGGGTCATGGGGCTGGCGGCCGGCACGCTGAAGAGGGTGACCCTCGAACTGGGCGGCAAGAGCGCTCAGGTGCTGCTCGATGGCGCCGACCTGGACCTCGCCATCGACGGCGCACTCTATGCCGCTTTCTATCATGCCGGCCAGGCCTGCGAGGCCGGAACGCGGCTGCTGGTGCCACGCGCCCTTCACGACGAAATCGTCTCGCGGCTGGTCGAGCGGATGTCGGCTCTCGCGGTGGGCAATCCGGCCGACAAGGCGACCAATATCGGCCCGTTGATCAATGGAAGACAGCTCGCGCGGGTAGCGGGCTATGTCGAGATCGGCACCGCCGAGGGAGCCAGCGTGGCCGCAGGCGGAGCCCGTATTGGCGGCGACCTTGCCGGCGGCAGCTTCTTTGCCCCGACGCTGCTTACCGGGGTGACCTCGAGGATGCGGGTGGCGCAGGAGGAAATCTTCGGCCCCGTGCTGTCGGTGCTCGCCTATGACGACGTGGACGAAGCCGTCGCGATCGCCAACGACACGATCTACGGCCTCGCCGGCGCGGTCTGGGGGCCTCCGACCGCGGCGATAGAGCTCGGGCATCGGCTCAGGGCCGGCACCGTCTGGATCAACGACTATCACCTGCTCAACCCGAAATACCCGTTCGGCGGCTACCGGCAGTCGGGGATCGGGCGGGAGTTCGGGCTCGAAGGGCTGCTGGCCTGGACCGAGCTCAAGCACATGCACGTCGCCGTCGATACGTCCCGGGCCAGCAAGCGGTGGTTCGACTCCACCATTCCGCGGCGGACCTGACCATCATGAAAGACGTCGTCCCGGGCAGCGAGGCGCTGCTTTCCCAGTTCCGCGACATCGTCGGTGCCGGCAACGTGCTGACCGCGGATCGCGACACCCAGCGCTTCCGCAAAGGCTACCGCTACGGCCAGGGCAAGGTGCTGTCGGTGGTCCGTCCCGGCACGCTGGTCCAGCAATGGCGGGTGCTGAAGGCGGCTGTCGAGGCAGGCCGGATCGTCATCATGCAGGCGGCAAATACCAGCCTCACCGGGGGCGCCACGCCTTACGACGACAGCTACGACCGCGAGGTGGTGATCATCAACACCATGCGCATTGACCGGATCGACCTGCTGGCCGGTGGTGCACAGGTCCTGTGCCTCCCCGGCGCCACGCTGCACGCGCTGGAGCGCAGGATTCGTCCGCTCGGCCGCGAGCCGCACTCGGTGATCGGCTCAACCTCCATCGGCGCCTCCGTCGTCGGCGGCGTCTGCAACAATTCGGGCGGCGCGCTGCTGCGGCGCGGGCCGGCCTATACCCAGCTGGCGCTGTTTGCGCGAGTGGACGCGGCTGGCGGCGTGTCGCTGGTCAATCACCTCGGCATCGACCTGGGCGAGGACCCCGAGGTCATCCTGGGCCGGCTGGATCGCGGTGACTACAGCGCCGAGGACATCCGGCACGATCTGGGCGTCCTCGCCTCGGACCCCGACTACGGCAGCATCGTTCGCGATGTCGATTCACCGCTGCCGGCCCGGTACAACAACGATCCCCGCCTGCTGTTCGAAGCGGCGGGTTCGGCCGGCAAGCTCTGCGTGTTTGCCGTCCGCCTCGACACCTTCCCCAGCTCGGGGCCGTCGCAGGTCTTCTATATCGGCTCCAACGACCACATGGAGCTGACCCGGCTGCGGCGCCACATGCTCACGACCTTCCGCAGCCCGCCCGTCGCGGGCGAATACCTGCATCGGGACGCCTATGACCTGGCCCGGCGCTACGGCAAGGATCTCTACCTGTTTCTCCGGCACGTGGGGACGCACCACATCTCCAAGGCCTTCGCCATCAAGAGCCGCTTCGATGTGCTCGCGGCGCGGCTCGGGCTCGGCGCCAACCTTTCGGACCGGCTGCTGCAACTGATCACCGGCCTGCTGCCCGATCACCTGCCCAAGCGCATGAACGCTTTCCGCGACACCTACGAGCACCACATCCTGCTGCGCATGGAGGGCGGGGGCATCGAAGAGGCCCGGGCCTATCTACGCGAGGTTTTTCCGTCCGCCACCGGCAGCTTCTTCGCGTGCGATGCTCAGGAGGCCGCGGCAGCCTTCCGCCACCGCTATGCCATCGGCGGCGCCGCGACGCGCTATCGGGCGGTGCATTCGAACACCGTCGAGGGCATCGTGGCTTTCGACATGGCAATGCCGCGCAACACGCTCGACTGGCGCGATTCCATCCCGCCGGAGATCGAAGGCGCGCTGGTCGGTCGGCTTCGCTGCGGCCACTTCTTCTGCCAGGTGTTCCACTACGACTACATCGTCGGCAAGGGCCATGACAGCAAGGCGGTCAAGCAGCGGATCATGGCGCATCTCGAGCAGCGGCGCGTCGAGTTCCCGTCGGAACACAATGTCGGCCACATCTATGCCGCCAAGCCGGCGCTGGCGGATTTCTACCGTTCGCTCGATCCGACCAACACGATGAACCCCGGCATCGGCCACACCTCGAAGGCGCGAAACTGGGCATGAGCTGCCCCGACGCGCACGCATCATACCCATGGAGACCAAGATGAGCTCAGCCAGCACCCTCGCCGCGCGCCTGCGAGACCCGAGCCTGCTGGTCGACAGGGCGCTGGTGGGCGGCGAATGGATCAGCGCCGCCGATGCCGGCCGGAGCTTTCCGGTGACCAACCCGTCGACGGGTGAGCAACTGGCGCTGCTCCCCGATCTGGGCGCGGCCGAGACGGCCCGGGCAATCGACGCAGCGCATCTCGCGCAGCCGGCCTGGGCCGCGCTCACGGGCAAGGAGCGGAGCACGATCCTGCGCCGGCTCCACGATCTCACGGTGGCCAATGCCGACGATCTGGCCGCGATCCTGACCGCCGAGATGGGCAAGCCGCTCGCCGAAGCGAAGGGCGAGGTCCTCTATGGCGCCTCGTATATCGAGTGGTTCGCCGAGGAGGCCAAGCGCGTCTATGGCGACACCATACCGGGCCATCGCGGCGACACCCGCATCATGGTCATCAAGCAGCCGATCGGGGTCGTGGGGGCAATAACGCCCTGGAACTTCCCCAACGCCATGATCGCCCGCAAGATGGCGCCGGCGCTGGCGGTCGGCTGCACCATGGTGGCCAAGCCCGCGGCGCAGACGCCGCTCTCGACGCTGGCGCTCGCCGTACTGGCCGAACGCGCCGGGGTGCCGAGCGGCGTGTTCAGCGTCGTCACCGGCAAGCGGAGCAGCGAGATCGGCGGCGAGCTGACCGGCAACCCCAAAGTGCGCAAGATCACCTTCACCGGCTCGACGGGGGTAGGGCGCCTGCTGATGCGGCAATGCGCCGAGCAGATCAAGAAGATCAGCCTCGAGCTCGGCGGCAATGCGCCGTTCATCGTCTTCGACGACGCCGACCTCGATGCGGCGGTGGAAGGCGCCATTGCCTCGAAATACCGCAACAACGGCCAGACCTGCGTGTGTGCCAACCGCCTCTACGTGCAGGCGGGAGTCTATGACGCCTTCGCCGAGAAGCTCGCGGCGCGCGTTGCCGGCCTCAGGGTCGGGGACGGCTTCGCCGACGGCATCAACATGGGGCCGCTGATCGACGCGGCCGCGCTGGCCAAGGTGGAGGAGCACGTCGCCGATGCGGTCGGCCGCGGCGGGCGGGTGCTGGTGGGCGGACACCGCGATCCGCAGGGCGGACTGTTCTACACCCCGACTGTGCTGACCGGTGCCACGGCCGAAATGAAGCTTGCGCACGAGGAGACCTTCGGGCCGGTCGCGCCGCTGTTCCGCTTCGACAGCGCCGAGGACGCGATCGCGCAGGCCAACGCCACCGAGTATGGCCTTGCCGCGTATTTCTACACCCGCGACCTCAGCAAGGCGTTCAGCGTGGCCGAGGCGCTCGAGTGCGGCATGGTCGGCATCAATACCGGCCTCATTTCCACCGAGCTCGCGCCCTTCGGCGGGGTCAAGCAATCCGGAATGGGCCGCGAAGGCTCCAAATACGGAACCGAGAGCTATCTCGAAACCAAGTACATGGCGATCGGCGTCGAAATTGACAGTCGGGTCGGCAGGGGTACCGTCACCACACGATCCTGGAGGCTGCGATGACGACTGAAGTGCCGAGCCGCGCGGAGGAGCTGCGCGCGGCAGGGTGGACGGTGATGGAGGATTCCGGGTTTATCGGCCTGGTCGGGCCGTTGTGGATTTCGCCCGAACGCCCGGAGCGTCGCTTCGCTTTCGTGGCCGAGGACAAGCACCGCAACCGCAACGGCAACGTGCAGGGCGGCATGCTGATGACATTTGCCGATCGCTCCCTGGGCTATGCCTCGCGCTCCGTCGATCCGACCATCGCGGCGCAGGCCACGGCGACGATGACGTTCGACTTCATCGATTCCGGCCATATCGGTGACCTGATCGTGATCGATTGCGAGGTGCTGCGCCGCACCAGGACCCTGGTTTTCATGCGCGGCACCCTCACCAGCGGCGATCGACTGATCGGCACAGCCAGCGGCATCTGGAAGATCAGGTCGCCGAAAGGGTAGCCGCTGTAGCCGATCAAGGCGCAAGGCAGCCCGAAGATCGCCGACCCACGGGCCGGCGATCCTGCTGCAGGCTACACAGTAGAATTCGAGCGCCCTTCCCGAGCGCGCCGCGTGATCGCTTATTTCGGCGGCGGGAGCGGGTCGGGCACCTTGTTCTTGATCGGCGGAATCTGCTTGAGGTAGGCGAAGATCGCCTTGAGGTCGTCGTCGTTCAGGTGGCCGAACGGCTGCCACGGCATCGGCGGCAGGATCGCGCGACCCTGTCCCTGCTTGCGGCCCGTCCGCATCATCTGCAGGAACTGGGCCTCGGTATAGTCGCGCAGCACCCCGTATTCCGGATCCGGAGTCAGGTTCGCCGTGAAGCTGACGCCCCACGGGCCGGAATGAGCGGTATTGGTCAGCGAGGCCGCCGATCCCCAGGGCTCGGACAAGCTTGCCGGGGCCGTGATCTTGATGTCCTGCGGATGGCCGGAGAGCATCCGGCTCATGTCCGGCTCCGGACCATTGGCCCCCATCATCAGGGGCGTGTGACAGTCGTTGCAGCCCATGGCGGTCACCAGGTACTCGCCCCGCTTGACCTGGTCCGGGTTGGCCGCCTCCTGCGCGGCAACCGTGCCGACCATCGGCAACAGGAGTGCAAGTCCGAATACGTAATGCTTCATCGTAGTCCTCCCTTATTGGCCGTCATTGGCCCTCATCGGCGTTGAGCTCGGCAATCCATTTCCTGAACACGGCGACCGCCTCGTCATCGACCATCACCGTGCCGAGCGGCGGCATCTGCAGGGCGGGGTAGCGCGACGACAACCGCTGCAGCAGCGCACTGCGTTCGGGATGTCCGGGGTCGATCCGGTCGACGGCGTCGGCCGATTGTCCCGGCGCACTCTTCTTCACCGGTTGGCCGGCCAGTGTGGCAAGCACGTCTCCCGGCGGCTTCAGCAACTCCTGCCGCAGGTGCATCCCGAGATTGGCCAGGGCCGACCGGCTGTTGTGGCACTGGCCGCAGTTGCCATGCAGGTAGCCCAGCGCCAGGCGTTCGGCTTCGGATGTCGCGGCGATCACCGGGGCCTGGGAGGGCCAGCCTTCATACCCGGTGATCAGCCCATGACTGATGAGGTAGTCGAGCTTGATGCCCGAGGCGCTGGTGGCGGCATGCAGGGCCGCGTGGTCGACCGCCGGCGACAGCTGCAGCGTACTGAACCCGAGCACCTCGGCCGGTCCGCCCTGGTGGCAGACCTTGCAGTCTGAGGTGCTGGGGATGTCGTGGAACAGCCCGTTGCCGAGAGGGAAGGCATTGTGGCGGCCCCGCTCGCCGACCAGCACCGCATCGCGCCCGTCCGGGGTCCACTGGTATGCCGCATAGAGCCAGTGCCCGTTGGCTTGCAGTTCCATGTAGCGCGTCTCGACGGGCTGGCCGCCGAAGCTGAACTGCTTCCAGAACCGCGTGCCGATCGGGAAGGTCCAGGCATCGGGGTCGGACCCGTCGATCGTCTTTCCCGGCGGCAGCCGGATCCATCGGCTCTTCGCCGCGCCATCGGTCCAGAGCGGATATTGCGGCGAGAACGAGAGGTTGCGCGGGTCGACGGTGAGGCTGCCCGGATCGGCGTACAGTCCGGTCTCCGACAGCAGTTGCGGCGGGGTATCGAGGGCATGGGGGCCCGCCTGCACCTGGCCGAACAGGATGCCGAAGGCCAGCGCAGCGGCGACAAGTATTCCGCCGAGCGCAAACTTAGATGAGTCGGACCCGTGCAGTGCCATTGACTGCTGCCCTTCTCGTGTGGTGGCAAGCGCGTGGCCGTGTAGACAGAAGTGCGGAGCCGCTCGCCGCCGAGGTAGCAGTACAATACCCCCAATTGCCTCGACAGCGCTACGCCGATCATCATGCGGCCCGCGGACCAGATGGCCTGTGTTCTTGCGAAGCACATCGTTCTTCGCCGCGGTTTCAGGAAATGCAGGCGTCGGGCGGCAGGGCAGGAGCCGTGGTTTTGCACGTTTTTCGGCGCTGGCGCTCGGTTGACGCCGCTGCGGAAAACCCGAAATATCATACATATTTGGCCGGTCGCGGCCTTCGTGTGGGGGATGGGTTTTGGGCATTGTTGCAGGCGAGAAATATTGGGTCATCGAGAGCGGCGGTGCCGCCTTTGCGCTGGGGGTCGATGACTCGGGCCTGCTGCTGCAGACCTATTGGGGGCCGCGCCTGCCGCGTCTGGCCGACTATCCGGCAGCGCAGCGGGGAGAGTGGTTCGCCATGGAGCACCCGATCCAGCACTCGCAGCAGGATGTCGCCACCGGCGAGGCGGGCGCCTCGGACGAGCGGACAGTCGATGGCTACCGCGATGGCGGGCCGCGCGGCTTCGTGCTGCGCTTCGTGTCTGCGGAAAGCAGCGGCGAAACGCTGAGCCTCACCCTGCGCGACGCCGTGCTCGAAGCCGAGATCGTCGTCGAGTATGAGGCACTGCCCAGGCATGGGCTGGTGACGAGGCGGATGCGCATCGTCAACGCCGGGACGCAGCCGCTGCACCTCAATCGCGCCCTGTCGGGTTCGTTCTACCTGCCGCACACCGGCGAGTACCTGCTCAACCACCTCGATGGCCGCTGGGGCGACGAGTATCGCATGCAGCGCGAACCGCTGGTCCACGGTGTGTTCCAGCGCGAGAGCCGCCGCATCACCACCAGCCACGGTGGCGTGCCGTATTTTGCCATGGAGCGCGCGGAAGCCGGGTGGGGTGCCCGCGAAGAGGCGGGTGAACTCTGGTTCGGCACGCTGGAGTGGAGCGGCAACTGGAAGCTGCTGGCCGAGCGCACCCGCGACGGTCGCAGCATCGTGCACCTGGGCGTCAGCGACCACGATTTCGTCTACGACCTGCTGCCGGGCGAGAGCTTCACGACGCCGCGGCTGATCTTCGGCTACACCGCTGCCGGCTTTGGCGCTATGAGCCGGTCATTCCACGATTTCGTCCGGCAAACCCTGTCGCCGCGCCCGAACTATCTGCCCCCGGTGGTCTACAACTCCTGGTACGCGACGTTGTTCGACGTCAACGCCGAGGGCCAGGCCAAACTCGCCGAAAAGGCCGCCGCCATGGGCGTCGAGATGTTCGTCATCGACGATGGCTGGTTCGACAAGCGGGTGAACGACCGGGCCGGTCTCGGCGACTGGTGGCCAGACAAGAACAAGTTCCCGCACGGGCTGAAGCCGCTTGCCGACGCCATCCACGCGCGCGGGATGCAGTTCGGGCTGTGGATCGAGCCGGAAATGGTCAATCCGGATTCCGACCTCTATCGGGCGCACCCGGATTGGATCATCCACTTCCCCGAGCGCGAACGCACCCTGTCGCGCAACCAGTCGATGCTGAACCTCGGCCGCGTCGACGTGCAGGATTACCTGATCGACATCTTCGACCGGCTGCTCTCCAGCACCCGGATCGACTTCATCAAATGGGACATGAACCGCAATGTCAGCGAGCCCGGCTGGCCGGGGCATGACCGCGACCAGCGCGAGATCTGGGTGCGCTATGTCGAGGGCCTGTACCGGCTGTGGAGCACGCTGCGCGAGCGGCATCCCGACGTCATCTGGGAGAATTGCTCGGGCGGCGGCGGGCGCGTCGACATGGGGATGATGCGGCTGACCGAACAGAGCTGGGCCAGCGACACGACCGTGCCGACCGCACGGCTCGAGATCCAGGAAGGGTACTCGCAGCTGTTTCCGGCCAACACCATGGCCGCCTGGGTGACCGACGAGCACCTGGACCAGTTCGACCTCGATCTGCGCTTCCACGCCAGCATGGCCGGGGCGCTCGGCGTCGGTGGCAACCTGCTGACCTGGTCCGATGACATGCTGGAGCGCGCCGCCGGGCACGTCGCTGCCTACAAGAGCATCCGCGAGCTGGTCGCGGGCGGCGATCTCTATCGTCTGCGCTCGGCACGGCGGACCGACCTCAGCGCGTTCATGTATGTCGCCAAGGACAAGAGCGAGGCGGTGCTGTTCGCCTTCCGCATCCTCAAGGCGCGGATCGGCAAGCTGCCGCTGGTGTTTCCGGCCGGGCTGGATCCGGAGGCAATCTATGCCGACGAGACCGGCGAGACGCGCAGTGGCGCGGCCTGGAACCAGCTCGGCATCCAGCTCAAGCTCAAGGATTTGCAGAGCACGATCATACGGTTGCGGCGGGTTTGACCGGCCGTTGCAAGGCCGCTCATGTATATCTTGAAGATATGTACGACATATTTTAGCGTTCAGCTGCGCCGCATATGGTGCATGAGGGAGGAGCGAATGTTGTTTAGTAAGCGACGGTCGGTTACGGCCGGCCTGCTGGCGGCTCTGCTGTCGTCGGGCGCCGCGATGGCGCTGGACTACAAGCAGGCACCGAGTCTCGATGGGGCCAACCTGCCGCCGGTTGCCGAGCGTATCTCGGCCAATCCGCTGGTGCTGGAGCCGGTGGAGAGCGTCGGCACCTATGGCGGCACCATCCACGATATCACCAAGGCCAACCTCGACTGGGAGAAGATTACGCTGCAGGTCGAGCCGTTCGCACGCTGGCAGCGCGACCTGAACGGCGTTCGGCCCAACGTTGCCGAGTCCTGGACCTGGAACGATGCCTACACCGAGCTGACCATCGATTTCCGCAAGGGCCTCAAGTGGTCCGACGGCGTGCCGATGACGGCCGACGATTTCATGTTCTTCTGGAACGACGTCGTGCTCGATGACAGCGTCGAGGTCAGCTTCCCCGCCGGCACCGTGGTCAACAACGTGCCGATGACGGTCGAGAAGATCGACGAGGACACGGTCAAGTTCACCTTTGCCGGCCCGAACCCGCTGTTCATGGAACTGAGCTCGCGCGGCTACTACAACAGTGCGCAGTGGCTCATTCCGGCCCACTACATGAAGCAGTTCCTGCCCAAGTATAACTCCGCCGTGAAGGATACGACCGAGTTCATGGCGCGCTACAGCATGGACAGCCGCATCACCTTCACGGACATGCCGACGCTTGCCGGCTGGAAGACCAGTTCCTACACGCCGGGCCAGCGCCTCACCGCCGAGCGCAACCCGTATTACTGGAAGGTCGATACGGCGGGGAACCAGCTGCCCTATATCGATGGCTTCGAGACCACCGTCGCCAGCGACGACAGCGTCGGTCAGGCCGTGCTGCTCAACTCGGTTGCCGGCAAGCTCGACTTCCAGTCGCGAGAGTTCAACCTGTCCGACGTCAGCCTGCTGATGGAGAACCAGGAGAAGGGCAACTATCGCGTCATGATGTGGGACCGCGGCGATTTCGCCTGGCCCTGGATGATGCCGATGTACGACCACAAGGACGCGGGCATCGTCGATCTGTTCTACAAGCCCGAGTTCCGTCGCGCCCTGTCGGTCGCCATGGATCGCGACAAGTACAACGATGTCGTCGCCTACGGCCTTGCCAAGCCGCGTCAGTTTGCGCTGAGCCCGCTGAGCCCGGAACTGCAGACCCCCGAGGGCAAGGCGTTCTACGAGAAGTGGGTGAGCTCGTACATCCAGCACGATCCGGAACAGGCCAAGGCCTGGCTCGACGAGATCGGCGTCGTCGACAAGGATGGCGACGGCTGGCGTGACCGGCCGGATGGCTCGCGCCTGCAACTGATCGTCGACTTCCAGTCGGGCGACAAGCAGACGGCTGACATTATGGACCTGATGAAGGAGGACTGGGACGCCATCGGCCTCGAAACCCTGCTCAACCAGGGTGACTGGTCGACGCTCTCGGCGCGCGAGAACTCGGGTGAGATGATGATGCGGGCCTGGGGCAGCGCCGCTGGCTGGGGCCTGCTCTCCGCCCCCACGGTGTGGGCGCCGGTCGAGAACGTCGAGTGGACCATGGGCGGCATGAGCATCGCCAAGTACTTCCAGAGCGGCGGTACGGAAGGCACGGCTCCGCCGGCTGGTTCGATGCTGGAGAAGCTGCAGCAGGCCTATGCCAAGGCGGCGGCGACGCTCGATCCGGACTCGCGCAATGCGGCTCTGCTCGAGGCGTACCAGATCCACTTCGACGAGGGTCCGATCACCATCGGCACCATCGGTGAGCATCCGACCCCGGTGGTCGTGTCGAACCGGCTGCGCAACGTCCCCACGGTCGGCCTGGTCGGCAGCTGGGATATGGGCTTCCCCGCTACGGCGGATCCGGCGCAGTTCTACTTCGCCGAGTAGACCATCAGCTTGAACAAAGCTGCAGCAGCGCGCCCCTCGGGCGCGCTGCCACCCTTCCGGAGGCAGGTATGCTCATCTACATCGGCAAGCGGCTGCTCATCATGCTGCCTACGCTGCTGCTGATCATGGCGGTCGGCTTCTTCATCATGCAGCTGCCGGTCAACGACTACGTCAGTCGTTATGTCGCGCAGCAGGGGCAGATGGGTAACACCACCGCCGCGCTGCAAGAGGAGATGATGCGCCAGCAGTTCGGGCTGGACAGGCCGCCGGTCGAACGGTTCTTCAACTGGATCGGCAACTTCCTCAAGGGCGACCTGGGCAAGTCGTTCGTCGACTCCCGCCCGGTGTCCACCATCATTCTCGAGCGGCTGCCGGTGACGCTCGCCATCTCCTTCATGGCCTTCCTCGCCTCCTGGGGCATCGGCATCCCGCTGGGCGTCTATTCGGCGACGCATCAGTACAAGGCAGGCGACGTGGCGCTGACCACGGTCTCGTTCATCGGCATCGGCCTGCCGGATTTTCTGCTGGCGCTGTTCTTCCTGGTGCTGGCCTTCGTCGCCAGCGGCAATGTGCTGCTGGGGCTGAACTCGCCCGAGTTCATCGGCCAGCCCTGGTCGCTGGCGCGGCTCGCCGACTTCTTTTCCTATGCCTGGCTCAGCGTCACTGCGGTGGCCTTCACCGGCATGGCGGTGATCATGCGGGTCACCCGCAACAACATGCTCGAGGAACTGGGCAAGAACTATGTCACCACGCTGCGCGCCAAGGGCCTGCATGAGCGCACGGTGATCTGGAAGCACGCTTTCCGCAATGCGCTGCACCCGCTGGTGATGATGTTCGGCCAGGTGCTGGCCTTCCTGATCAACGGCTTTGCCATCACCAGTGCCGTGCTGAACCTGCCCACCATCCAGTCCACCTACCTGACCGCCACGATGCAGCAGGACGTCTTCCTCGCGGGCGGCATCCTGATCTTCATCGCCATCACCGTGATGTTCGGCAACCTGGTTTCCGACGTCCTCCTGGCCTGGCTCGACCCGCGGGTGCGCTATGACTGACCTCGCACGGACCGCCGCGCCGGCCGCCGCGGTGACCGACGCACCGGTTGCCACCAGGGTGCTGAGCGTCCGTGAGCTGGCCTGGCGCAAGTTCGCCCGCAACAGGCTGGCGCTGTTCGGCATGTGGGTGCTGATCGGGATGTACGTGGTGGCGCTGCTGGCCGGGTTCTTCGCCCCCTATGGCGACCGCGAGACGCACAGCGCCTTCCCCCGCACGCCGCCCAGCGGCATCCACTTCTTCGACGCCGACGGCAATTTCCACCTGCAGCCCTTCGTGTTCGGGCTGCAGCGGACGATGGACCGCAAGACCTTCAAGCCGGTGATGACCGTCGATACCGACCAGCGCTACCCGATCCAGCTGTTGGTGCGCGGCGCGCCATACAGCATTCTCGGGGTCATCCAGTCCGACGTCCACCTGTTCGGTGTCGAGGCGCCGGGAAAGCTGTTCCTGCTGGGTACCGACAGCAAGGGGCGCGACCTGTTCAGCCGCATCCTCTACGGCTCGCAGGTGTCGCTCACCGTCGGCCTCGTCGGGGTGCTGCTGTCGCTGTTGATCGGCGTCGCGCTCGGCCTCGCCACGGGCTATTTCGGCGGCCTCTTCGACGAGGTGGTGCAGCGCATCATCGAGACGACGCTGGCCTTCCCGCAGATCCCGCTCTGGCTGGCGCTGGCAGCACTCGTGCCACCGACCTGGAGCTCGATCCAGATCTACTTCGCCATCTCCATCGTGCTTTCGGTGCTGAGCTGGGGGGCGCTGGCGCGGCAGGTCCGGGCCATGGTGCTGTCGCTGCGCACCAGCGAGTACGTCCGGGCTGCGAGCTACGCCAACGCCTCCACCTGGCGGATCATGCGCCACCACCTGCTGCCGGCGACCATGAGCCACGTGCTGGTGGTGGCCACGCTGAGCATTCCGGCGATGATCCTGGGCGAAACGGCGCTGAGCTTCCTCGGGCTCGGCATCAAGGCGCCGATGACCAGCTGGGGCCTGCTGCTCAACGAGGCGCAATCGGTGCAGGTGCTGCTCGAGTTGCCCTGGCTGCTGACGCCGGCGATCTTCGTGGTGCTGACCATCATCTCCTTCAATTTCGTCGGCGACGGATTGCGCGATGCCGCCGATCCGTTCTCGCGCTGAGGTGCCGTGCATGACCTCTCCATCCACACCGCTGATCTCGGTGAAGGGACTGGTAACCCAGTTCCGGGCCGAGGCCGGGCTGGTCCGGGCCGTCAACGGCATCGACTTCGACATTCCCGCCGGTGGCACCATCGCGGTGCTGGGCGAGAGCGGCTGCGGCAAGTCGGTGACCGGCCTGTCGCTGCTGAACCTGGTGCGCCACCCCGGCTCGATCGCCGGGGGCAGCATCACCTACTACGGCAGCGGCGACGCGGAGCCGGTCGACATCGTCACGCTCAAGCCGACGTCGGAAGCGATGCGGCGGCTGCGCGGTGCCGAGATCGCGATGATCTTCCAGGAGCCGATGACCTCGTTCGATCCGCTGTTCACGGTGGGCGAGCAGATCATCGAGACCATCATGGTGCACTCTCCCAGGCTGTCGCGGGCCGAGGCGCGGGGCAGGGCGATCGAGATGCTGGGCAGGGTGCGCATGCCCAGCCCGGAACTGATGGTCGATCGCTACCCGCACCAGCTGTCCGGC
This sequence comes from Devosia sp., assembly GCA_051959485.1. Taxonomy (GTDB): domain Bacteria; phylum Pseudomonadota; class Alphaproteobacteria; order Rhizobiales; family Devosiaceae; genus Devosia_A. The sequence continues at coordinate 26,496 of JBQCFF010000296.1, read as the reverse complement.
GGCATGCGCCAGCGCGTGATGATCGCCATGGCGCTCTGCTGCGGCCCGAAGCTGCTGATCGCCGACGAGCCGACGACGGCGCTGGATGTTACCACCGAGAGCCAGATCCTCGGCCTGCTGCGCGACCTGCAGGCGGAGCTGGGGATGGCGATCATGTTCATCACCCACGATCTCGCCGTGGCCTCGGAAATGGCTGACGAGGTCATCGTCATGTATCTCGGCTACGTGGTCGAGAAGGGGCCGGTAGACGAGACGCTGAACGCGCCGAAGCACCCCTATACCCGTGCACTGCTGGACTCGATCCCCAAGCTCGGCGCGGCGCCGGGGGAACGGCTCAATGCCATTGCCGGCATGGTGCCGACGCCGGACCAGATGCCTTCGGGCTGCCCGTTCCACACCCGCTGCCCGCAGGCCATCCCGGGGGTCTGCGACGTGCGCCTGCCCGAACTCCACGATTGCGGACCCGGGCACCAGGCACGCTGCGTGCTGGTCGACCCCGCCTACCAGGGAGTCACCGCATGACCGATCCTGCGCGGGAAGTTCGCCCCTCTGTGCCGCTGCTCTCGGTTCGAAACGTCAGCAAGACCTTCACCCTGTCCTCCGGGGTGTTCCGCCAGGGCAAGGGCCAGGTGCGCGCGCTCGACGACGTCTCGTTCGAAGTGCCGGAGGGCTCGACCGTGGGCCTCGTCGGCGAGTCCGGCTGCGGCAAGTCGACGATGGGCCACACCATCATGGGCGGGCTCAAGGCAGACGGCGGCGACATCATCTTTGACGATCCCGAGATGGGGCCGGTCCAGCTGGTCGGCGCCGACCGGCAGCGCCTCAGGCGCGCGCGCCTCAACATGCAGATGATCTTCCAGGACCCCAATGCGGCACTCAATCCGCGCATGAGCCTGTTCGACCTGGTCGCCGAGCCGCTGGTGATCAACACCAGCATGCGCGGCGCGGCGCTGACCGGGCGAGTCACCGAACTGCTGGAACAGGTCGGGCTCTCCAGCCGCTATCTCTACCGTCACCCGCATGCCCTCAGCGGCGGGCAGCGGCAGCGCGTGGTCATCGCGCGGGCCCTGGCGCTCAATCCCAAGCTGGTGGTAGCCGACGAGGCCATCTCGGCACTCGACGTTTCGATCCAGGCGCAGACGCTGAACCTGCTGAAGGACCTGCAGGTCGAGCGGCGGCTCACCTACCTGTTCATCGCGCATGACCTTGGCGTGGTAAACCACTTCACCGACCGCACGGTGGTGATGTATCTCGGCCGCGTGCTCGAGGAAGGGCCGACGCGGGCCCTGTTCGAGAAGCCGCTCAACCCCTACAGCGAGGCGTTGATCAGCAGCGTGCCGCGCATCGGTCGCGGCAAGGCCACCAAGCGCGTCGTGGTGGGCGAGGTGCCCAGTGCCGCCAACCCGCCGAGCGGTTGCCACTTCCACCCGCGCTGCCCTTACGCCACCGATCGCTGCCGCACCGAAGTGCCGGCGCTCCGGGAGATCGTGCCCGGGCGCAAGTCGCGGTGCCACTTCGCCGAGTCGCTGTCGCTTGTCGGGGTCGGCGGTCCGGACGCGACGGTGACGGCTTGACCATGGCGCTTCCGCCCCACCTTACTGGCCAACCCGCCAGTCGATCCACAAGGTGAACGATGCCATGGCCCATATCGGCGATCGCGCCACTTCGCTCGTCCGCGAGCGCGTGATGGATACTCTGGGGCGCCGCATTCTCTCGGGGCACTACGAACCGGGCAGCACCCTGCCGACCGAGGCACAGCTGTGCCAGGAGTTCGGGGTCAGCCGCACGGCGATGCGCGAGGCGCTGAAGATGCTGTCGGCCAAGGGCCTGGTGATGTCGCGCCAGCGCGCCGGCACCCGCGTTCAGGACCCCGACACCTGGAACCGCCTCGATCCCGACGTGCTCGCCTGGATGGGCGCCGGCGCACCCGATCCGGAGTTCATGCGCGGCCTGCTCGAGGCCCGGCTCGCGATCGAACCGGCCGCGGCGCGTCTCGCCGCCATGCGGGCCACCCCGGCCGATCTGGACAGGATCGCAGCCACCTACGACGCCATGTGCAAGGCGCCGCTGAGTGACCTCGTCGCCTGCGCCGAGGCCGACCTGCAGTTTCACCTCAGCATTCTTGCGGCCAGCCACAACCCGGTATTTTCCGGGCTGGGGAGCCTGATCGGCCAGGCCCTGACGAATTCCTTCAAGCTCACGACGTCGGTGTCGCAAAGCTACATGGTCACGCTCAGTGCCCACGGCGACGTGCTCGAGGCCATCCGGCTGGGCCAGCCCGAAATCGCCAGCGAACGCATGCGCGCCCTCATCGACATCGCGTCCAGCGACTTCGTCCGCTACATCAACACGCTCTGATGGCCGCCACCGCGCCGGGCACGGCCCCGGCATCGCTGCGGCGCCCGGCCGATGAGATGGCCGGCGGCATTGCCGCCGGCCGTAGTCTGTGGCCTATCGGTCAAAATACTGGCGATAGTCGGTATCGTAGCCGAAGTAGCGCGGGCCGACGAGTTCGATGCCGGCGGGCGTCAGCCACTGCGGGTTGGACGGCATGGCCAGCGCCTTCAGGCGGAGGCCGTAACGCAGCGCGTCGGCGGTGACGGGAAGGCCGGATTCGGCGTCGAGCACGGTGATCAGATCCGGCGTGGTGACGATGATTTCGCCGTCGCGCTCGGCCATCAGGAACTCGTTCTGGAAATCGAGGCGGAAGCCGTGCCCCTTCCATTCCTCGACGCCCTCGAAGCGTGCCGTGCCACGGGCGAAGCCGCCGACGGTGCGGCGCTCGAGGTCCCGGATGCGGCCGTGGAAGATCACGTCGGCGCCGAGCCTTTCGACGATGGCGTTGACCGGGTCGAGGTGTGCCGCCTTGGCTTCGCGCAGGGTGCGGCCGAGCTCGGAGCAGAGAGTCAGCGTACCGCGCACGATGGCCTTCTTGGCCACCGCGCCCGACATCGAGTAGAAGGCGAGGAGGGCGGAGCCGCCCATCTCCACCGTCGCGGCGCGGGCGAGGCGTTCGGTCCAGGCGTTGCTGACGGTTTCGAGTACCAGCGAGTTGCCCTTGTCGTCGCAGAGCACCATGGGGGTGGCCGAGACGCCATGCATGGTGAAGGTGACCATCTGCAGCTCGGGATAGGCGCGGCCCATGCCGTCGCCATCGACGAGCGGCAAGCCCGCCATGGCGGCGACGACGAACGGCGTGGTGGAGTTGACGCCACCGGCCTCGCCGCAGAGCACGGCATCGATCTTGCGGCCGAGCAGTTGTTCGAGGGCGCGGAAGGCGTTGATCAGCTCCTCCCCCTGCGGGAGCTTTTCGGTCATGACCGTGGGGGCGCCCATCATGCAGACGGGGACGATCAGCGCGTCGTCGGCCAGCTCGTCGATATCGACGAGGTTGACCGGGCCGAACTGCCTGATGGCCTGCTGCGCCATCAGCTTGCCGACATAGGGGTCGCCACCGCCGCCGGTGCCGAGAATGGCGCCGCCGGTCGCTATGTCTTCCATGTCCTCGGCATGGATGGTGCGGAGAAACTTCATGGTGGGTTCCTTTCGCCTCAGACCGCGTTGGGTTGGGGCTGGAGCGGGTTGAAGGTGAGTTCGGGATAGCCGAAGGCCTGCGGGCCAACGATTTCCAGCGCGCGTGGCGTCTTCATCAGGTCGTGCACGGGGAGGCCGATGACCGCGATGCGCTGGCCGTAGCGCAGCACTTCGGTGGTGATCGGCTCGCCCGTATCGAGCTCGAGGTTGATGATCAGGTCGGGAACCATGATCACCGGGACGTCGTCGACCCACAGCACGAGGTTCTCGTTCTGGATGGCGATGCGCGCCTCCGATCCGGCCCAGTCGCCGACGCCGGAGATATGAGCATGCCCGCGGGCGAAGCCGCCTACCAACTCGCGCCGCACGTCGGTGACCTTGCCGGTGAAGAACAGCGTGCCGCCGGTCGACGCGACCACCCGTTCGACGACGTTCTGGCGCTTCTGGCGGGCATCAAGCACGGTGTGGCCGATCTGCAGCGCCTGCGTCACAGTGCCGGGTACGGCCGTGCGGCGGACGAACTCCATCGACATCGGCGCGATGGCGAGGCCGGCGGCCGCGCCCATGTTCACCGAAACGCCACGGGCGAAGGTTTCGAGCCAGAACATGTCGATAACGTCCTTGAAGACGACGACATTACCCTTTTCGTCGGCGATGGCGGCCGGAGCCGCCTTGGCGCCATAGATGAAGAAGGTGGTCATCTGCACTTCGGGGAAGGCTCGACCCATGCCGTCGCCGTCGATGACGGGGAGACCGGCATAGGCCGCGGCGATCACCGGTTCGAGGGCGTTGGAGCCGCCGATTTCGGCAGAGATAGTGGCGGAAATCTTTACCCCGGCGGTCTCTTCAACCGCCCGCATGGCGCGGAAGCATTCGCCGCCTTCCTCGATCTTCTCGACGCCCACGACTGGGGCGCCAATGCCGCCGACCTCGCCAACCCAGGCATCGTCGGGCAGCGCATCGAGCGGCAGCACGCGGATTTCTGCCCCCTTGCGGATCAGTTCGCGGGCGCGGAGCATACCGACATACGGGTTGCCACCGCCGCCGGTGCCGAGCAGGGCGGCCCCGATGGCGAGCGGGTGGAGGTCGTCCTCCTTCAGAAGGTAGCCCTTATCCGACATGCAGTTCACCGACGGCCTTGACGCGCACACGGGTGGCATTGCCGGGGAGGTAGGCGAGCGGCACGTCCTCGACATCGACGATCTCGATGGACGAGCGGAGCGCGCCGGCGGCGACGGCCGCATCGGTGGCGCGGGCCTTGGCGTCGTTCAGCGCTTCTTCGCGGCCGATTTCGGCCAGGGCGTAGACGCGGTCGACTTCGCCCGACACCTGCGCGATGGCGGCGCCGACCGCGTTGGCGACGGCGAAGTGGTTCGGCTTGATCACCTCGAGGCCGCCGATGGGGCCGTTGACGAGGATCGAGCCGCCGCCGACGACGATTACCGGCAGCGGTTCGGGCGAGAGGCGCGAGCGCTCGACGCAATCCTCGAGCATCGACATGATCCGGGCCTGGGTACGCTCGACCAGGTCGGGCTTGAGGTGCGCAACCTTCGACTTGTCGCCAAGGTCGTAGAGGCCGGAGGCGACGACGGCATCGGAGGCCGTGAGGGTCTTGCCGCCGAAGATCAGGGCTTCGGTGACGATGCGGTAGCCCACGGAGGTCGGGCCGACCTTGACGACACCACCGGACTCGACGACGTGCGAGCCGCCGCCGAGGCCGATGGAGAACACGTCGGGCATGCGGAAGTTGGTGCGGACACCGCCCACCTCGACGGCCACGGTCGCCTGGCGCGGGAAGCCCTTGTGAAGCGAGCCCACGTCGGAGGTGGTGCCGCCGATATCGACGACGATGGCATCCTGCACGCCCGACAGGAAAGCGGCGCCGCGCATCGAGTTCGTCGGCCCCGAGGCGAAGGTCAGCACCGGGAACTTCTCGGCGAACTCGGCATCCATGAGGGTGCCGTCGTTCTGGGTGAGGTAGAAGCGGCCCCTGATACCGGTCTCGGCGATCGCCTTGCGGAAGGCCTCGATGACGTGCTTCGAGAGGTCGCGCAGGCAGGCGTTCATGATCGCAGCGTTCTCGCGTTCGAGGAGCCCGATGCGGCCGATATCGCTCGAAAGCGTGATGTGGACGCCGGGCAGGGCCTTGGCGAGGATTTCGCCGGCCTGCTTCTCGAACTCAGCAGTCACCGGCGAGAACACCGAGGTGATGGCGATGGTGTTGATGCCCTTGGACTTGATGTCCTCGGCGATGCCGAGCAACTCCTTCTCGTCGATAGGCGAGATGACCCGGCCGTCGAACTCGTTGCCGCCATGCGCGAGGTAGCCGTGGCCGCCGATCGCCGCCTTGAGGTCGTCGGGCCAGTCGACCATAGGGGGCAGCGAGGCCGTCGCGGGAAGGCCGAGGCGCACGGCGGCGGTCTTCGCCAGGTCACGGCGCTGCACCACGGCGTTGGTGAAGTGCGTGGTGCCGATCATCACCACGTCGACGGCCGAGGCGTCCGTCTTGCTGGCTTCGAGTACGGCCTTGAGCGCGTTGACGACGCCGGTCATCACGTCGCCGGTGGTCGCCGCCTTGAGCCCGGCGATGACGGTCGCGCCATCCATGACGACGGCGTCCGTATTGGTGCCGCCGACGTCGATGCCAATTCTGATCATTTTTCTGTCCTTTGAGAGACTGGTGCTGCTCCGCCCCGGAGCGCGATGAGTTGTTCCGCGGTCGGGATTTCGCCGTCGATCAGCGGGATCTTTGGTCGCATGGCTTCCTCCTCGGCCGAGATGACCGGCACGGAAGCGAGGAGGAGCCGCGTGTAGTCGTGCTGCGGGTTCTCGAAGACCGCCGCAGTGGGACCGGTCTCGACGATCTTGCCGAGGTAGAGCACGCCGACGGTGTCGGCGAAGTTCCGCATCAAGCTGAGGTCGTGCGAGATGAAGAGGTAAGTGAGCCCGAGCTGCCGGCCGAGATCGACGAGGAGGTCTATGACGCGGGCCTGTACCGAGACGTCGAGAGCCGAAGTCGGCTCATCGAGGATCAGCAGTTGCGGGGCTACGGCCAGGGCGCGGGCGATGGCGACGCGCTGCTTCTGGCCGCCGGATAGCTCGTGCGGGTAGCGCAGGGCGAAATCGGCCGGCAGTTGCACCATTTCGAGCAACTCGGCGATGCGTCGCCTGTGCCCGCTCCCCGGCGTGCCATGCGCCGCGAGCGGCACCGCGAGCGACTGGCCGACGGTGCGGCGCGGGTTAAGCGACGAGCCGGGGTTCTGGAACACCATCTGCACCTTGCGGCCATAGGCGCGGGTGCCGGTTTCTCCGGTGATATTGTGCCCATCGAGCAGGATGTCGCCGCTCGTCGGCCTGGTGAGCCCCATGATCATGCGAGCGATGGTGGATTTGCCGGACCCGCTCTCGCCGGCGAGGCCGTACACCCTGCCCTTTTCGATCGAGAACGAGACGCTGTCCACGGCACGGACTTCGCCGGTTTGCCGGCCAAAGCCGTTGCGGACGGGGAAGAGCTTCGTGAGCCCGACGATCTTCAGCATGTCGGTCATGCGGCCGCCCCTGCCTTGCCGAAGCTGGTGCCACCGGTAAGCCGGGGAACGGCAGCGATGAGGGCCTTGGTGTAGTCCTCGCGCGGAGTCTCGAAGAGCTCGGCGGTGGGCCGGTGCTCAACCACGACGCCCTTGTTCATCACGTAGACGTAGTTCGAGGTCTCGCGCACGACGCCCAGGTTGTGGGTGATCATCAGCAGGGCGAGGCCGCGCTCCTCGACAAGGTCCTTGAGGAGCTTCAGGATCTGCGCCTGCGTCGTGACATCGAGGGCGGTCCCCGGCTCGTCGGCGATGAGGAGCTTGGGCTCGCTCAGCAGCGCCATGGCGATCAGCACGCGCTGGCGCATCCCGCCCGACAGCATGATCGGATAGGAACGGGCGACGCGCTCGGGGTCGCGCATGCGGACCTGGCTCAGCACTTCGTGGACGCGCGCCATCCGCTCCTTCTTGCCGCGGCTGCGATCGAGGCGGCGGTCGGCATATTTCAGGATCGTGCCCATCTGGTCGGCGATGGTGAACACCGGGTTGAGCGAGCTCATCGGGTCTTGGAACACCATGGACATCGCGGTGCCGCGCAGCTTCAGGCGCTCGCGGCCAGGCATGGTGAGGAGGTCCCGGTCGTCGTAGAAAATCTCGCCGCCGGTGATCTTCGCCGGCGGAGTGCGCAGCAGGCCCATGATGGCCCGCATGGTCACGGTCTTGCCCGAGCCGCTTTCACCCACCAGCGCGATCTGCGAGCGGGCCGGGACGTCCAGCGATACGCCCTTCAGCACCTGGTTGGTCTGGCCATAGGTGGTGAACTGGACCGACAGGTTGCGGACGGAGAGGAGGGCGTCGGCCATCAGCGCACCTCCTGCACGTCGAACAGGTCGCGGAGGCCGTCGCCGAGCAGGTTGAAGCCGAGCGCCACGATGAGAATGGCACAGCCCGGCAGCACGGACTCCCACCAGTAGTCGGGCAGGAAGGCCGAGCCGGAGGCGACCATGGTGCCGAGATCCGGGGTCGGCGGTTGGATGCCGAGGCCGAGGAAGCTGAGCGACGCGCCGACGAGGATGACGAAGCCGGCATCGAGCGAGGTCTTCACCGCCAGCGCCGAAACACAGTTGGGCAGGATCTCGCGGAACAGGATGTGGAACTTGCTCGCGCCGAGGGTTTCGGCCGCCTCGACGAACTCCTGCGTCCTGAGCTGGCGGGTAATCGAGTAGATGAGGCGCGTGTGCCAGGTCCACCACAGCGCGGCGATGGCCAGCATGGAGTTGATGAGGTCGGGGCTCAGCACCGCGGCGACAGCCAGTGCCATTACCAGCGGCGGAATGGCGAGCGCGATGTCCGTGAGGCGCATGATGACGATCTCGACCCAGCCGCCGAAATAGCCGGCGAGGAGGCCGAGCGTCGTGCCAACCGGGATGGCGATGCCGAGCACCACCAGGGCCAGCAGCAGCGAGATGCGAAGCCCGAAGATCACGCGGCTGAAGATGTCGCGCCCGACATTGTCGGTGCCGAACCAGTACTCTGCCGAGGGCGGCAGGTGGCGGGCGCGGAAGTTCACCACGGCGCCGACATGATCGGGATGCGGGGTGATCCACGGCGCGAGGATGGCGGCGAGGATCGCGAGGATCACGATGGCTGCGCCGATAACGGCAGTGGGATTGCGCGAGAAGCGGTACCAGTTCTGGTAGGCGTTCGAGAGCCGGCGCGGCGGAGCGGCGGGGGCGGTTCGCGTTGCCATCTCAGCGGCTCCCCCGGATGCGGACGCGGGGATCGATGAAGCCCACGAGCACGTCGATGACGAGATTGACGATGACAAAGAACACGCCCGAGACCATCACCACGCCCATCACTGCGTTGAGGTCCTTCTGGAGGATGGTGCGGATGCCGTAGGCGGCCATGCCGGGCCAGGCAAAGACCAGCTCCACCACGAAGGCGTTGCCGATGAGCGAGGCGAACTCGAGCCCGAGGATGGTCAGCGGCGGCACGAAACTCGGACGAAGCATGTACTTGAACACACGGATCGGCTCCGGCACCCCGAAGGCGCGGCTCGCCTCGATGTAATCCTGGCTCGATACGTCGATCATCGACGAGCGGGTGATGCGGGCGATCTGGCCCATGGTGGCGAGTGCCAGCGCAGTCGCGGGCAGCAGCAGGTAGCGCAGGGACTCGGCAAAGACGTCGAGGCGGCCGCGCAGAAGCGAATCCACCGTCAGCAGGCCGGTGATGTTGGCGACGAACTCCATGTTGTGCGGCAGCCGCCCGGTGGTGGGCAGGATGTGGAGGACGTAGCCAGCGAGGATCTGGAGCAGCAGGGCGGCGAAGAAGCTCGGCGTCACCGCAGAGAAGATGGCGAGCACGCGCACCAGCGTATCCGGCCACTTGTCCTTCCAGCGCGCCGCGGCGACGCCGAGCGGCACGCCGAGGACGAAGGCGAGGGTGATGGTGGCGAGCACGAGCTCGAAGGTGGCAGCGAAGGTCTCGCGGATGTCGTCGTTGACCGGGCGCTCGGTGAGCAGCGAGCGGCCGAGGTCGCCGCGGCTGAGGCCGGCGATGAACATGCCGTACTGCTCGACGATCGGCCTGTTGAGGCCGAGCTTCTCCTGCAGGTCGGCGACCTGCTCGGCGGTGGCGGTGGGACCGAGCGCCATGCGCGCCGGATCACCCGGGACGACTCGGGCGATCGCGAAGATGACGATCGACAGCCCCACGAGGACGAGGATCGACCACAATATGCGCCGGAGAAGGAAAAGCAGGAATTCCAAAGGCAGCCCGCCCTGGTGAAGGGAGTAATGCGTGGTGCGGGTGGAGGGGCGTCCCCGGTGGGGCCGGGGACGCCGGGCTATCAGCAGGTCCAGCTGTAGCGGGTGAAGTCGTAGTCGAACGACATCATGGGCACGGCCTTGAAGCCGGTCAGGCACTTGTCCATGGCGTGCTGCACGGTCTGGGTGTTGAGGAACACGTCGGACTGCAGGTCGACCAGCTTGTGCTGCACGGTCTTGTAGATCTCGGCCTGCTTCGCGGTGTCGCCGGTGCCGCGGGCCTCGTCGATGAGCGCGTCGATCTCCGGGTCCTGTACCCACTCCATCGAGGCCCAGGTGCCGGCCGCGTCAGAGTGGTACTGCGTGAAGAACATCGAATCCGGCGAAGGATAGGTGGGGCCGAAGAAGATCTGGTTCACGTTCGGCGTGGTCTCCACCTTTGCCGCGATCTCGGTGATGCGGTTCCAGGGATCGGCCTGTTGGGTCACCACGAAGCCGAGCTGTTCGAGGTTGGACTGCATGAGGAGGCTGATCTCTTCCTCGAACTTCGTGCCGGCTACGTAGCCCAGGGTGATCGGGATGGGCGAGCCCGCATACTTCGACAGCGCGACTTCGGCCTTGGCTGCCTCGAGGTCATAGGCCGGTTCGGGGATATCGTCGGCATGGAATGTCGCAAAGGCCTTGGGAAGCGGCGTCGACAGCACGCCGCCCGGCGAGATCACCTCGCGGATGGTGGCGTAGTCGGTGGCAAGCGCGATGGCCTTGCGGATGTGGACGTCGTCGGTCGGCGCGGCCTTGGTGTTGAGCTTGAGGTAGAACGCCGTCGAGGTCTCTTCCTTGGCGATGACGAAGCGACCCATCCCCTCCAGCGCCGTGTAGGTGTCGGGGGACTGGAACTGGCTCGACATGGTCAGCTCGCCGGAAGCGGCGAGCGAACGCACCGTGGCCTCGTCGTTGGTGATGATCCAGCGGACCTCGTCGATCGGGCCGGCCCCGAACCCCCTGTAGTAGTCGGGGTTGCGGGTGATGGTCATCTGGCTGCCGCGATCCCAGCTCTTGAGGCTGTAGGCGCCGGCGCCGGCGACGTTGGTGGCAAGCCAGGTCTGCCCGTCATCGCCGCCTTCGTTGGCCTGCACCAACTCCTCGTTGAGGATGAGTATGGCGGGCACGGTGGTGAGGACCGGCGCGAACGTCTTTGAGAGCGTGAACTTCACGGTCCTGGCGTCCAGTGCGGTGACCGAGCCGGGAGTGAGCACGCCGGCGAAGAGGTTGGCGGGGCCCTGGTTGATGCGCAGCAGGCGCTCAACGGTATAGACCACGTCGCTCGCCTCGACGGGTGACCCGTCGGCGAACTTGGCGTCGGCGCGGAGGGTGTAGGTGACTTCCCTGGCGTCGTCCGCCACGGTCCAGCTCTCAGCAAGCTCGGGGACGATGTTGCCGGCGGAGTCGACGGTGACGAGGCCGTCGTAGAGGTTCACGGCCGCCATGTAGTCGGTGTAGTCGGAGATCTTCGCCGGATCGATCGTGCCGAAGATCTGCACCGTGTTCATCGTCACGGTCACCGCCATGGCGGGCGCGACGCCCAGCATGAGCGCCGAAAGAGCAGTTGCTGCGAGTAGCCTGTGCATGGTCATTGCTGAGATGTTCCCTGTCCCTTTTCGCTCTCCGCGCGCTTTGCCCCGCGCCCGGAGACGGCCGGCTTGTACCGGCGCCCTGTGGGGCCGGCGCGTCCTCTTGATCGCGCGAGCCCGAGGAGGGAGCTTGGCAATGGGTGGGCATGTCGCTCAAGGCGCAAAGACGGCTAGGTTTTCGACTAAATAGTCTAGGTTCTAGCTCACCAGTCCCAGCGCCCGGGCGGCACTGATCGCCTCGCGCCGCCGCGTGCAGCCGAGCTTGCGGTAGGTGTTCGAGAGATGAAACTTCACCGTCGCCTCGCTCAAGCCCAGCGCATTGGCGATGAACTTGTTGGACGAGCCCTCCGAGATCATCATCAGCACCTTGGTCTCGCGGCGGCTGAGCCCGTTCTGCGCGCCGAGCGCCGAGTTGGGCAGGCCGCCGTCGCGCAGGCGGCGCAGCACCTGCCGTACCGGCGCGGAGATTTCGAGGTACTGGCCGATGCGCTGCTGCTCCACCAGTTCGACGAGGAAGACGCGCTCTTCGGCAAGCGGGGCGATGGCGCCGAGGCGGGCAGCCTCCTCGAACACCTTCTGCAGCAGGGCGCGGGCGCGCGACAGGTTGCGCTGGCGCTTGTGGACGAACGCCAGCCACACCTCGGCGCACAGCCGCTGCCGGCCGGTGAGGTTGAGGTTGCGGATGATGTGACCGAGCTGCCGCTCCAGATGCGGCCGCGTCGGCTGCTCGTAGACGATGTGGCGCAGCCAGATCATGGCCTGCACGATCTCGTCGCGATCCTTGAGCCGTTCGAGCTCCTCGCCCGCGGCGGCGACCCAGGCGCGGGTGATGTGGGTAGCGAGCGCCGCGGTCTTTTCGGCCGCCTCCTGCCAGCGGTTGGCATTCTGCAGGATGGCGGCCTCGCGCAGCTCGATCATCACCCCGAACTGCCGGTTGGACACCTGGTAGACGCGCCAGCGATCGAGGAAGTTGCGGGCGGCGATGGTGGAAAAGTGCTCGCTCAGCGCCTGGCTGCCGTAATGGAGCGCAAACTCGATCAGGCTCGGCCAGATCTCGCCGCGGATGAAATCGTCGAGTTCGGTGGAGAGGAAACGGGCGAGCGGCTCGGGCTTGCCACCCTCGTAGTCGATGCAGGCGTCGAGAAGTTTCAGGAGCCGCGCGTCGCCCGGGCTGTCGAAGCCGATGGTGCCGAGGTAGCGCGCCGCCTGTTCCGCGTGCTGCCGGGCGTTGATCGCGTCGCCCATCAACAGGCGCATCAGGGCGCGGTGCAGGGCGATGTAGAAGGCGAGCATCGGTACGCTCGCCTGTTCGTAGTGATGGAGGGCGCGCTGTGCCACGTCCTCGGCGGCGGCGAACTGGCGGCTGCGGATGTAGAACTCGAGCACCGAATTGTAGAAGGCGCCGCGCAGGATGTGCGCGTCTACCGGCAGGTCGGCCAGCGTGCCGAACACCTGGTCGAAGAGTTCGTCGGTGAGCTGGTAATCCTCGTAGATCAGCATGACGACGCGGAAGGCGACGAGGTCCGTGCTGTAGCAGTCGCGGCTGGTGAAGACGCGGCGCACGTCGTTGATGCCGCTGCCGAAGCGGTCGGCGATGAGGCGGCGGGCGCGGGCGACTTCGCCGCGCTTCAGCGCCTGCATGGCGAGGCTCATCACCAGCGTGTCGTTGCCGAGCGCGTACTCGGCCGGGAAGCCGGCGAGGATGCGGTCGACCGCGGCCGAGCCCTGGCGATAGAGGTAGAAGCGGCCGCCCCCGGCGGCAAAGGCGGCGAAGGCGTCGTCGTAGCGGCCGGCGGCCTGGAACGTGGTGGCGGCTTCGGTGAGGAGGCCGATCCCGACATAGCCGGTGGCGAGCGCGGCGGCCTGCTCGCGGTCGCCTCGGCGCGCGGCGAGGGCGGCCTCGACTGCCTGGGCGAGGGCGGGGCGGACGAGATCGAGGAGCGGCAGCAGTCCGGGCGTCGCGGGCTCGACCGGGTGACCGTCGAGCCAGGCGGCGAGGGCGGCAAGCTCGGCGCCGCTCATCGGGGCGACGAACTCGCTCTCGAGGAAGCGTGCGAGCCCGGTGGCGCCGGCGGGCGCGCCGCCCACCAGCAGCGGCCAGCCTCGGGAGCCAGCGAGGATGCGGTCGGCGTGGCGGGCGGGCAGGGCTTCGAGCAACTCGTCGCGCTCGATCAGCAGGTCGGTGGTGCCGAAGCGGCGGACATGGCCGTAGAGTTCGGCGCGATCGAGGCCGGGCAGGGCGGTTTCGGGTCGCTTTGCGATGACGATGCGGCGGGCGTCGGAGGCGAAGACTTCCGGCAGGGGCGCCGGGGTGCCGTGTGGCGGGATGTCCCACAGGATGACGGGCGCCTCCGTTTCGGGCGGCGCCGTGGGAGCGCGGTGGACGGGGAGCCGCAGCTCGGCGGCAAGCTGGCTGAGGAGCACCGACTTGCCCGTGCCGGCGGGCGCCTCGAGGAGTACGATGGGCTCGGAAGCCTCGAGCACCGCCCGCCGCTTGCGGGTGCGGTCGATCAGCGGCGCACGGCCGGCGGGAATGGAGGTCGTATGCGGCATTGCCTCGTCTCTGGCGATGGTCCCGCCGCCGGTGGCGGACTGCAAGTGTTGCGGTGGTCGCACCCTGTTCGGCGCGCTTTCTCGACCCTTCCGGATGACGTTGCGGCCAATACGTAGCCGCTCGGACGGAGTGCAACAATGGTCAGGCTGCTTCTCGGCGCGGGCGTTATCTGACGGCCAGCCGTTCCAGCGCGTCGTAGGCCGCTTCAAGGCCCGCGAAGCCACCTTCGGCGATGGTGATCGGGGCCGCGCTGTCAGCGATGGCGACGAGCAGGACAGTGGCGGCTTCGACGTCGCCGCGGATTTCCCCCGCCGCGGCTGCGCGATCGAGCGCGCGAGCGAAGACCTTGCGCAGTTCGGTCGAGAAACAGGCAAGGCGGGCACGTCCTGCATCGGAAAGCAGGTCCTCGTCCTGCCGAAGGCGGGAAATCAGGCTCCATGGCCGGACGGTCCCGCCGGCGGCGTTGAAGCGGTCATAGCGCTGACGGCTGAACGCCAGCATCTGGCTGATCTTGTCGGACAGACTGCTGTCCTTGCGATCCCAGACCGCGCGCAGGGAATCGAGGGTCGCCGCCACATAGTCGGCGAGCACTTCGTCGATCAGGGCCGCCTTCGAGCCGAAATGATAATGGATGTTGGCCCGCGTAACGCCGAGCCCACTGGCGATCTCCGCATAGCTCATGCCGCGGTAGCCATGGCGCACCAGCAGTTCTTCGGCCAGCCGCTTGATGGCGTTGCGGCTCTCGCTTTGTTCCATTCCGTTCCACTAGCGCAGATCGAAGGGCTTGCACATTGACGCTCCGACTTACTTACAGGTAAGTCAGTGACAGGAGGAGGCCGCCATGACCGCACCCGTCGTCATCCGTCGCAAGAACTTCGTTTTCGTGGGTGGCATCGTTGCCCGCGAGGCGAACCGGGCCATCGCCGCCCCCGACGTCCGCCTGCAGACCAGGCTGGTGTTCGACACCCTGCGCGACACGCTGGGCAGCGTGGGAGCGACCATGGCCGACGTGGTCAAGCACTCGATCTATTTCAGCTGTCCGCCGGAGCAGGCGGCGATCGACGCGTTCATGGACGACGTGGATGCGGTACGCGTCGGCTACTTCGCCTCGCCCGGCCCGACGCGGACGGAACTGCGCTGCGGGCTCGATACCGAAGGCGCGCTGCTGATGCTCGACGCCTGGGTCGTGATCGGCGGCAAGCGCGAGATCATCGATCCGCCGGGGCACTGGGGATGGGGCAGGGCGCAGCCCTTCGTGCATGGCTGGAAGGTGGACGACATGCTGTTCATCGGCGGGCAGCGTTCGCTCGATGCCGCCGGCAGGGTGCTGGGACGGGGCGACATCGAAATCCAGACCGATGAAGCGTTCCGCAACCTCGATACCATGTTGCGCGCGGGCGGCGGCGACCGGAACAGCCTGATGCGCCAGAACACCTACTTTCGCTTCTTCGGCGAAGGGCGCGAGGTCACCACCTACTGGGAGAAGATGACCAATGTCCGCCGCCGCTACATGTCGGTGCCGTCGGCGGCGGGAGCGGGGTTGCGCATCCAGGGGATGCAGAACGTCGATGAGCTGATCCAGGTCGAGGGGATCGGTGTACTGGGCGACGACCGCCTGCGGCTCCAGCCCGAGGATCATTGGGACTGGAGCATCTCCAACACGCAGTTCACGCAAGGTTGGGCAAAGGGACCGCTGATCTTCATCGGCGGCCAGATCTCCGCGGACAACAAGGCGCAGGCCGTCGGCGACGATATGGAGACGCAGGCGCGCAACGTCTTCCGGTTCATCCGCAACGTCCTTGCCGAGGGCGACTACACGGAAGCCGACGTGCAGAAGCTCTACATATACTTTCACGCCGAAGGCGACTGGGGCGAGATCGAGGCCACGCGGAAGACGATCGCTCGCGTGCAGCGCGAATTCTATCCCGATCCCGGTCCGGTGGTCACCGCCATCCGCGTCGCCGGCTTTGCCTTCGAGAACCTGTTGATCGAGATCGAAGCTTTCGGGGTGCGCTGATTGAGCCGCGCCGACTTCTCCGCGGCGGAGTTCGACGGACGGCTTGCGCGCGTGCGCGCGGCGATGGCGGCACGCGATATCGACGCGCTCGTCGTCATCCATCCCGCCTCGATTCACTGGCTGACGGGGAGCGAGGCGAAATCGTATCAGGAGTTCCAGTGCCTGCTCGTGCCGGCTGCGGAGGGAGCGCCGCTCGCGGTGCTGGTGCGCGCGGGCGAAGTGCATGAACTCAGGACCGACGCCCGTGTCGATGATGTCGTAGGGTGGGGCGGCGGCGTTGCCGGAGACCCGATCGCCGCCTTTGCGGCGCTGGCGCGCCGCCACGGCGTGCTCGGCAGCTCGATCGGGCTCGAAGTCCCGGGCTACTATCTCCACCCCTACCACTACGAGCGGCTGCGCGAGGTCATCGGCCCCGAACATCTGGCCGATGCCACCAACCTGGTCGCCGACCTGCGCCTGGTGAAGTCGCCAGCGGAGCTGACCTGCATCCGCGAAGCGGCTCGCCTTGCCGATATCGGCATGCAGCACTTCTTCGCCGACCTTGCTGTCGGCCGCAGCGAGCTCGAACTCGCGGGCACGGTCTACGGCGCGCTGCTCAAGGCCGGCAGCGGCATTGCGGCAAGCCCGATGAACCTCGTGACCGGCCCGCGCACCGCATATGCGCACGGCGCCCCCACCGACCGCCGTATCGCAGCCGGCGACTACGGCAATATCGAATTCGGGGCGACGTTCAGGCGCTACACCTCGACCATCGGAAGGCAGTTCGCAATGGGCCCGGCCACACCGCGCATGCGAGAACTCCACCAGGTCGTGCGCACCGCCAGCGACGCCATGCTGGCGCGCATCCGCGACAGTGTCCCGGCCATCGAGGTGCATGAGGCGGCGCGGAACAGCATCGTCGCGGCGGGGCTCGAGCCCTATCGCGTGCACCTTTCCGGCTACGGTCTCGGCCCGAGCTTTCCGCCGAGCTGGGCCGAGCCGCTGCACTTGATCGACGGTACGCCCTACACGCTGCGCGCCGGCATGGTCATCACCATCGAGCCGCCGGTGTTCATCGGGCCCGAAGGTCTCGGGGCTCGCCTGATCGACAATGTCATCGTCACCGACACAGGCGCCGAACTCCTGTCAGGCTTTCCGCGCGAACTGATCGAAGCCGTCTAGGCCCCAAGCTCGTGGGCAATCTCGGCGCAGGCTGCCTTGAGCCGCGCCAGCATGCCTTCGAAGTCCGGCGGGCTCGAGCGCCGGCTCACCGCCGCTACCGTCACGCACGCCACCGCCCGGTCGCCGGTCACGATCGGACAGACCACGTCGGTCACCCCGACGATGTCGCGGCTTTCATGGATGATCGCCCCCCGATTGCGCACATCGTCGAGTTCCGCGGCGAGGCGCGTCGGGTCAGGCGGCAGGCGCATCAGCGTCAGGCATTCGTCGATCATCCGCTTCCGCACCGCCGGTGGCTGGAAGGCCATCAGCACCAGGCCCGAATGGGCATCGGCCAGCGGCCGTCGATAGCCGAGCTTGAGCGAGAAGTTCATGTCGGCACCGCCGGAGGCCGCCGCGATGATCACCGTCTCGCCTCGATGCGCGACGACCAGGTGCGCCGCCTGATGCACTTCGTCGGCGAAGCGCTCGACGATCGGCGCCGCAACGCTCACGAGGTCGCGGGCGCGCGCGGTCTGCATGCCGAGACCGAACAGCTTGTTGGACAGCAGCAGCCCGTCGCCCCCTTCCTCGCGCTGCAGGTAGCCGCGCCCCACCAGCACATGCACCATGCGGAAGATCTCGTTCTTGGAACGCCCGAGTTCTTCGGCGATCTGCCGCGTGCCAAGGGGGCGACCCGCGCTGGCGAGCAGCTCCAAGATGTCGAGGCCCTTTTCGAGGGCCGGGGCGGAATAGCTGAGCTTGTCTTCAGTCATCTAGTTTCACCAATGACGCTTGACGACAAATATGAAGCGACAGTAGCGTGAGGTCACACGGGGATCAGCTGCTGAGCTAGCTCATTCCCACCGTTTGCAGAAGAGGGGCTCTGCACGGATGAACTACAATTTCAGATTTAACGCGCTGGCGCCCTATGCCGGCGAGATCCTCAAGGGTATCGGCCTCACTCTGCAGCTGACCTGCCTCACCATGGCCATAGCGCTGGTGATCGGCCTGTTCGTGGCGCTGGCGCGGATGAGCGACAATGGACTGCTGCGTGGCGTCGCCACGGTCTATGTCGAGGCGATCCGGAACACTCCGCTGCTGGTCCAGCTCTTCATCGTCTTCTTTGGCCTCCCCAGCATCGGCATCCGCTTCGACGCCCACACGGCTGCGTTGATCGGCCTTTCCATCAATGTGGGAGCCTATGCCGGCGAAATCCTCCGGGCCGGCATCCAGTCGATCCGCCCCAGCCAGATCGAGGCCGGCCGGTCGCTGGGCATGACCGCCGGACAGACCTTCCGCAGCGTCGTGCTGTTCCCCGCCATCAAGGCGATCTATCCCGCGCTCGCCAGCCAGTTCGTGTTGCTGCTGCTCGCCACCAGCGTCGTGTCGTCGCTGGGCGTCGGCGAACTGTTCCACCAGGCCAGTTTCATCGACTCGCGCACCTACCGCTCCTTCGAAGCCTACGCGCTTGTCACGGTCACCTACCTCGTGCTGACGCTCGGCTTCCGCGCCCTGTTCGCGCTCATCTACTGGATGGTGTTCGTCCGGAGGCCGCGCACATGATCCGCGACCTCGGTCCCAACGACATTCTCTATCTGCTGGAGGCGGCGCGTTGGACCTTCGCACTGGCACTCGTCGCGGTGCTGCTGGGCGGGGCCCTCGGGCTCGTCGTCGCCGTCCTGCGCATCGTCGCCTTCAGGCCGGCCAACTGGTTCGCCGTCGGCTACATCAACCTGATCCAGGGCACGCCGCTGCTCGGCCAGCTCTTCATTCTGTTCTTCGGCCTGCCGCTCTTCGGCATCCAGGTTGGCGCTTGGGAGGCGGCGGCGCTGGCGCTCTCGATCAATGCCTCGGCCTTTCTCGGCGAGATCTGGCGCGGCAGCCTGCAGTCGGTCTCCGCCCGACAGTGGGAAGCGGGCGCTTCGCTCGGCCTCACCTACTGGCAGCGTCTCACCAGCGTGATCCTGCCGCAGGCGGTCCGCATCTCCATTGCTCCCACCGTCGGCTACCTCATGCAGCTGGTGAAGGACACGTCGCTCACCGCCCTGATCGGCTTCGTCGAGCTCACCCGGGCCAGCCAGATCCTCAGCGCCGCTACCTTCAAGCCGCTGCAGGTCTATGGCCTCGCCGCCATCGCCTACTTTGCCATCTGCTTCAGCCTGTCGCGGCTGAGCCAGCAGCTCGAAAAGAAGACCCATGCCGCTCGTTGAGATTGCCGACATCCACAAGAGCTTCGGCCCCATCGAGGTGCTGAAGGGCGTCTCGATGCGGATCGAGAAGGGAGAGATCGTTGCCGTCATCGGCCGCTCGGGCTCCGGCAAATCCACCCTGTTGCGCTGCATCAACGGGCTCGAGCGCGTGCAGTCCGGCCGCATCATGGTGGGCGACATGGAGGTCACATCGCCCGCCACCAACCTCAACGTGCTCCGGCAGCGCGTCGGCATGGTGTTTCAGAACTACAACCTCTTCCCCCATCTCAGCGTCGAGCGCAACGTGACGCTGGCGCTTCGCAAGGTCCGCCGTATGCCCGAGGCGGCGGCGCGAGAAATCGCCCGCGAAATGGTGGCCAAGGTAGGGCTGGCCGAGAAGTTCGGGGCCTATCCCGATGAGCTCTCGGGCGGCCAGCAGCAGCGCGTGGCGATCGCCCGTTCGCTCGCCATGCAACCCACCATGATGCTGTTCGACGAGATCACCTCCGCACTCGACCCTGAACTCGTGGGCGAGGTGCTGAAGGTGCTCGAGGAACTCGCCCGCGAAGGCATGACCATGATGCTTGTCACGCACGAGATGAACTTCGCCAAGAACGTCGCCGACCGGGTGGTCTTCATGCACCACGGCAGCCTCCACGAGGACGGCCCTGCACGAGACACCCTGATCGAGCCGCGTACTCCCGAACTCAAGAGCTTCCTGAGCGCGGTACTGCACTAACCCAGACCAACGACAACCAGAGGGGACTACAATGTTGAAGCATCTTTCCAGGATCGTCTCAGCCGTGCTCCTGGCCGGCGCAGTGACCGCGGGGCCCGCTTTCTCGGCGGACCTGCAGGAAATCCTTGCCGCCGGCAAGGTCAGGATCGGTGTTCCGGTGGATGTGGCGCCGTTCGGCTCCAACGACGCCAACAACCAGCCAGTCGGACTCGATGTCGACATGGCCAGGAATATCGCCGCCGCACTCGGGGTCGAGCTCGAACTGCAGCAGATCACCGGCGCCAACCGCGTGCCCTTCCTCGCCACCGACAAGCTCGACATCGTCATCGCCGCCATGGGCGCTACGCCCGAGCGCGCGAAGACCATCGCCTTCACCTCGCCCTATGCGGCGCTCTCGGTGGGGGTGTTCGGTCCCGACAGCATCGCCATCACCAGCGCCGACCAGATCAGCAGCGAAACCATCGCGGTAGCCCGTGGCACGACGCAGGACCTGCTGCTGACGGAGCTTGCACCGAACGCCAGTATCCAGCGCTACGACGACGATGCGACGGCGGCGGCCGCCTTCATCTCCGGCCAGGCCCAGTTGCTCGCCACCGCCGACATCGTCGCCAAGGATCTGATGGGCAAGAACCCGGGCATCGAGCTGAAGCCGAAATTCCTGATGCAGTTCTCGCCCTGCTACATCGGCATCCAGCAGGGTTCGCCCGAACTGCTGCGCTGGCTCGACACCTACATCCATGTGAGCCAGCTCGACGGCACGCTCTCGGCCCTGTCCGAGAAGTGGATCGGCACCAAGCTGCCGACCCTGCCCGCGATCTGATCGCACATGGCGTGGCAGGATATGCGTCCTGCCGCGCCCCCCGCCTTCATCCATCCCAGCCAAGATGTCCGATGACCACCGCGCGCACCACCATCGATTTCGACCGGAACGGCAAGCAGATCGGCTTCGTCGATATTCCGCACTCGCCGCATGAGGATGCCTGGGGTGCAACCCGCATTCCGCTCGCCGTGATCAGGAACGGTAGCGGCCCCACCGTCATTCTCGAGGCCGGCAATCACGGCGACGAATACGAGGGCCCGATCACGCTGGGCGAACTGATCCGCGAACTCGACCCCGGTGCCGTCAACGGCCGCATCATCTTCCTGCCGGCCGTGAACACGCCCGCCGTTGCCGCCGGGCGCCGCACCTCGCCGGTCGACGGCCTCAATCTCAATCGCACCTTTCCCGGCGATCCGACCGGCACCATCACGCAGCAGATTTCCGCCTACGTGAGCGAGACGATCCTGCCGCTCGGCGACGCCTTCGTCGACCTGCATTCGGGCGGCTCGTCGCTCAACATCCTGCCCAGCGCGATCATCGAACCGTCGGCCGATCCGATCCTGCGCCGCCGCAACATAGAGGCGGTGCTGGCGTTCGGCGCGCCGCTCACGGTGGTCATCGACAATCTCGGGGAGCCGCGCACCTCGACCGCCACCTCGGTGCGCGCCGGCCTGGTCACCATCGGCACCGAAATGGCCGGGGCGGGCACGGTGTCCATCGACGCACTCGAGATCTGCCGCCGCGGCGTGCGCAACGTGCTGGCGCATTTCGGCGTGCTCGACGCCTCCATCGCGACGGCTCCGGCCGAGCCCGACGCCATCCTTCGCATCCCCGGCCACGACGGCTATGTCCTTGCCACCGCGGCAGGCGTGTTCGAGCCCTTCCACGCGCTCGGTGTCCGCGTTGAAGCGGGCCAGGAGGCAGGGCGCATCCACCATCTCATCGATCCCGGCCGCGCGCCCGAGATCGTCCGCTACGGCGCGAGCGGCATCGTCTACGGCCGGCGCCAGCCCGGTCGGGTGGTGATCGGCAATTGCTGCGTCACCGTCGCCGCACCCTACGACGGAGACATTGCGTGATCGAACTTCCCGACATCGAAGCCGCGCGGCGGCGCATTGCCGGCCACGTGCGCCTCACGCCGGTGATGCAGGCAACGGCGCTGCGGGCAGGCTTCGGCGAGGATTTCGAGCTGTGGCTGAAGCTCGAACTGCTGCAGGCAACCGGCTCGTTCAAGGCCCGCGGTGCCACCAACAAGCTGCTCTCGCTCGACCGGTCAGCGCTGTCCCGTGGCGTCGTCACGGCCTCCGGCGGCAACCACGGGCTCGCCACGGCGCGGGCCGGGTACATGGCCGGCGTCAAGGCCACCGTATTCCTTCCCACCAATGCCGCACCGGCCAAGATCGAGAAGCTCAAGGCCTGGGGCGCCGACGTCCGCATCACCGGCGACGCCTGGCACGAGTCGAACGAAGCCGCTCTCGCCTTCCAGCGAGACACGGGCGCGGCCTATTTCCATCCGTTCGCCGATCCGCTCGTGGTTGCGGGGCAGGGGACGGTTGGCGTCGAATGCCTCGAGCAGATTGACGGGCTCGACACCATCCTCGTGGCCATGGGCGGCGGCGGTCTGGTGAGCGGCGTGGCAACCGCGCTCAAGGCACTGAAGCCATCGGTACGCGTCATCGGCATCGAGGCCGCCGGTTCGCCGGTGCTGCTGCGCTCGCTGGCGGCGGGGCGCAACGTGGCGCTCGACAAGGTGACGACGAGCGTGGCGACGATGGCCTGCGCGAAGACCGACGATGCGATCTTCGACATGGTGCAGGCGCGCGTCGACGAGATCGTACTGGTCGACGATGAAGAGATGCGGGCTGCTGCCAAATGGCTGTGGTTCGAACTGGGTGTCGCGGCCGATCTCAGCGGCGCGGCGGCGATCGCCGCCCTGCAGATGGGCCGGGTGAAGCCAGCCAGGGGCGCTGTCGTGTGCGCGATCATCTGCGGAGCAGGGCCCGACGCCCTGCTCTGATCGGCGCCAGCCGGCCCTCAACCGCCCAGACGTTCGTCCCCACTTCGCCTTGGAAGTGCGCGTCTAGCGAGCCGCACTGGGCGCGGGATTCATGGTCGGAGCCATTGGCTGCGGGCGATCCGAGAGGAGTTGTGCAGGCGGCAGCCCGGTCGCATCGAGAATTTCCTGCTCGTCGAGCGACTCCTCCTTCATCAGGGCCGCGACGAGAGCGTCGAGTTCGGCGCGATGTTCCTGCAGCAGGCGCCTCGCGTCATCGTGGCTTTCCTGGATGATGCGTGCGACTTCCACGTCGATGAGCTTCGCGGTTTCGTCGCTGTAGGGCTTGTCGCCCATGAAGCCGCCGGCCTGCCCGACCCAGCTGTTCTGGCGCGGCGCCAGCTGAACCATCCCGAGCTTGTCGCTCATGCCCCAGCGCGTCACCATCTGGCGCGCCAGCTGGGTGGCCTGCTCGATGTCGCTTTCGGCACCCGTGGTCCTGGTGCCGTAGACGATCTCCTCGGCGGCCCGGCCGCCAAGGGCGCCGACGATCTTGGCGCGCAAATAGGCCTCGGGATAGTTGTATCGATCGGTCAGCGGCCGCTGATAGGTGACGCCGAGCGCCTGCCCGCGCGGCACGATGGTGACGCGATGCACGGGGTCCGCCCCGGGCACGACGAGGCCCAGGATGGCGTGGCCACCTTCATGGTAGGCGACCCGCTCCTTGTCAGCCTCGCTCAGGATGATCGGCCGCTCGGGTCCGAGGATGATCTTTTCGAGGGCATCCAGGAAGTCCTTGTGGTGCACCTGGTTCTGCTGCCGACGCGCTGCGAGCAGCGCCGCCTCGTTGACGAGGTTGCGGATATCGGCGCCGGAGACGCCCGGCGTCGTCTGCGCGATGTCGCCGAGGTCGACGTCGTCGGCCAGCGGCACCTTCCTGGTATGGACCTTGAAGATCGCCTCGCGGCCGGCCTTGTCCGGCAGGTTGACCACCACGCGGCGGTCGAACCGGCCGGCGCGCAGCAGCGCCTTGTCGAGCACGTCGGGCTGGTTGGTCGCGGCCAGCACGATGATCCCTTCGCGGCTGGAAAAACCGTCCATCTCCGTCAGGATCTGGTTGAGCGTCTGCTCCTGCTCGCTGGCCCCGCCAGCCACCACCTGGCCGCGGGCCCGGCCGATGGAATCGAGTTCGTCGATGAAGATGATCGCCGGCGCATGCTTGCGAGCCTCCTGGAACAGGTCGCGGACGCGCGCCGCTCCCACCCCGACGATCATCTCGACGAACTCCGATCCGCTCATCGAGAAGAATGGCACGTCGGCCTCGCCGGCCACCGCGCGCGCCAGCAGCGTCTTGCCCGTGCCGGGCGGGCCGACCAGCAGCACGCCCTTGGGGGCCGTGCCGCCCAGGCGCGTGTATTTCTCGGGGTTCTTCAGGAAATCGACGATCTCGACGAGCTCGTTTCTGGCCTCGTCGATGCCCGCGACGTCATCGAACGTCACCTTGGTATCAGTCTCCTTGTCGAAGCGTTTCGCCTTGCTCTTGCCCAGCCCGCCGACGCCGCCCATGCCGCCGAACATGCCGCCGCCCTGCCTGGCGGCGCGCCGGAACAGCCAGACGTAGAGGCCGATGATCAGCAGCGCCGGGCCAAATGCCGAGAGCAGCGACAGCAGCGGATTGGCCTGCGTCTGGATGGGTGTCGCCCGGATATCGACGCCTCGATCGATCAGCTCGGTTTCGAGGCCGGGGTCCACGAAGATCGGCAGGATCGTGGTGAAGTTCTCGACCTCACGCGGTTGCGGCGCCGGCTGCCCCTCCGCGACTGGCCCGGTCCAGCTTATCGCGGTCTTGAACTTGCCCTCGATCGACTCGCCCTGGGTGTGGATGGCTTCGACGTTGTCCTTCGCGAGCTCCGCCCTGAACACCGTGTAGGAAATCGGCTCGGGCCCGGCCGGTGCGGGGAAGAGCAGGGTGACCACGAAGTAATTGACGACCAGCAGCAAGAAGAACGCCAGCCAGTTGCTGCGGGGCGGCATGGCCGGCTTGCCGCCGGCGCTTCCCGGTCTGGGTGCGGTGCCCCCGGTTCTGTTGCTCGTGCCGGCCACTTGTTCCTCCCAGAGTTGCTCCAGTGGACAATCGGCGACAATAGCGTTTTGGCGTTGGAGTGCCATCACGGATATGATCGGGGACGCCCGGCTACCTGCCTGGCTGCCGACGGGAGACGGTGGCCGGTTGGGCGGCCACCGTGTTCGGCCTCACTAGACCGCGGTATAGCCGCCATCGACGAGATAGTAGCCGCCGGTGACGAAGGATGCGTCGTCGGACAGCAGGAAGCGCACCACCTTCGCGACCTCTTCAGGCCTGCCGAGACGACCCAGGGGATGTCGCGCGATGAGCTGGGTGCGGAACTCGGCGGGAAGGCCGGCCAGCAGCGGGGTGTCGATGTAGGCGGGGCCGACGCAGTTGATGCGCAAGCCTTGCGGTCCGTATTCCGCCGCAGCGTTCTTGGTCAGGCCCACCACCCCGTGCTTCGCCGCGGTATAGGCGCCGTTGCCGATGGCGGCGACCGTGCCGTGGATGGAAGCCATGTTGACGATGGCGCTTTCACCCGCCCCGGCTTTCAGCATGGCCGGTATCTGATGGCGCATGCCGTAGAGGACGCCGTTCAGGTTGATGTCGATGACCCGTTGCCAGTCCTCGACATCGACCTCGCCCGCCGGCGCTGCCTTGCCGCCGATACCGGCGTTGTTCACGGCGTAATTGAGCTTGCCGTAGGTCTCGAGCGCGAACGCTACCGTTGCCTCGTTCTCCTCCGGCGCTGCGGTGTTGGCTACGAACGGCGCCGCCTGCCCGCCGAGGGCGACGCACTCCTCGGCGACCCGCCGGGCGCCCTTCTCGCTGATGTCGGCCACAATGATGCGGACGCCGAGCGGAGCGAGCTCCTTGACGATTGCTTCTCCGATTCCTGAACCACCGCCGGTGACGATGGCGACTTTGCCTTCGAAAGACATGGGACGTTCCCTTGCTGGAGCGTGGATGCCCGAACATCATAGGCCCCGCCGCGCGGACGGAACATCGCTCCACGGTCAAATGATGGCTGCCCCGCCGCTGCCGCGAAGCGTCCGCACGAGGCCATGCGGATGACGGCCCGACCGTTGCTCGACCCTGCCGATCAGCCCGGGACGGGGGAGGCCATGGACATCGTCGAGGCCGCTCCCTGGGCTCGGCGCCTGTTTGGTATCGCATCATCGCGTCGGCGCTTTCGCAGCCGACGCCACGGGAGACCGCACATGAGCCCGACCAGGAAGCCAGTTTCCTGCTCATCGTCATCGACGATATGGGGTGCTCCGCTTGCGAACCTTTCGACCTTACCCCGACCCGATCAGCAGCCGCCGGTGCGAGCCGGCGTGGCATCGATCGGGATCGACAGGCCGGCCTCGAGCTGGTGCTCCATGGTGGTGGCGCCATAGGTGCCCGAGTAGTTGACGTTCATCTTGAGGCCCGAGGTGGCGCAGGTGACCATGAAGCCGACATCGAGCTTGCCGCGGACGTCATCGAACGCCTCGATGATCTCGATTGG
>JBQCFF010000295.1:0-5499 GCA_051959485.1 Devosia sp. | reverse complement strand
ATCGAGGGGGTGCGGGCCGCCAGCCTCGCCTATTTCGGCAAGGAGCCGAAGCGTCTATCGGTCGCCGAAAGCGCGCTGCTGGTCGCGCTGCCGCAATCGCCCGAGGCCCGCCGCCCCGACCGCGACCCCGCCGCCGCCCGCGCCAGCCGCAACAATGTCATCGACCGCATGCTGCTCGCCGGCGTGATCTCGCCCGAAGATGCCGAAATGGCGAAAGGCGAGCCGGTGCCGAAGGCGCGCCAGGAGTTCCCGATGCTCGCGGCGCATCTCGCCGAGGCGGCGGTGAAGACGCACCCGAATGACCGGGTGGTGGAGCTGCCGATCGACGCCCGGCTGCAGGCGGCGCTGGAGCATCTCGCCGGCACCCGCGCCACCAAGCTCGGTCCCAACGTCTCGGTCGCCGTGCTGGTGGCCGACCAGCAGACCGGCAGCATCCTGGCCTCGGTCGGCTCCGCCGGCTTCCTCAAGAATGAAGCGGCGGGCTATGTCGACATGACCTCGGCGGTCCGCTCCCCCGGCTCGACGCTGAAGCCGCTGATCTACGGCCTTGCCTTCGAGCTCGGCCTGGCCCATCCCGAGAGCCTGATCGAGGACCGGCCCACCGGCTTCGGCAACTGGGTGCCGGTCAACTTCGACGGCTTCACCCGCGGCACCGTCACCGTCCGCCAGGCGTTGATGCAGTCGCTGAACATCCCGGCGGTCGTGGTTCTCGACGCGGTAGGCACCCCGCGCCTGATGCAGCGCCTGAAGCGCGCCCATGCCGCCCCCCGGCTGCCCGAGAACACCACCGCCGGCCTCGCCATCGGTCTCGGCGGCGTCGGCCTCACGCTGCGCGACCTCGTCTCGCTCTATGCCGCCATCGCCCGCGGCGGCAGCCCGGTCCACCTCGAGGACGGCGCCGGCCCGCCGGCGCCCGATCCGGCCGGCGCCGCCCCGGTGCTCGACCCGGTGGCCGCCTGGTACGTGACCTCGATCCTCGCCGATGCCCCGCCGCCGGTGAACGGCACGGCCGGCCGCATCGCCTTCAAGACCGGCACCTCCTACGGCTACCGCGACGCCTGGGCCATCGGCTACGACGGCAGGACGGTGGTCGGCGTCTGGGTCGGCCGCCCGGACGGCGCGCCCGTGCCCGGCATCGCCGGCATCACCGCCGCCGCGCCGATCCTGTTCGAGAGCTTCGATCGCCTCGGCCGGACGGCGAAGCTGCCGCCGGCTCCGCCCGGCGTCATGTTCGGCAGCAATGCCGACCTGCCCGAACCGCTGCGGCGCTTCCGCCATCCGGACCAGCAGATGGTCGCCCGCGATGCGGCGCCGGTCATCGCCTTCCCCGCCGATGGCGTCGACGTCGACCTCGGCCTCGCCTCGGGCGCCACGCTGCCGCTCAACATCAAGATCCGCAACGGCGTGCCGCCCTTCACCTTCTTCGCCAATGGCGCCCCGTTCGGCCGCTCCGCCTTCGCCCGCCAGACCAGCTGGACGCCCGACGGCCCCGGCTACGTCACCCTCTCGGTGGTCGATGCCGAGGGCCGCTCCGACCTGGTGAAGGTCTTCGTCGAGTAGGGCTAGCGCGCAGCGCCCTTCAGCTCCGCCGTCCGCGTCAGCGCCCAGGCCAGCGCCCAGAGCGCCACCAGCCCGGCGCCGAGCAGCAGTCCGTCGAGCAGCGGGTCGGGCACCGTCGCCGTCTTCACCGTCTGCAGCCCCAGGCTCAGCACCGTACCCGCCGCGAACACCGCGAGGCCCTGCTTGCCCATCACCCGCAGCGGCCCTGCAAGCCTCGTCTCCGCGATCCGCCGCACCACCGCGAGCTGCCCGACGACATAGAACAGCGCCAGCGCATGCAGCAGCCGGGGCAGGGCGAGGAAGGTCTTGTCGAACCAGGTGATGTAGAAGGGCAGTCCCAGCCCGCTGAACCAGCCCAGGGTCTTGAGACCCGCATCGCCCACCGGCTTCAGCTTCAGCCAGGTCAGCACGAACACCAGGAACGCCGCGCACAGCGCCAGCAGCGCCGGGCTCTGCGGTATGAAGCGGTCGCCGCGTTTCATCGCGATGCCGGACAGCAGCCCGACCACGAAGATCAGCTGCCAGCTCAGCGGGTTGAAGAACCAGCCGCCCGGGGTCGGGTAATTGGGCAGGTTGAGGCGGAACTGCCCCGCCAGCGCCCAGAGCAGGATCGAGCCGAGCAGCACCGGCACCGGCCAGCGGATGCCGAGGATCAGCAGCAGCGGCGTCACCAGCAGCAGCATGATGTAGAGCGGCAGGATGTTGAGGTAGCCCAGCTGGTGCAGCATTGTCGGCAGCCCGATCATCACGCCGATCGGTTGCGCGAACAGCGGCGCGACGTTGTTGCGGCTCAGCATGTCCCACATGCCGAAGGCCTGCGCTGCGACCGCGAAGATCGCGAGGCAGAGGAGCGTGATGGCCAGGTGCACGAAGTAGAGCTGCCGGGCCCGCGCCCACACCTTGGCCACCGCGGCCCAGAGCGGGCCGGTGACGAAGCGGGCCGAATAGGCGAGCCCGGCCGCCATCCCCGACATGAACACGAAGGCTTCGGCGGCATCCGAGAAGCCGAAATTGCGGAGCGTGAAGGTCTCGTAGATGGTCCCCGGCACGTGGTCGATGAAGATCATCACCAGCGCCAGCCCGCGGAACATGTCGAGCCGCGCGTCGCGGCCGCGCAACGGCTCGCCACCGGGTGCCGCCGCCCGCTTCGGGCCGAACCAGGCGATGCCGCGCGCCAGCGGCCCCCGCCACCAGCCGCCCAGTGTCTCACGCCAATACATGCCCCGCCGCCTCCACGCCCGCATCCGGCAAGGCCGGCCCCTGCATCGTCCAGCTCTCGTAGATGCGCTGCTGCAGCAGCATCACCTCGGCGGGCTGCCGTTCCATCGCGGTGCCGAACAGCCAGCGCGCTTTCGGCGTCAGCGAGGTGAGCCCGATCAGCAGCGGCGCCGCGATGGCCGGCGCCGTCACCGGCAGCAGCCACGGCACCAGCCCCGGCGCGAAGGCCAGGGCCACCGCCAGCGTCGCCGCGCCGAAGACCACGATCCACCAGCTCGCCGCAAACGCGGTGCCGAACTCCACCCGCGCCTCGTCGCGGCGGGTCGCCGGCCAGCCGCCATCGAGCCCGAACAGGATCTCGAACACGGCGCGGCTCTGGAAGCACAGCATGATCGGCGCCAGCAGGGTGGAGAGCACGATCTCGCCCAGCACGCCCAGGGCGACGCGGACGGTGCCGCCGAACTGGCGGTTGCGCCCGTCGATGGCGCCGCGCAGCAGGATCGTCGCCTTCGGCACCAGCAGCGCCACCGCCACGGCGGCCGCCAGCACCCAGATCGCATCGTCGGGCCCCGCCCCGCGCGGGTCGGGGATGGCCGCGGCGATCAGGCTGGTGGCGAGCAGCAGCAGCCACAGCGGCGAGGCCGCATAGGCCATGATGCCCTGCACGAAGGTGAAGCGGCTCCAGAACCGGAGCCCCGGCGCGCCGATCAGCCGGCGGTGCTGCAGGTTGCCCTGGCACCAGCGCCGGTCGCGCTTGGCATACTCGAGCAGGTTCTCCGGGCCTTCCTCGAACGAGCCGGCCAGCGTCGGGTCGAGCTCGACCTTCCAGCCCGCGCGCGCCAGCAGCGCCGCCTCGACATAGTCGTGGCTGAGGATGTGCCCGCCATAGGGGGGCTTGCCCGACAGCACCGGCAGCCCGCAGCTGGCCGCAAAGGCCTGCATCCGCACGATGGCGTTGTGGCCCCAGTACGGGCCCTCGCGCCGTTGCATCAAGGCCAGCCCGCGCGCGAAATAGGGGCTGAGATAGGCCGACGAGAACGCCATCAGCCGCCCGAACAGGGTCTCGGCGCGGATCACCTCGGGGACCGTCTGCAGCAGCCCGAGCTCCGGGTCGGCATCCATCCTGAGCGCCATCCGCCCGACCGTCTCGCCCTCCATCAGGCTGTCGGCGTCGAGGATCAGCGCGTAATCGTAGGCGCCGCCCGAGTGCGAGATGAAGTCCTCGATGTTGCCGGACTTCTTGCCGGTGTTCCGCTCGCGGTGCCGGTAGAATACCCGCCCCGCCGCCTCCGGTTCGCGGATCAGCTGCTCGAACCACACCACCTCCTGCGCCGCCACCTCCAGCGCGGTGGAATCCGACAGGATGGCGAAGTGGAAGCGTTCGGCGATGCCCAGCGCCAGCAGGCTGCGGTTCATGGCCGCGACGCGCGAGAAGGTCGAAACCGGGTCCTCGTTGTAGATCGGCACCAGTATGGCGGTGAGCCCCAGCGGCGGCGTCAGCGGCGCGGGCTCGCGACGCTTCCCCGTGGCGAGAGCGCCCAGCACGCCGGTGGTGCCGCCCCACACCAGCCAGAAGCTGGTGAGCAGGAACAGCGCGCCCCGCGCGCCATCCAGCCATACGGGCGCGTCGGCGCCGATAAAGCGGTAGTAAAGCCAAGCCCCGCCGATGCTCGCCAGAGCCGCGAGCGACAGCGCGGTGGTGCGGACGAAGAGGGGCCGCGACATGTCAGGTGCCGCCGACCGGCATAAGGGACGCCCTCCTACTGGGAAAAGCGCGGGAACGCGGCGAGCATCGCCCGCAATGCTGTTAACACCGAGGCACGACGGCGCTCGAGCACCTGCTTGGGCATGGCCAGCGGCGCATCCGGCAGCGCGCGAGCAACCTCGAGACCTTCGTGCTTCATGCTGCTGTTCCTCTCCACTGGTAGAGCCAGGTTTCCGTCAGCGGCTGCCCCGCCGCCGCCACGCTGGCCTTGAGTTCGATCAGGGGCTGGCCGTCGGTCTCCACGTCGAGCACCAGCCGCCAGACATCGTTCGCCGCCACCTTGGACAGGGTGGTCGAGATGATCTTTCCGGCCGAGGCTTCCGCCTTAACTTCGAACATGGCATCCGGCTCCATCGTCTCGAGCGCGCCGCCCTTGAAATCGACAACGAACTTGCGGAGGCTCGCGGCGTTCTCGATGCCCGAGATGCCACCCTGGCCGGCGCGCGTCTCGGCCACGTAGGCGAGCGGGGAATCGGCGGGGGGCGGCAGGTCCCCCCAGATCAGCCGGTAGTGGAATTCCCGCGTATCCCCGGCCTTGACCGGCTCGGTGGGGATCCAGAAGGCGACGACGTTGTCGTCCGCCTCGAGCCGCGACGGAATCTCGATCAGCCGCAGCGTGCCCTGGCCGAACCCCTCCACCGGCTCCACCCGCACCGACGGCCGCCGCTCGTAATGGGCGCCGGCATCCTGGTAGGTCTCGAAATTGCGGTCGCGCTGGTAGAGCCCGAACGCCCGGGGGTTGCTGTCCCACAGGAAGCTGTTGCCGAGCGTCGCGGTATTGTTCAGCGCCCGCCACATCGTTTCGCCGCTCTCGCTCTCGAGCAGCAGCCCGTTGCTGTCATGCACCTGCGGACGGTAGTCGTCGAACGCCGCGCGGTTGCTTTCGGCGAACAGGAACATCGAGGTCAGCGGCGCGATGCCGAGTTCCGGCACGTCGGCCCGGAAGAACAGCCGCG
>JBQCFF010000294.1:0-4791 GCA_051959485.1 Devosia sp. | reverse complement strand
GGACGAAGGCGACGTCGAGCGCCTGCTGCTCGATGCCGGCATCATCCGCCACCGCGGCAAGATCGCCTCGACCATCAACAATGCCAGGCGGACGCAGGCCATCCGCGCCGAGTTCGGCTCGCTGGCCGCCTATGTCTGGCGCTTCGAACCCGAGCGGGCCCGCGGGCCGATCCGCCCCGGCGAGATCCCCGCCGAGACCGAAATGAGCCGGCGGCTTAGCAAGGACCTGAAGCGGCGCGGCTTCTCCTTCGTCGGCCCCACCACTGTCTACGCCTTCATGCAGGCCATGGGCCTCGTCCACGACCACATCGACGACTGCTTCGCCCGAGCCGAATCCGAAACCGCCCGGACAACCACAACTATCCCCGGAAAGTAGGGCGCTTCGTCGCCACACCCCTGTCACCCCGGCGCACGCCGGGGCCCATCCTGACCGCTTTCAACCTCATTGACCGTGCGGCTAACCCCTCAGGCTGGATCCCGGCCTGCGCCGGGATGACCGCGGTGGACTGCCCGTGATCTCAAAGCGAGTGGAGGGGGCGGCCACAAGCACCGCCCCATCTGTTACGGTCGCTTGAGCAGCAGCAACAGCATCAGGTCGAGCTGTGCCGCTGCCGGCCAGGCCTCCCCCGGCCGCTCCCCGGCGTCGATTTCGCGCCGCGGCGCAGGTCGCGGGTCCGGCGGGCGGGGCCTCCGTCCTCGTATCGGGTGAAATGGAGACGACATCGTCTTGTCCGGCCACCTCGCGGCGCCGGTTCCCTCTGTTGATTGCATTGAGCACGTGGCCGCCCCACCGCAAGGCGAGGCGGCCGTCACGTTGCTATTGGTGATCCCAGTGGCTCGGCCGCCGCTCGAAATAGTCCACGGGCAGGCCGATATCGCGCAGGATATATGCCGGGATTTGAGGCGATCCGCGCGATCGGTACGGGCGGAGCACGCGCGCCAGCATGCGGCGCGCCTCCAGGCTGGCGCCGGCTGCGACGATCAGATAGCGGACGCGCCCCCACAGTCCGGTGGTGGCGATACGGCCGTGCCGCGAGGCTTCGCGGCTGCGCAGGTCGAGAGTCATCTGTGCTGCCGGGCACGACAATGCCCGGTCCTCTGGTGGTGGTGGGTTGGCTGGAGTGCTCCTGGGAAAAGTCACAGACTTTTCCGGTTCGAGAGCACGACCAAAGGTTGCGGGAGGCGACACGGTCCGGGCGCAGGGCGCGCGGACGAGCGAGGCCGGGTGGTGGCAGTCAGGCTAGTGAGGCCGGGGGAAGCAGGCTCCAGGGCGGAGCCGGCGCCAAAATCAGGCGGCGAGCATTCCGGCGGCAAGCAAGCCAGGGCAGGTGACGTGGATGAACTTGATCATGTCGTCTCCTTCTTGCGCTGGCGTTGACGGCAGCTACGTACGCCGCACCGTGGCGGCTGCCAAGCGCAATCTGCGACAGCCTGACGCACCCCCGACGAGTGTTGCCGATTCGACACAGGGGCTTTCCTTGAGTCGCAGAAGGCTTTCCGTTAGAGACCCTTGCAGATTCCGGCACGCCCGCACGAACACCAGAAAATGACCGAAAAGAAGAAGCTCATCGCGCCGCGACTGCCGCGCGGCTTCGAGGACCGCTTGTCCGCGGAAATCGCGGCCGTCAACGAAATGACGGCGAAGATCCGCAAGGTCTACGAGCGCTACGGCTTCGACCCGGTCGAGACGCCGCTGTTCGAGTACACCGAGACGCTGGGCAAGTTCCTGCCCGATACCGATCGGCCGAATGCCGGCGTGTTCTCGCTGCAGGACGACGACGAGCAGTGGATGAGCCTGCGCTACGACCTGACGGCGCCGCTCGCCCGCCACTTCGCCGAGAACTTCAACGACCTGCCCAAGCCCTATCGCAGCTACCGGGCCGGCTACGTGTTCCGCAACGAGAAGCCCGGTCCCGGCCGCTTCCGCCAGTTCATGCAGTTCGACGCCGACACGGTCGGCGCCGCCGGCCCGGAAGCCGACGCCGAGATGTGCATGATGATGGCCGACACCATGGACGCCCTCGGCCTCGCCGGGAAGTACGTGGTGAAGGTCAACAACCGCAAGGTGCTGGATGGCGTGCTCGAAAGCGTCGGCCTCGGCGCCGCCGATCCGGAGCGCAGCCTCGTCGTGCTGCGCGCCATCGACAAGCTCGATCGTCTCGGCACGGAAGGGGTTGCGGCCCTCCTCGGTCCAGGGCGGAAGGACGACAGCGGCGACTTCACCGAGGGGGCGCGCCTCACGCCCGAGCAGGTCGCCAGCGTATTGCGATACGTCCGCGCCGAGGACGCGAACGACCCTCTGTTCACTCGGCTGACGGAGCTCATCGCCGGCAACGCGCGCGGTACCGAGGGCGTCGCCGAACTGCGGACGATGGAGGCCCTCTTCACCGCCGCCGGCTACGGCCCGGACCGGATTCGGATCGACTCTTCCGTCGTCCGCGGCCTCGAATACTACACCGGCCCGGTCTTCGAGATCGAACTCACCTTCAGCGTCCAGAACGAGAAGGGGCAGGACGTGGTGTTCGGCTCCGTCGGTGGCGGCGGCCGCTACGACGGCCTCGTCTCCCGCTTCCGCTCCGAACCGGTGCCTGCCACCGGCTTCTCGATCGGCGTCTCCCGCCTCGCCAACGCGCTGAAGCTCACCGGCAACCTCGGCGCCACCGAGCCGGTCGGCCCGGTCGTCGTGCTGGTCTTGGACAAGGAACAGGCCGCCCGCTACCAGGCCATCACCGCGGCCCTCCGCCAGGCCGGCATCCGCGCCGAGATGTTCATGGGCAACACCCAAAACTTCGGCAAGCAGGTCGCCTATGCCGACAGGCGCAACTCCCCCGCCGTCATCATCGAGGGCAGCCAGGAGCGCGAGCAGGGCATCGTGCAGATCAAGGACCTGATCGCCGGCAAGGAAGCCGCGGCCGCCATCAAGGACAACGCCGAGTGGAAGGCCGAGCGCCCGGGGCAGTTCGAGTGCGCGAACGACCTTGGCACCATCGTCGCCCGCGTTGCCGAACTGCCGGCCGTGGCCGCCTACCTCAGGGCGAGCCGTTGAAGTCGGCGTCCGAACGCTACGCGGCGCTGGTGCGGCTCGTCGAGTCGCGCACCGTCACGCGGTCGCAGCCGCCGCTGCTGCTGCCCGCCGGCCCGTATTTCGACCTCGCCGGCGAGGAATTCGGCCGCAAGCTGCTGCTGACCACCACCAATAACGGCGTCGAATACTGCCTCCGCCCCGATTTCACCCTGCCGATCGCGCAGGACTATATCGAGGAGGGGATGCTCGGCACCCCGTCCGCCTTCACCTATCTCGGCCCGATCTTCCGGCAGGAGCGCTCCACCCCGGTGGAATTCGAACAGGCCGGCCTGGAACTGCTCGGCCACTCCGACCCCGACCAGGCGCTCGACCAGGTGCTGACCTTTGCGCGCTGGGCCCTCGCCATCTACGACATCACCGCCCCGAACGTCCGTCTCGGCGGCGTCGGCCTGTTCGAAGCCTTCCTCGAGGCAGCCGACGTGCCCGCCGCCTGGCGCAGCCGCATCCGCCACCGCTTCGGTCATCCCGAGGCGATGCGGCGCCTGATGGAGCGGCTCGAGCGCCCCGAGGAGCGGGCCACCACCGCACCCTCGCCCGACAGCCGCGACACCGTGATCGAGATCGTCACCGACGCCATGCTCTCGGGCGGCCTCAGCCTCATCGGCAGCCGCACGCCCGAGGAGATCGCCGACCGCTATCTCGAAAAGCAGGCGCTCGACGCCGCTCCGGTGCCGACCGAAACCGTGCAGCTGCTGCAGAACTACCTCTCGATCGCCGATGCCGCCGACAGTGCCTTCGACCGCATCGCCACGCTCTGCAGCGATGCCGGCTTCGATTTCTCCGAGCCGCTGTTCCAGGTCCGCAACCACGCCGCGCAGCTGCAGGCGCTGTCGCCCGGCGCCGAGGTAGTGTTCGACGCCAGCTTCTCGCCGCGGCTCGACTACTATACCGGCATCGTCTTCGAGATGACCGGCTCGGACGGCACCATCCTTGCCTCGGGCGGCGAGTATGACCGCATGCTCGAGCGCCTCGGCTCGCCCGAGCCGGTCAATGCCTCGGGCTGCTCGCTCTGGGTCGATCGGATGCAGCGGGAGGCCGGCGATGCATGACACTCCCATCCCGGGCGGCCTGACCCTCGCCGTGCCCTCCAAGGGGCGGCTCGAGGAGCTGACCCGCAAGGCCTTCTCCACCGCCCGGCTGACCATCGCGCGTCCCGGCGGCGCGCGCAGCTATATCGGCTCGATCAAGGACCTGCCCCAGGTCACCGTCCGCTTCTACCCGGCGGCCGAGATTGCCCGCGAGCTGATCCTGGGCGGCGTCGACATGGGCGTCACCGGCACCGACCTGATCCACGAGGCGTCCGAGAACGGCGAGGAGAACGTCCTCTTCGTCCGCGGCCTCGGCTTCGGCGAGGCCGATGTGGTCGTCGCCGTGCCCGACAGCTGGATCGACGTGCAGCAGATGAGCGATCTCGCCGACGTGGCCTCCGATTTCCGCGCCCGGCACGGCCGCTGGCTGCGCGTCGCCACCAAGTACGTGAACCTGACCCGCCGCCACTTCGCGAAATACGGCATCGCGGACTACCGCATCGTCGAATCGGCCGGCGCCACCGAGGCCGCCCCCGCCTCGGGCTCCGCCGACCTCATCGTCGACATCACCTCGACCGGCTCCACCTTGCAGGCCAACCAGCTCCGCATCCTCGATGACGGCCTGATCATGAAGTCCGAAGCCAACCTCATCGTCTCCCGCACCGCCGACTGGACCCC
>JBQCFF010000293.1:0-10540 GCA_051959485.1 Devosia sp. | reverse complement strand
CACATCGAATGAGCCGCCTTCACCCGCCCCCCGCAAGGCGGCCATCACAGGAAAGCCAGTGTCTCCGAGGGAGGCGCTGGCTTTTCTGTTCGGGGCAGGCCGCGTTATTCCCGCTCCGCCGGGAATCCAGTATGCAGGGGCATCACCATTCCCCTCGGATGAGCCAAGCCGGCATGAATGCCATCGTCGACCCAAGCGGACCGCAGCTCGCCGTGGTGCCGTCCAACCCGGTGCCGGAGGGCGCGCGGGTGGGCTATTTCACCACCGCCGACAAGGTGCAGCTGCGCTACGCCACCTTTCCAAAGGGTGCCGGCGCGCCGCGCGGCACGGTGTGCCTCGTGCACGGGCGGACCGAATTCATCGAGAAGTACTTCGAGACGGTCGCCGATTTCCAGGCGCGCGGCTTTGCCGTCGCCACCTTCGACTGGCGGGGGCAGGGCGGCAGCCAGCGGCTGATCGGCAACAAGCGGCTCGGCTATGTGCGCGACTTCGACGATTACTGGGAGGACCTGCGGAGCTTCCACGGCTCCATCCTCCTGCCCGACTGCCCGGCGCCCTATTACCTGGTCGGCCACTCGATGGGCGGGCTCGTCAGCCTCTATGCCGGCGCGCGCGACCGTATGATGTTCGACCGCATCTTCCTCTCGGCGCCGATGGTGGCGCTGGACCGGCAGCCCTTCGGCATGACCGGGATGGCGCGGCTCTGCGAGACGTTGGCGTTGCTCGGCCTCGGCCGCGTGCCGGCCGGGCGGCCGGCGGACAAGCCGCAGTCGGAGCAGAGCTTTGCCCGGAACGCCGTGACCTCCGACCCGGCGCGCTTCATGCGGACGGTGGACGTGCTGAAGGCACGGCCCGACCTCGAGATCGGCGCCCCGACGATTCGCTGGGCCGCCAGCGCCTTCCGCGCCATGGCCACCGCCGGCAGCGACCAGTTCCCCGGGGAGGTGAAGATTCCGGTGCTGATGCTGGCCGCCGCGCGCGACGAGATCGTCTCCACCGCCGCGATCGAGACCCTGGGCCTCCGCATGCGCACCGGCCGGCACGCCATCGTGCCCGGCGCCAGGCACGAGCTGTTCCAGGAGAACGACGCCATCCGCGGCCAGGTACTGGCCGCCTTCGACGCGTTCATCGGGGCAGGGGGCGGCTGAGGCGGCGGCGGCGCTTCGCGCCGACCCCTCATCCGGCTGCCGCCGGTGCCCGAAGGGCGGAGGAGGGGTGGCCGCCGGTACCTCAACCCTGCAGTCGCAAATCAGCCCCTGAGCACCGCCAGGGCCGCCTGGTGCAGCTCGGGCGTGGCGGCGGCGATGCAGTTGCCGCCGCCTTCGGCGCGACCGCCATCCCAGGTGGTGATGACGCCGCCGGCGTTCTCGATCAGCGGAATCAGCGGGCAGATGTCGACGTTCTTCAGACCCGCCTCGACCACCAGGTCGATGTGGCCGGCAGCCAGCAGGGCGTAGCCGTAGCAGTCGAGGCCGTAGCGTGTGGTCAGCGCCGCGCGCTCGAGCCGGTTCCACTGTGCCGTGAGGTCCCGGCCGGGCCGCAGGAACAGGTCCGGCGAAGTGGTGGTGAGCTTGGCCTTCGCCACTTCCGTCACCGCGCTGGTCCGAAGCGGCAGATGCTCCGACCCGCGATGGTAATGCGCTTCGCCCGGCAGGCTGAGGTAGATCTCGCCGGTGAAGGGTTGCGCCATCAGCCCGGCGGCGGCCCTGCCGTTGACAGTCAGGCCCACCAGGGTGCCCCACACCGGCACGCCGGTGACGAAGGCCCGGGTGCCGTCGATCGGGTCGATGATCCAGGCATAGGGCTCGGTGCCCGACTTGTCCTCCCATTCCTCACCGAGGATGGAGTGACCGGGAAAGCGCTCGGCCAGCAGGTTGCGGATGACCCGCTCGGCCTCCCTGTCGGCCTCGGTGACGGGGTCGAAGCCGACGCTCCACTTGTTGTCGACGGCGATTCCCTGCCGGAAGCGCGGCAGGGTGATGGCGGCGGCGATCTCGGCCGCCTCGAGCAGGGTCTGGCGGACGAGGTCGGCCGCGAGATCGCCGAGCGGCGCGGCAACGGGGGTATCGGTCATGCGTCGTTCCGGAGCGGTTTGTCGTGTGCTTTCAGCGGAGTAGCACGAGGGGCAGGCGAGTGGGCAAAAATAGACGGCAATGCCGGTTGAGTCATTTTTGCAACAATGGTGCCGCCTCTCCTGTTGAAGACTTGGCGTGAGCTTGTCCGCAGGGGCAAATCAGTTCACTCCGGAACTTGCATGATGGATGGGCGGCTCGAAACTTGGACCGCGACTTGGGCCCGAGCGACTGGCCGCCATCGTTTCCTCCCTTGACTGGGCCGCTTCGGCGGCCCGATTTTTTGCAGGGCAATCGGCAATCGTATTGCCGGCCGCCGCCCTCTTGCCGGTTGCCGATTGCCCGCCTACTCGGCCGCGAACTTTTCCGTCGCCGATGCCGGCGGGGCGAGCAGGCTCAGGTCCAGCCCGATCAGCGCCATCAGGAAGCGGTCGATCAGCTGCTTCATCGCCCCGAAGCCGTCGTTCTTCTCGAGCGTCACCTCGTTCATGTAGAGGTGGCGGCTGATTTCCACCTGCAGCGCGTGCACGCCGTGCTGCGGGCGGCCATAGGTGCGGGTGCAGAAGCCGCCGGCATACGGCCGGTTGCGCGCCACCCGCAGGCCGGCGCTGGCGAACACCATTTCCGCGAGGTCCGCGAGGACAGGCGAGCAGGTGGTGCCGTAGCGGTCGCCCAGCACCACGTCGGGCCCGACCCGGTCGCCCGAGCGGGCGAGGCGCGGCATGGAGTGGCAGTCGATCAGCACCGACACCCCGAACACGGCATAGGCGTCGGTGAGCAGGCGCTGTAGCGTGGCGTGATAGGGCTGGTAGATGCCCTCGATGCGCATCCGCGCGTCGTCGAGCGTCAGCCGCTCCTTGTATATCGGCTTGTTCTCGGCCACGACGCGGGCCAGCGTTCCGAGCCCGGCGGCAACGCGCGGGCTCGTGGTGTTGAAGCGCTCCGACAGCGGCTCGACGAACATCGCCGGATCGAGCTCCCACGGCTCGCGGTTGATGTCGAGATAGGCGCGCGGGAAGCGCGCGCGGATCAGCGGCGTGCCGAGATGCGGGGCGCGGCTGAACAGCTCGTCGACATAGGCGTCCTCCGATTGCCGGATCGACAGGTGGTCGAGCCGGGTCATGCGCAGGAAGCGCTCGGGATAGTCGGAGCCGGAGTGGCCGGAATTGAACACCAGAGGGGCGGTGAGCCGCCGCGGCCGTACCGTTTCGAATGCCGGCCTGTCCCAGTAGTCGGACTGCACCAAACTCTCCTCTGGGTGCCGAAGCACCCGCCTGCAGGCCACTGTGCAGCGCGTCGTGGCGATTGTCCATAATCCGCAGCGGCGCCATTCACATTGCGTGCCGGAGGTTCTCGGCACCGCAAACTTGCATTAAAAGGTCGCGCATAGAATCTCCCCCGGAAGAAGCCGAAGATGGGTGCCATGAAGCGCATTTTGCTTGCCGAAGACGATAACGACATGCGGCAGTTCCTGACGCGCGCACTCAAGACGGCGGGCTACGAGGTGGTCTCGTTCGACAACGGCAAATCGGCCTACGAACGGCTGCGCGAGGAGCCTTTCGCGCTGCTGCTCAGCGATATCGTGATGCCCGAGATGGACGGTATCGAGCTGGCCCGCCGGGCCACCGAGCTCGATCCGGACCTCAAGGTGATGTTCATCACCGGCTTCGCCGCCGTGGCGCTCAACCCGGATTCGGACGCTCCGAAGGATGCCTCGGTGCTGAGCAAGCCCTTCCACCTCAAGGACCTGGTGCACGAGGTGGAGCGGCTGCTGGCGGCGTAAAGCCGCGGCTTTGCACAGGGCGGGAAATGGCGCTTGACCCCGCAAGGCCTTTTATGGTGTATCCGCCTCCACGCGACGCAGGGCAGCGCCCAGCGTCGATGGCGTAGATGGGTGTATAGCTCAGCGGGAGAGCACTACCTTGACATGGTAGGGGTCACAGGTTCAATCCCTGTTACACCCACCATCTCCGCCCTCGGGACCCCGTAAAGTCCTGGCGTTTCCGGCGAAATCGGCCGGCAGAATTTCGGGCCCGCGTGGCCCATGGATGGGTGCGTAGCTCAGCGGGAGAGCATCGCCTTCACACGGCGGGGGTCACAGGTTCAATCCCTGTCGCACCCACCATCCCTTTCAAGAAGGCTCCGGCGCCCGGTGGCGGCCGGGGCCTTTTTCTTTCCCCTGCAGGACATGAGTCCCGGGCCCGACTTCGGCGCGCAATTGGTGCTTCGATGCGGCAGGATCGGGGCAGGCTCGGCCGCCCGTTTTCTTCCGATCCCGTTGTTTCTGCGTCAACCTGTTGTAAATGAATTGCTTTCCGACCCCTCTTGCTGTCGTTGGAACGGTGCATTCCTGCAACACAGGTCGTCATATTGACGAGAATGCGGCCTGAATACGCCAAAATGGCTCGCATGCAAGTAAGTCGGCGGGTAAAGTGAAGAAGATGACTGCATAGGAGGCAATCCATGACTCGCCTAACTGTCGCCCTGCTCGGCGGTGTCGCCCTGCTCGGTTTCGCTTCTTCTTCATACGCCGCCGACCTGATCGTTGAAGCCCCGGTTGTTACCCCCGGTGTCGTCAGCGTAGCAGGCAACTGGGATGGCCCCTATGTCGGTGTGTTCGCCGGCTGGGCCAACGGCACTGCGGACCACACCTCGCTGGATCCCGGCAATGACCTTGACCTCACCGGCTGGCTTCTCGGCGCCGCGGTTGGTGCCAACTTCACGGTTGGTAGCGGCCTCGTTCTCGGCGTGGTGGGTGATGCGGCTTGGTCGAACATCAGCGGTGAGGATGATTTCCCCATCAGCACCATCTCGCACACGATCGACTGGATGGCCACGTTGCGTGGTAAGGTCGGCTTCGATGGCGGCGCCTTCATGCCGTATCTGACCGCTGGTCTTGCTGTTGCCGGTGCTACTCGCGACGCCGAGTCATTCGACACGGATTCCCAGACGCACGTTGGTTGGACCGCGGGTGCCGGCGTTGAGTTCGCCGCAACCGACAGCGTCTCCATCAACCTCGAGTACCTCTTCGCCGATCTGGGCGAGCAGGAATACGACACCGGCGGCATTCCGCCGACCATCCACCTGACCACCAACCAGATCCGTCTCGGCCTCAACTGGCATTTCTAAGTCACGCCAGAGGTAGTTCCTTCTGAAAACGTGGCCGGCAACGCAGTGGTGCGTTGCCGGCCATGTGTTTTCCGCCGCCAATTTGAGTCGGGTGTAACGGGCGCTTGGCGGCAGCCAATAGAACTCGGATCGCGTTCGGGCCGCAGCCTCCCGATTGCCAAAGAACCGGCCCCCTGTCCTGTATCGCGTCCTGGCGTCAGCTACATTGCTCACAAGCACATGCATCCGGAGGTCCCGCCTGCATGCGGCGACCGCGAAAGTCTTGGCTCGCTCTTGAGTGCCGTCAACTTTCTTTGGTCCCTGAAGTCGCTAAACTGTGGCGATGACAATTATTGTTGCTTCCAGGCGTGTCGTTCGCCCGCAGCCGCCAAAGTAAAATCTTGAAACACCGATACTTCTTGTTAGTAATACATGAATTGTGACGCGAACACGGCGGGGATGACCTGAATATGGCAACCGTATGATGAGTTCCACGCTAAAGCAAATTTGTAGTCAACGAGCGCTGCGCTGAGCGACTTCATTGCCGGAAACTGCCGGAAATCCGGGCGTTTCCGCGACTCCGGCGGTTTGTCGCAGATGCATGCTTGCAACACCCATCCTACAGGTGGCCGAAACCCGCTCACAATTGGGCGTCGGTAAGTGGACCTTCAGCGTTTGGGGCTTTAGGTTTCGGCTCGCTCTATATGGAGGCACTCTATGAATCGCATCACCATCACCCTGCTCGCCGGCGTGGCGACGCTTGGTTTCGCTTCGGCCAGCCAGGCGGCTGACCTCATCGTGAACACCGCCCCGGTGGTCGCCCCGGTCGTCAGCACCGGTGGTAACTGGGACGGCGCCTATATCGGTGCGTTCGCCGGCTACGGCTGGGGCACGCTCTCGGACGAGACCGACACTCCCTTCCTCGGTCTTCCTGACGACGAACTCGACGTGAACGGCTGGAAGGTCGGCATCGCGGCCGGCGCCGACTTCACCGTCTCCGAGGCCATTGTTGCCGGTATCGTTGCCGATATCGCCTGGGACAACGCCAGCGGCGAAGATACCACCGCCGGCTTCACCTACGACGTGAACTGGTCGGGTAGCGTTCGTGGCCGGCTCGGCTTCGACGGCGGCGCCTTCCTGCCGTACGTCACTGCCGGTCTTGCCTTCGCCAACGCCACCGCTGATGACGGCACCGAGACCGCCGATGCCACCCACATCGGCTGGACTGCCGGTGCTGGCGTCGAGTTCGCCGTTGCCGACAACGTGTCGCTCGACCTGCAGTACCGCTTCACCGATTACGGCACGCAGACCTATGCCCTCACCGGTGGCGACGCTGACCTCAGCCTGACCTCGAATGCGGTCACGGCCGGCGTGAACTTCCGCTTCTGATCGCTTCCAGCGACCAGACAGGAAGCCAAGCCTGTTACAGCCCCGTCCGGCATTGCCGGGCGGGGTTTTCCGTTGCCCGCACGCGTACGGCACCAGGCGATGGGGAAGGGCGCCGGCCTTCATTCCGGCTGGTTAGCAAACCCTTAACGCGCGTGAGCCTTGCGGGCCGGGCGTTTCACGCTGCAACACCCCACGGGGCACGTTCACGAGCGGGAAAGGTAACCGCGG
The DNA here is from genome assembly GCA_051959485.1 of Devosia sp. Classification (GTDB taxonomy): domain Bacteria; phylum Pseudomonadota; class Alphaproteobacteria; order Rhizobiales; family Devosiaceae; genus Devosia_A. The sequence goes on along the minus strand of JBQCFF010000293.1, from coordinate 3,743 downwards.
CGTAAAGGATTTATTCGCATTTGGAGGGGATTCATCACCTCACACAAGGCTTTGTAACGTGTTCCTTGGAGGCACTCATGAACCGTATCTCTCTCCTCATCATCGCGGGCGCCGCCACTTTCGTGTCCGCTTCGGCGGCCTCGGCGGCTGACCTGCTGATCAACCAGCCGGCCCCGAGCTACGGCGGCGGTTTCAGCGGCAGCAGCAGCACCGGCGGCTGGGACGGCGCCTATGTCGGCGCCTTCGCCGGCTACGGCTGGGGCACGCTGACCGACGAGGACGGTAACATCCTCAATGGCGCAACCGACGAAACCGACCTCTCCGGCTGGACTCTCGGCGCCACCCTCGGTGCCAACTTCTCGGTCGGCGGGGGTCTGGTGCTTGGTGCTGCGGGCGATGTGGCTTGGTCGGGTATCGGCGGCTTCAACAGCGATGCTACGCCGAGCGGTGTCGACTTCGACGTCAACTGGACCAGCTCGCTGCGCGCCCGCGCAGGTTACGACGCCGGCGCCTTCATGCCGTACCTCACGGGCGGCCTCGCGGTTGCCGGCGCTACAGTAAGCCAGGGCGGGACCGACAACACCCAGGTGCATATCGGCTGGACTGCTGGTGGTGGTGTGGAAGTCGCCGCGACCGAGCAGATTTCGCTCGATCTGCAGTACCGCTACTCCGACTACGGCCAGGCCACCTATGACCTGGATGGGGGTGGCACCAGCGACCTCGACCTCACGACTCATGCGGTTACCGCCGGCGTGAACTTCAAGTTCTAAGCCAGCGTCCGAAAAGCAGCGCGCCAGCGGCGTGGCGCGCTTCATACGGCCCGTCGGATATCACGGCGGGCCGTGCCTTTTCCACCACTGCCCGCGGCAACCTGATATTGCCCCTTGCCAAGGTTGGCGAACGCGACCACGTTGGGCGCATCGTCAACAACGCAAAGGAGGTGGTCCAAGTGTCTCATCAGAAATCGTCGGTTTCGAAGGGTCTTGGAGTCTCCGTTAGCTCGGAGCAGCCTCTGGCCTGATCGAAGGCACCTCGCCCCCAACGGGGCAGTGACTGCTTCGAAGACCGCGAAATCGGGAAGGGTCGCCTCCGGGCGGCCCTTCTTTTTTCTGCGGCGCTTTTTGCAATCGCGCCCGCAAACCACTATATCGCGGCTTCCTTCCTCTTCGCGATCGCCAATGAACGTCCACACTCCGGCCGCGGCCACCAAACTCCTGCCCTACCAGACGCGCCGCACCTTCGCGATCATCTCGCACCCGGACGCGGGCAAGACCACGCTCACCGAACGGCTGCTGGCGGCATCGGGCGCCATCCAGCAGGCGGGGCAGGTGCGCCATCGCGCCAACCAGCGCGCCACCCGGTCGGACTGGATGGAGATCGAGCGCCAGCGCGGCATTTCGATCACCTCCTCGGTGATGACCTTCGAGCACCTGGGGCTGACCTTCAACCTGCTCGACACTCCCGGCCACTCCGACTTCTCCGAGGACACCTACCGGACGCTCACCGCCGTCGACGCGGCGATCATGGTGATCGACGTCGCCAAGGGCATCGAGGCGCAGACGCTGAAGCTGTTCGAGGTCTGCCGGCTGCGCGACATCCCGATCATCACCTTTGCCAACAAGGTCGACCGCGAGGGCAAGGACCCGGTCGACATCCTGGACGAGATCGCCTCCACCCTGGCGCTCGACGTCTCGCCGGTGGTGTGGCCGCTGGGCGGCGGCGTCGACTTCCGGGGCACGGTGGACCTCACCGCCGGGGTGGTGAAGCGCCCCAGCGGCGAGGTGTGGAAGACGTTCAGCAACGTCGACGACCTCAGCCGCGACAACGAGTTCGCCGCCGATCCGGTGATCATGGCCAGCCTCGAGAACCTCGAGCTGGCGCGCGCCGGCTTCCCCGAGTTCGACCACGAGATCTACCTCGCCGGCCATCTGACGCCGGTGATCTTCGGTTCGGCGCTGAAGTCGGTGAGCGTGCTGGAAATGCTGACGGCGCTCGGCACCTGGGCGCCCAGGCCGCGGCCGCAGCCGGCCGAACCCAGGCCGATCGAACCGGATGACCCGAAGGTGTCGGGCTTCGTGTTCAAGGTGCAGGCCAACATGGACCAGAACCACCGCGACCGCATCGCCTTCGTGCGGCTGAGCTCCGGCACCTTCCGCCGCGGCATGCGACTCAGGAACGTGCGCACCGGCAAGGACATGGCCGTCTCGAACCCGATGTTCTTCTTCGGCCACGATCGCGAGATTGCCGACGAGGCGGTGGCGGGCGACATCGTCGGCATCCCCAACCACGGGGCCCTGTCGGTCGGCGATACGCTCACCGAGGGCGCCAACATCAAGGTCACCGGCATCCCCAACTTCGCGCCGGAAATCATCCGCCGCGTCCGGCTCGCCGACCCGATGAAGGCCAAGCAGCTCGCCAAGGCGCTCAGCGACCTCGCCGAAGAGGGCGTGGCGCAGATCTTCCGCCGCATGATCGGCGCCGACTACATCGTCGGCGTGGTCGGCCAGCTGCAGCTCGAGGTGCTGCAGAGCCGCATCGAGGCGGAGTACCACGTGCCGATCAGCTTCGAGGCGATCAACTTCGAGCTCGCCCGCTGGATTTCCAGCGACGACAAGAAGGAACTCGAGCGCTTCATTTCGGCCAACAAGCTCGAAATGGCCGAGGACAAGTACGGCGACCCGGTCTACCTCGCGCAGTCGCAGTGGTGGCTCGGCCGCGCCGAGCGCGACTACCCCAAGCTCGTGTTCCACACCACCAAGGAGCGCCATTAGTCGGCCTTCCCGTTGCACTCCCCGTTGGCTAGAACCCAGGCCACAACACGGGAGTGACACGATGAACACGCGCAAACTGGGCAAGACCGGCTACGAGGTTTCGGAGATCGGGCTGGGCACCTGGCAGCTGGGCGAGAGCTTCGGGCCGGTCAGCGACGAGTCGGCCAACGAGATTCTGAAGACGGCGCGCTCGCTCGACGTGAACTTCTGGGATACCGCTGACGTCTATGGCGGCGGCCAGTCGGAGCGCCGCATCGGGGCCTACAAGGACAAGGCAGGCGTCTTCGTCGCCACCAAGCTCGGTCGCAACGGCGACATCTTCCCCAACCGCACCGGCTTCAACAAGGCGGCGGTGAAGGAGAGCCTCGCCGGCTCGCTGAAGCGGCTCGGCGTCGAGACGCTGGACCTCGCCCAGCTCCACACCGTTCCGCCCGAGGTGCTGAACGACGGCGAAATCTTCAACATCATGGACGACCTTCGCGATGCCGGCATGATGCGGCACTGGGGCGCCAGCGTCGAAAGCACCGAGGAAGCGCTCACCGCCATGCGGGCGGATGGCTGCACGACGCTGCAGATCATCTTCAACCTGTTCCGGCAGGACTACATCACCGAGGTGTTCCCGACCGCGCAGCAGCGCAATGTCGGCATCATCGTCCGCCTGCCGCTCGCCTCCGGGCTGCTGTCGGGCAAGTGGACGCGGGACACGAAGTTCGCCTCCACCGACCACCGCAACTTCAACGCCAACGGCGAGAAGTTCAACGTCGGCGAGACCTTCTCGGGGCTGCCGTTCGAGACCGGCGTGGGGCTCGCCGACCAGCTGAAGCAGATGGCGCCGGGCAACGTGCCGCTCAGCCAGTTCGCGCTCCGGTGGATTCTCGACCAGCCCGCCGTCTCGACCATCATCGCCGGCGTGACCCGCCCGGACCAGCTGCGCAGCAACGTCGACGCCATCGGCCTCGACCCGGTGGAGCC